>PKTF01000367.1 GCA_002869275.1 Ignavibacteria bacterium | reverse complement strand
CCACCGGCGGAAAAGTGCTGCTGTCGGGTAACTTTGTCGAACTGCCCGGGAACGATCAGTTCAGCCTCGAGGAATCGAGCAGCACGCTGGCATTCGATGCTGTCGTGATAGTCCCCTCAAGTGAAACGAACGCAAATGGGCTGCCACTGGCTGAACCCGAGACCTTGCCGCTTGTCACGCTCGCGGATGAAGTGGATCTCGAGGCCTTCGGCCATTTCATCGCAACCCAGTACGACGCAGTGAACGGAATCCATCTGACAAAAAGTGGTGAACGTGGGGAGGTGCGCGGGGGAGTGACAGTGAATCCCGCTTCGTTCCAGTTCGCCAGTGGTTCGCTCGATTTTGGAACTACCCAGATCGCCCTTGCGACGGACCTGCTGCAGCCAGACAGACTCACGGTGCCTTCACTGACATCTGATGCTTCCCCGGCACATGGCGACGAACGCGGTTTCTACGCATGTATGGAAGACGGCAGCGCATTGCAGTACACTCTGTATTCGTTCCCGTCTGACGTCGATTCTGCGGCGTGTTTCTTCCGGGGCGATACGCTCGTCCTTCCGACCATCCTGCATACGAACATCGAAAACATCGAAACAGCAGATCTCGCTGTCGATGTGGGTCCGGTCCGTGCGCACCACGATTACCTTGAGGAGATACACAGCACGCAGCCGGTGGTTATTCCGCTCGCAGGTGAATGGAACATGCACGCGTCGTCATGGACCCTGGACCAGAACGGTTTCCGCCTCGACAGCGGTCACGTCGACGCTGTCATCGTGCAGGTGCCGTTTATCGGCCTCCAGATTCTGCCGACGGAGATCGAGTTCGGGACGTATGAGCTCGACCGCATGTCGCTTTCCAATACGGTGGAAATCATATTCACCGGCGAACCCTATTTCGTGTTTGATGTCGGAACGAATGACTGGAAAGTCGGCGCGACCCCCTCGACCGGGGAAACATCCTGCGGATACATCGACGCACTTCCGGGGATGAAATCCGGCGACCAGATCCTTCTCGAATCCTTTTATGCCAAATCGAGCGGGAGTAAATACTTCAAACCGTTCAGTGGAAACAGTGTTACACTGTACAATGTCGCGGAATACACGATCGATCAGTTGTATGCGAAGTCCACACACATCGAACTCGGTGGAAATCTCGATCTCGGAATTCCCGCACTTCCGGTTGTCAACCTGATATCGACCTATGCCAAGGAGCAGGAGACGATCGTGTTCCGGCCCGACCCGATCATCGAAACGATATTCGTGAACGGGGTCAACATCAAGTTCAAATCCACCGGCGGTGAACCGGCACAGTGGTTCGACAGCAATGGCTATCATGCGAACGTCGACGTTTACGAGGAGGGGGCATTCCGACTCGCATCGATGCTCCATCGCACACCGACGAAGACGGATATCATCGTCAAAACGGGAGAAGAAGTCCCCATGGGAACCGTCAGGCTCGCGGACGTGGAAGGAGCGATGGAAGTCGCTGACAACGCGTGGACGAACTTCTGGTTCGAGGGCGACCTGATCAACAACAGCCAGGGCGGACGGCTCAAATTCACCGTGCAGGGTGAAATCACCGCCAGTGATCAGGAGATCGGTGTCGAGAAGATTGACCTTCCCTTCGGCGAAATGAGCCTGGTCTACAACTTCGAAGATCAGCAGATCGAAGGTTCGATGTACGTGAGCCAGGAGTTGAGTGGCACGAAGCTCGAAGGTGCAGCCCACCTGGTCATCAGCGGCGTCGGGAAAGGCTGGTATTTCTTCGTGTACGCGTCCTTCGAGCTGCCCTCACCCAAGGTGGATGGTTCAGCCATTTTTGCCGTCGGTGATTTCCTGCTCACTCAGCAGCAACTCGACGATTTTGCATCCTATTCCTACAACAATGTGGGACTGCCGCCGCAATTCCATGATTTCAACGGTTTCTTCTTCGAAGGGACGGTCAAATTTCCTCCACCCGTTTTCTGTCCGAACTTCGAGTTTGATTTCGGGCTTGTCTCGGCACACCTGACCTGTCAGGTGGGAGCAAACGCGCGCTTCGGGATGAATTTCGGTCCGGTGGACACCTACTTCATCGCACTGCGGGCCATCGGAAACCTCGAAGCCGGCATCGGCGCCTCCATCGGGATTGCCTGTGCGGGATTGACGGCCGGTATCCTTATTGAACCCAACATCGAGGGCATGTACCAATCCAATGGCGAATGGTATGTGCAGGGTGACTTCCCCATCACGCTGTACGGCGAGACCTACGCGGGCTGGGGATTCTGCGACAGCGATTGCTGCTGCGATATGTGTGACAAGGAATCGCTCAGTGCCAGCATCACGCTCGGTATTCTGGGGTATGTCGGTTCCGATGACAAGTACTTCAAGTTCTATTTCAAGTGAGGTGGGAGTCATGACAGAACATCAGCAGCGACGCAGTGCAGCCGTATCATTGACGGCATGCCTCATGTTTCTCCTCTTCACGACGCCGCTTACCGCACAGGAAGGCGGAATCAGTACTGGTCCGGACGGCGTATACATCGCACTGGGCACGAGCATTCTACCTGCCACTGTGGAGGGGGTACCATACACTGCCTACAGAGTAGAGCGCCGGGAAGCCGGTGCCTCATCATGGGAGGAGATCGCACGCGTTTCGGCGCCTGTAACTCAAATCGCATTCGATCGGGCGTTCAGGCAGCAGATGCAGCGTTTTCCCGAACTGGCCGACCTCAGTATAAACACAGCGGCCCTCTGGGGAAGGGTGACGGCAAGTCGGCAGCTGCGTGATATCGGAATGGCGGGGCGTCTTCTGCCCGTTCAGCTGGCACTCGGCGTCCGCTGGCTCGATACCACGGTGGAACGAGCCGCGGCCTACGAATACCGGATCGGAAGAATGACTGATACAGGTCCGGCGCCGGACGCAGTGACGACACCTGGTATCGTGTTTCCCGGCCTCGTCGACCTCGCACAGCTGCGCACCGTTCATACGCATGGTGAAACCATGTCGGCACAGGTGACCTGGAGAGCGGGAGAGGGGCACCCGCCCGCTGCTTTTCGTGTGTTTCGGCGCATGGGCATCGACGGACCGTTCTCTCCGCTGCCGCTTGGAGGAGAGGACAGCTGCTGTACGGTGAGCATGTCCCTGGTCTCACGTAATGATACCGTGTTCTGTTCGCTCTATGACAAGACCGTGGAGCATGGCCAGCTGTACCAGTACTACGCCGAACCGATGGATTATTTCCGCAACATCGGGCGGCCGAGCGATACCGCTACGGTGATCACCTTCCAGATGCGCCAGGTCCCCCTCCCGGATCACCTGGCAGCATACTCCGTGGATACCGCGGGAATACGGATTCGGTGGAATCTGCGCGAACTCTCAGCCGTGCATGGTATCGTTATCGAGCGCGGTCCCAAGATCGACTCCGGCTTTGTCGAACTCTTCACCGCAGCGCCCACGGATACATCATTCCTGGATGTAACAGTCGAACCGATGCAGCGGTATTACTACCGTTTCCGGCTCATTGGTCCGGGTGGACTGCGCTCGGTCGCGAGTGCCGTGATCTTCGGGATGTTCAAAAGCAGCGTTGTGCCGACTCCGCCGAACGGTGTGCAGGCCAGAGCGATCGAGGATGGTATTCGCATCAGCTGGGCTCCGGACAGGAATCAACACCTGAAGGGCTACTACGTCTATCGGTCAGACGGATTCCAGGCACCGATGAAATTGCTGTCGCCACTGCTTCCTGTGGAGCAGGGGGTGTTTGTCGATACGTCCTCCGCATTACAACCGGCGCAAGCCTATATGTACGCGCTGCAGTCGGTGACAAGCAGTCACGTGAGCAGTGTGCTCTCTGATACTGTCAGTGCGATTCCGGTGACACCGGTGAATATTGCCGCACCCCTGGATATCGAGGCTGTCGCCGATGGCAGCACTGTTCATGTGTCGTGGAATACCGTCAACGCGCGTGATCCTTCGATACTCGGGTACCTTGTATACCGGAAAGGTGAGAAGGACAAACGGATGACAGCTGTGGCGGACACCCTGCAAGCTTCGTGGCAGAACTATTACACAGACCATGATCTGCCTCCCGGAAGCGCCACGTCCTACGCCGTACGAGTGGTGAGCATCACGCAGGACACCAGCGACATGAGCGCCGCGGCTGCTGTGCGCATTGCAGGTGTTGAATACTATCCTCCGGGAAATCTGCGCGCCTGGAAGGAGCGGCGGAGCGTGCATCTCACCTGGGATGAGGTCGTGCAGCCCGGTATCAAGGGCTTGCGACTTTACAGGTACGTCCGAGGTAAGAAGCCGCAGTTGATTCGGAAACTGAAGCCGAACCTGCAGGAATACGTCGACAAAAAACCCGGTCGTGTGAAACTGGTGTCATATTATCTCACCGTGATCGGTGAAGGCGGCGTGGAAAGCGCACGCAGCAAGGTGGTAACCGTCCCACTTCGCTGAACAAATGGAATCTTCTTACAGATTCACCGACAGCATGATTTCAAACTCCGTGTATTCCGCTTCCCTGGAATGTACGTTCATCGTCCCTCCGTATTTCTGAACGATGATGTCGTAACTGATTGACAGGCCGAGCCCCGTTCCTTTGCCCGTTTCCTTGGTGGTAAAAAACGGTTCGAAAATTCGGTTCTTCACCGACTCGGGCATGCCCATGCCGTTGTCGCGGATGCGCACGACGAGCTTGGAGCCTTCGACGCAGGTACGTACGCTGATGCTGGGTGAAAAATCATCGTCGTCACTGGTAAGACAACGTTCGCTCATGGCGTCGATGGCATTGTTCATGATGTTGAGGAACACCTGGCTGAGATCCTGCGGCACGACATTGATGGAGGGAAGGGACGGTTCGAACTCCTTGAGGAACTCGAGTTTCTTCTTGCACTGCATGGCTTTTGTCCCATGCGAAGCCAGATCGACGACATACCCCAGCAGGGCGTTGATATCCGTTACCTGGGAGTCTTCCGAGGAACTGCGTGCATGCGTCATCATGCCGCGGACGATAGCGTCGGCACGTGAGCCGTGCTCATTGATTTTCGACACGCTCTGTTTGAGATCATTCAGAATGTGCTCGCGCTCCTCCGCATCGATATTATCGTCCTGCAGTTCCTCGATGAGCTCGCCTGATACGGCTGAAAAATTATTGATGAAATTCAACGGATTCTGAATCTCGTGCGCGATACCCGCGGTGAGCTGTCCGAGAGAGGCGAGCTTTTCCTGCACAATGAGCTGCTTCTGCGTCGCCTGCAGCTGTCGGTTGATCCGAACCTTGCTGCGATATCCGAAGAACGAAATGATCGAGAATATCAGGACGAGCAGGAGCCCGCCGGAGGTGGCATAGGCGATGGTTTCCTGCAGCTGGTTGGTGCGCTTCAGCAGTTCGACCTCTTTCTCGGCCTGTTCCAGTGTGAAATTGGCCTTGAGCTTGGCGATGTCGTTGGAGATCTGCTGATCGAGCAGTGAGTCCTTGATGGCGATATAGCGAGTTTTGAGGAGGTACGCCTCCTCGTACGCACCCAGGCCCGCATAGGCTTCCGCCATATACATGTAGGCCTCTTCGACCAGCTTGCGCTCACCGATGCCGCGGCCGAGAGCATGCGCCCGCTGCAGGAAATCGAGCGCACGGCGATACTGCCCCTTTTCCGAAAGCACCGAACCGATGCTGATGCACACGCTCGCAATGCGGCGTTTGTCGCCGAGGTTCTCACGGATGGCGAGGCTGCGCCGATACTCGCGCAGCGCCTTGTCGAAGTCGAGCTGCAGTTCGTAGATCCATCCGATATTATTCAGGCTGCGGGATACGCCGAGGCTGTCGTTCATCTGCCGGCAGAGTTCGAGAGAAATGCGTGTGTAGCGCAGCGCCTTTTCATATTCCGCTTTCTCGGTGTACATCAGTCCCAGGTTGGCGTTGGCCGTCGCGGTGATACGCTGTGAGGCCTTGAGAGGAAGCGCATCGAGGAAATACTGCAGAGCATCATCCGTATTTCCCGTCTGCCACTGGATCAAACCGATATTGATGTAGGTCGACGCAATGCCTTCGTCCAGTTCCTCCGCTTCGAAAATGCGCAGGGCCTCGAGATTCAGCGTCATGGCATTGGCATAGTTCCCCTGGATGTACTGAATTACCCCGCGGTTACGAAACGCCCAGCCACGTCCGAGAGAGTAGTCGAGCGAATCCGCCAGGTGCTCGGCACGCAGCGCATACGCCAAGGCCTCGTCGGGAGCGTTGTGGCGGATCTGCCACGCAATGTCATTGAGGATATCCACCCGTTCAACGGACGGCGGCACGGCGGTGAGGCGGCGGACGAGGCTGTCCGGTACCGCTGATTGCAGGCTGGCGGCCGGGCAAATGACGAGACAGAGAAACACCAGCAATACGTGAGATGATCGAAAAACACTAACGGACATGCGACCCTGTCTGCTTCGGGTGAGGATAATAGTTGATTCTCTCGGGAAGTCGATGAAAATATAGTAAAAATGGTCGTCAACGGGAAAAACTGGATGCGTCATTGCATCATACCTGCCGCGGAGGATATCTTACGGCGTAATCAATCGTTACACGTATTCAACTAGTTCCGGCTGCCGCTGATCGGCTGTTCACAGTCGGCTGAGAGCGAGACGGTTTCTCTGAGAGAGACACCGGAACATGAGATAGAAACGAGTCCTGCATGAAAAGACTGCTGCTTGCACTGCTGGTGCTTCTGCTGGCGTCATCCGTTGCGTCGGCACAGGGAGCGCTGAAGAAACGATCATCCGGCGAGTTCAGTTACCTCGTGCGTCCATCGTTTACCTTCCTGATGGGGACCGAGCAGAGCAAGGATTCGGAGGCGCTCGTGATGACACTGCTCGGACGTCTGAGGGCCAACGTATCGTTTGACCTGTGGGATGTGCATATTAAATCGTACCTCAATGCGGATTTCAAGCGGGAAGCATATTCGGATGCCTCTCCACGCAATTTGAAAGATGACCTCATCATCTCTGTCATTCCATCCGTTCACCTTTCAGAGGAATATGACATCAGTCTCTTTCTCGAGCTGTCCATGGAGACCGACATGGCGCATGGCGAGCGCGATGGGATACAAACATCCTTCATGGATCCGGCGTTTTTCTATGAAACCCTGTACGTCGGGCAATGGCTCGAGTGGAAATCGGATGACAAGTCGCAGCGTTTAAGCATGCGGTACGGTGTGGGTTATGCCTTCCAGCAGACACTGACGAGCAATTTCCTCCTGACCGAGGAACGGCGCCTCAACGTCGATCCTGATAATCCGCTCTCCGCCATTCGCAAGGCACGCAGCGTGAAGCTGGAATCCGGGTACAGCGGTCTGCTCAGCATTGAATATCTCAACGATATCACCGACGACCTGAAATTTTCTGCACGGACCTTTGGTATCGCGCTATCGAAAGGAGACCTCGGATCGTTTTTTGAGAATCCGCATGCCGTGGCGGAATTCGAAACCGCATTGACATACAAGATCTTTGCATTCAAGTATGACGTTCGGCTCGTGTACGATACGAACTACTCGGCTCGAAGGCAGCTCGACCAGACGGCCTCGTTCGGTATCGCCCTCGAATTCAAGGACTGATAATTATCGGAACAGCAATATATCCATCACACATCAGGAGAGAATCCATGAACAGAATTCCCCGCTTCGTAACGACCATGCTCGTCCTCGCCATCGCTGCGACGGCACTTCTGGCACAGGCAGACAGCAAGCGTGTCAATATGCTTTTCGATCCCGAGTGGGAAGTCGATGAGAACCTCCCCGGTAACGGTGTTATCGTCAGCCGTGGCGAAGGTGGCAATGCCGTCATTACCGTCGACCTTCCGATGCCGCCGCCCAGCGAACCGCTGTCCAGCCCGATCGAACTCACATCCGAACAGGTGTCCTTCATGGATATCACGGTAGAGGATGAAAACGGCGTCGAACGTACGTATACTACCGATCATATCGACAAAGTGAACTACCGCATCGCGTTCGAGTACACCTGGGACAACGAGGTGACACAGGAATACGTCGTCGAGCATACGCTGAAAGAGGATAAGTGATCGTCGTGGTTCCCACGTATTTCAATCAACTTATGCTACAAGGAGTGTTACGATGAACTACAAGGAAACGATCGCCGGAGCGATTGAATACAATTACGGCGTGGCCGCGTCACTCATGAGCGAGGTCGAAGATGCCGCCCTCGGATGGAAACCGGAATCCGGTGAAAACTGGATGACTACCGGACAGCTGCTCCATCATATCACGAACGCCTGCGGCATGTCCATCAAGGGCTTCGTAACGGGGGACTGGGGAATGCCCGAAGGCGTGGACATGAACAATCTGCCGCCGGAACAGATGCTTAGGCCTGCCGATGCGTTGCCCACGGTCGCGAGCGTGGCCGAAGCGATGGAATTGCTGCAGCAGGATAAAGCGCTGGCGCACGAGATGCTGAATGGTGTCAGCGAGGAGCAGCTGGCAACCCAGATCTCCACGGCGCCATGGGATCCGATGGAGCTTCCTCTCGGACAACGCATGCTGCAGATGGTCGATCACCTCAAGCAGCATAAGGGTCAGCTGTTTTATTATCTCAAACTGCAGGGAAAACCCATGAACACGGGCAACCTCTGGGGGATGTAAGCCCAGAGCCGAACCCGGCTGTTTGTTCTCGCCCCGGTGCCCGACGCATCGGGGCGTTTTTTGTTGTCGACCGGAAAGAAAACAATAGAAAAATAGCGATAATAATATCAGAAAAATGTATATTGAGTGCATTGGGACGAACAACACAGGTGATGCCATGCCACAGCTCAGCCACCCATCAACGAGGATGCGCACCTTGCGATTTGTGCTGATGCTTGCCGCCGCGCATTCGTTCGCGACCGGGGTGGGTCTCATTCTCCAGCCGGAGGTCGTCATTCACTGGGGAGGCTGGAACAGGATCACCGAACCGTTCTTTCCCGCACAGGGCGGTGTTTTTCATATCCTCATGGCACTGCTTTATCTGGAGGTTGCACGGCGCGAACACTATCGCGTTGTGCTCCCATTCATCATTCTCGTCAAAGCAACCGCAACAGTGTTTCTCTTCACCTATGTCCTGACCGTGGAAACGGTGTGGCTCGCCGCGATTTCCGGCGCAGTGGACGGCAGCTTTGCCTTGATTCTATATCGACTGTATCGCGGCACACAGCTCGACCTGGAGAATGGATAACATGAACATGTCGCTGCCTGGTTTGATCATTACCGGGGCCTCCGGTTTTGTCGGACGACATTTCCTCCGTGCCGTCGAGGGTCGATTCCGGCTGTTCTGTATCGCTCGTCGATCACAGTTCGAGGCCGGACTTTCGCGCGGTGAAAATCAACGCTGGACCCAGGTTGACATCGGTAACCGGGAAGAACTGCTCAAGGTGGCACGCTGCGTCCAGGATCATGGCGGGGCGGACTATATGCTGCATCTGGCCGGGTATTATGATTTCAATTATGCTGATCACCCTGAGTACACGAGGACGAATGTCGAAGGAACGCGAAACGTGCTCGCTCTCGCAGACGAGGTAGGGATTGACCATTTCGTGTTTTCAAGCTCCCTTGCAGCCTGTCGTTTTCCTGATCCCGGGGTGATCATCACCGAGGATAGCGCACCGGATGCCGATTTTCCTTACGCTCGCAGCAAACGTGAAGCGGAATCCATTATCGAGCGCCACCCTGCGCAGTATCGCAAAAGCGTACTGCGGCTTGCCGCCCTGTTCAGCGATTGGTGCGAATATCCGCCAGTGTATGCCTTCCTCAATACCTGGGCATCTGATCGCTGGAATGCCCGTGTCCTGGGTGGGAAAGGTGAAAGTGCCGTCCCATACCTGCATATTCGCGACCTCACGGCGTTGCTGCTGAAGGTCATCGCTATGACAGACGCTCTGCCTGCATACGGCGTCTACAACGCGAGTCCGTCGCACACCACATCCCACCTCGAGATCTTCCGTGCGGCGACACGCTTTCTGTTCGGTGAAGAGCGCAGGCCCCTTCACATCCCCAGTGTCCTCGCCCGGCCGGGAGTATTCCTCCGCGAAAGCGTTTTGACGCTGTTCGGACACCCGCCATTCGAACGCAGTTGGATGCTGCGGTATATCGATCGTGATCTCCGCGTCGATGCCCAGAGGACGCACGCGCTTCTGCAATGGAAGCCCACACCGCGTTATGATCTGACGCGCCGTCTGCTGATTCTGATTGAGAATATGAAGCACCATCCGGAAGTCTGGACGCAGCGCAACGAGGCAGCGTTCGTGCATGCCGCGAGCAGACCCAACCTCGTACTTTACACCGCGATGCTGCATCAGAGGGATGCGATGGTGACTGCCCTGGTGCATGACATTCGTTCGCTGCAGCAGCGCGACAGTCTGACGGATTACGACAGGATGAATGATGACACGCTGCGTGCTTACGTGTCGCTGTTTTACGAAGTGCTGATCACATCCATTCGCACCCGCGATCGCTCAACCCTGCGGAACTACGCACGTGTTCTGGCGTATCACCGGCACCAGCAGGGATTCGACTGCCGGCAGGTCTGCACCGTCCTCACCATGTTGAAAGATGGAGTGCGCAGCAGGGTGGCGGCAGATCTGCCCGAAAACGTGCGGGTGGAAGACATCCACGACTATATCAATTTGAGCGTGCAGCTGGCATGCGACGAAGTGGAAGAAGTGTTTGAGCAGCTGCAGAGCTCCGGGGTCGAACCGGCCGCCGCCGCCGATACCGTCAACGTGTTCTCCAGCAACGCCGAGATGCAGCGCCTGATCGATGAACTGCATGATGTGTGCCGTGACGGCTGGGAAATCAAGGGGATCTTCGAAAAAACGGGTCAGCGGTCTCGTTGACGATTTTCAGGGCGAGGATTACGGCCTATCCTGAGAATCAGTCTCATCAGATGAACCTCCCGACGAAAACGGTTGTTGTGATGAACACGAGAGAAACAACAACCGAACGAGATCATGGATACAATAGCCTGTATTTCCGGCACGAACAGACCGAACAACTATACATCACGCGCATTGCGCATCGTCGCGGACGAATTACAGAAGCTGGGCGCGAGGCCGGAGTTCATCGATGCGAGGGACCTGCAGCTGGGATTCCCGGGACAGGAAACAACCCCCGACGCAGTGCGGCTTCAGGAAATGATCCGTTCCGCTCAGGGAGTCATCCTCGCCACGCCGGAGTATCACGGCAGCTTCGCCGCGATGACAAAGCTCATCATCGAAAACCTCGGCTTTCCTTCCGCCGTGCAGGGAAAACCACTGGCTCTTCTCGGTGTTGCGTCGGGACGGCTGGGTGCGATCAAGTCGCTGGAACAGCTGCGCAGTGTCTGTGCGCATACCGGCGCGATCGTCATGCCCGGTGCCGTGTCGGTCGCGGGAGTACATCAGGCGTTTGATGAAGACGGACGGGTAACGGATCCTGGAACGGAGAAAGCCCTGCGGGATGTGGCAGGATCGCTTGTGGAGTTTTTGAAGGAATACGTCCACCCCAAGCAGGTGCTCGAGGCCATGGTGCGGGAAGACGGACGCCCATGGTCAGCTTCCGTGTGACCGTGAGCCCTGCATTTCAATTCCTCTAGTCGTTCGCTGACAACACCTGCCGATCAGTCATACAGCATGACGATGTGCGGGGGCTGCACTTCCGGCGTCCAGATCCTGGATGCCAGATCGAATGGAAGTGGGCGATAGTACACGTCCAGCGTGCCCACATTCTGTATCTCACCATGCGTCAGCAGGGAGCCGACGATGATCACACTTCCGCTCGCGCGGAAACTGCCGCCACATACGATGGAAGCGCTGACCTTGGCATCCTCGGCGAATACATCTCCCGCGACAACGATGCACAGGTTTTCGTCATCATGCTTGAGAAGATCCTGAGCGGATTTTCCGTACAGACGCAGGTCCCCTTCCACCAGCAGGATGCCTGTGCCGGTGAGGCACGCCCGCAGATCGAGATGACCCTTGATCAGCCAGACGCCCGGACTGTCTTTCGTGCCCAGCGACTGGTCGCGAGAAAGCATCGTGCTCGACGCGTAGGTCCTTGTCGCGGCCTTCTGCCAGTGCTTTGTATCGATGGCGGGCGGATTGATGCTCGGATGGTGGAAGTACGTAGTGGCCTCTGTATGGAGATTGGGGACGAACACCCGGTCTGCGGTGCGGCGGTCGCCCTCAAGCGTGCTCGAGTAGGTGCCGAAGCCTTCGATAACGCTGATCCCGCGGATCGAAAGATGGCTGTTCGTATGCACATTGGTATTCCGGGGGAGATGCGCCTGACTGAGGACGAGCAGCTGCTCATCGAGACTCAACCGGCTTCCCGAAAAGAGCGCATACTTCAACGACTCCGGCAGTCCGGGTGTTACCGGAGCTTCTACGATCGCCTTGACCGTTGCCGAAGCATCTTCGACATAGCTGCTCGAAGTGATGAACCGTGAATTCTCGTAATCCTCTTCTCCGCCGGAGAAGTTCTGCACATTCGTCGGAGCGGCTTCGATGAGCACGCCGGGAATCGTCACCTTCTCCGGAGCGTTACCGCTCGCCCAGTTGCGATCCTCATCAAGTTTCATGAGCGCATACTCGATCCCGCTCAGCGCCAGGTCCTTGGCCTGGATCTGTGTGCTGTTGACGGGTTCGGCCTCCGGCCGTCTGTCGTCGGTAACCAGCTGAACCGAAGAATACACGGTGGTCACCATCAGGCCCAGGAGCACATACGCTACTAGCTTGTCCATGATACAGCCTCTGTATGAATGAATATTCGATCTTGCTTCGTCGGCACGCCGCATTCATTGTGCGATCGGCAGACGGTCTGCTGCACAGCCATGGCTCAGAGGCCAATGGTAATGCAGGCTTATGTGAAGAAAAGTAACACGGTAATCTTTCAGCAAACTGAATCGGAAATTACAGTTTCCTGAACGGCTGTGCTTCGGAGGGTGGTATTCGGTTGGACGCAGACGCTCTGATGAACGTCCTGATCCAGTGCGCAGTTTGCACTCGCCGGTTGGAATCGTAGCTTGTGAGGTCCGTACTCCAGCGAACTGCCATCCCCATTGATGAAAGAACACGTATGCGCAACGCTCTGCTTACTCTGACGCTAATGCTCTTCGGATTGCTCTTTTCGCCGAAGTCCTCCGCGCAGTCGTATTCCGCGGAGAAAATCCTTGTGCCGCCATCGATTGACGGACGCATCGAGATCGATGAATATCCCGGACAGGCGCTGCTGCTGCAGTCGCAGATGGAACCGGAGCGTGGAGCTGAGGCAACTGTTCGCACCGAATTTCATCTCACGTACGATGACAACTTCCTGTATGCCGCCTTCCACTGCAGGCAGGATAGCACGGCGGCGCTGGTGGCGAATGTCCGCACGCGCGACGCGCTGGAGAAAAGCGACGACGCCGTATTTCTGCTGCTCGATCCCTATCACGACAGACGCAGCGGGTACGTGTTTCTCCTTAACGCACTGGGGACACAGACCGACATCCGGTTGCGTGATGACGGACGCAGTACCGACATCCGCTGGGATGCCGAATGGTTATGCCGCACGTCCTCGGGAAACGGGTGGTGGTCGGCGGAACTCCGCATTCCGTTCGAGGCGATCAAGCATCGTGACGATGGCGGCAGCTGGGGCGTGAACGCGGGAAGGGTATATCGCCATAATGCGGAAGTGTCCACTCTCGCCGGACCGCTCATCTACGACTACCAGGTGTCGCGCGCGCTGGAAGTGACGGGTATCACGCCGTCGCTGCGCACGCCCTGGCTGTTTGTCACGCCCTATGCGACGGTGTGGGGCGAACGCTACCGCGGCAGGGAATGGGATACGGAATACGACGCCGGGGCGGATTTCGATGTCCGGCTTTCTTCCTCGCTCACGGCGAGCGCGACCATCAATCCGGATTTCGCGACGGTGGAAGGCGATGAAGAGCAGATCAACCTCACGCGTTACGAACTGTTCTACCCGGAAAAGCGCCCGTTCTTTATCGATGGAAACGACTTGTACGATACCCGCATCCGGCAGTTCTACTCGCGGCGCATCGGTGACATCGACGCCGGCGCAAAGGTCGTTGGGAAGATGGGTCCGGTCTCAGCGTCGTTGCTGGCAGTGCATACGCCCGAACGCAGCTTCGAAGAGGGTGTTGCGCAGGAGCAGACATGGTCCACTGCCGCCCGCTTCAGTATGGACGTGCTCAAATCCTCCGCGATCGGCACCACGATAACGGATCGTCGTACATCCGATGGAGCCGTGCAGAGTTTCGGGGTGGACTATTTCCTCAACCTCGCCGATACGTGGAAGCTTACCGGACAGGCAGTCGGGACGGCTCCCGGAGCGCTCGACGAACAGTACGGCTTCTTCATGCGCTTCGCGAATGAAAGCAGCGTGCATCACGTACACCTGCGCTACACGCAGCTCGGACGCGAATTCATGGAGAAGCTCAACCAGCTCGGCTACATCACTGATGACGACAGGCGCGAACTCGACAGCGACCTGGAATACAAGTGGTGGTTCGACAGCGGCGTACTGCAGTACATCGATGCGGAAGTGCGGAACAATGTATTCTGGAGCCTTGACGGTGAGCTGCGTGGATATCACGTGAAGCAGGATCTGCGTTTCTATTCGCGCAGCGGAATCAGCCTGGATTTCCTGCACACCAATGAGTACCGGTTGTTCGAACGCGGCTTCGACAACCATTCCACCCGCGTCGTGCTTGGGTATAATACCGACGAATGGGCATCCGTGGCGTCGGCCGTGGAAGCGGGAAAAAACTTTGACCGCGATTACACCCTCTACGATGCGATGCTGCAGGTCGAACCCCTGGAGCGGCTGACCTTCACCTACACACTGCGGAAGCTCGACTACCACGGTGAAGCGGAAGAGTTTTCTACCGTCATCAACCGCGCGGCGCTGAACTACCATCTCACACCCGACCTCTGGCTGCGCCTGGTCGGACAGAACCATTCAGCGGATGACCGCATCTACGTGTACTCCATGCTCGGGTGGCGCGTACTGCCTCCCTTCAGTGCGCTCTATCTCGTATATTCCTTCGAGGAAGACCCGGTCGTGCCCGAACTCCCGGCTGCTCACCGACTGTTTCTCAAGGCGAGTTACCGACTGGGCTGGTAAGCCGGGTCATCGACAATTGAATACATGTGAGAGGAAGAGAACTATGTTGCGTTTGCTGACCATGATCGCTGTCCTGTTCATCGTGCTGGCGCAGAGCGGACAGGCACAACTCCCCGAGATTCCGGAGATGAAACTGTCGTGTACAGGAACGGCACTCATCGTCGACAATCCGGACTTAAGCCCGTACCTGATCGTCAATGTTCATGTTTCCTGGCCGGAAAGAAATGAGAGCTGGCGCGAATTTCCGGACGGTGTGGTTATCCAGGACGCGGGAGAGACGACACTGGCATACAGGGACTTCGTCACCGATTACCGGGAGGACAAGGACAGGGGATATCCCGACCATGTGGCTTTCATTCTGCTCAACGTCGATGACAAGTTCGTCTCGCTGAACTTCGAATTGAAGGAAGGGAAGAGCTACGTCGCCAACGAACGCCTGAACACCGACCTCACGAAGCTCTATCAGAGCTTTCCGAAGCCACAGAAGAAATAGACGAGTCGGCATCGCCACTCGTTCGGCGTACCATGACACCTCTCTGCTATCGCTGAATAACGAATCTCCCGATTGAGGTTTCTCCACGATTTCGGAGTACGAGAAAGTACTGTCCGGTCGGAAGCATATGCGTTGCGATACGACCCGAGCGCAGATCCTGCACCGACGGCGATAGTACCGTCCGGCCAAGCATGTCCCGGACCACGCAGGCAGCACCCTCAGCATCCATGGGAAACGCTGCGTGGATGTAGTCCCGTGCCGGCTGAGGCCAGACGGTCAGGTGAGGCTGCTCCGCTGCGGGCAGTTCGCCGGCGGATGTAAGCGCCGCGGCATTGCGCCAGAGGAAATGGCCGCGCAGCTGCGAAATGGTGGAGACCGTCAGATGTCCCTGGGGTGAAATGCGTGCAGTATGCGCCGATTCGGACACGGCTCCGAATACGGAGCTCCAGCTCTTACCGGCATCCGTCGAGATAAACAGTTTGTTACCGAAGCCTGAACCGTAAGCGAAAAGTCTAGAACCGTTTGGTACCCGCAGTATCTCGTTGAAGAGAACATTCCCATGAGGCGTGACGTCGGTCCACGACCGACCGAAGTCCGTACTGATCTCCATCCGGTGATTCCGGGTGTACACGGCACAGAGCAGATCGCGTCCGGGCATGAGTAGACCTGACGGCGCCTCCGTGACGGAGAAGTCCCGAACATGTTCCCACGTCCATCCGTGGTCGGTGCTTGTCAACAGACTGTCGTTGACAAGGAGAAACAGCTCATCGTCGACCGCACAGAGTGTAGGCGGCCAGCTGCGATAGGTTGCGCCCAGTCGAACCTCGTGCCAGCTTTCGCCGAAATTCGTGCTTCGGATGATGCCGTCGTCGTAGCGTCCTACCAGGAAGATGTCGCCGTTCATGCATTCGGCCACACGCTGATTGTAGAACTTACCGGGCAGTTGCGACCCCTGCCACGACGCACCTCCGTCGCTGCTGAGGAACAACGTATCATCGAACATCGCATACATGTTGGTCAATGACTGCCCGAAATGAAGTTCATGGTAATAGTTGCTCACATGGTCGTACGATTCACTCCAGGTTTGGCCGTCATCCGTGCTGCGATAGAATCCGTCCATGTACTTGTACATGACGAAGGTGTGGTCATCCACACAGAGCATCGCGTCTGCATCGGTAGCGCTGGAGTACATTTCGAGGTATTGTTCCTCCGCTCCCGGGGCATCGGCGATGGTCAGGTAATCGGTTCGCACGATAAGCACACGGCCGTCGTGGTAGTATTCATATTGGGTGGTGCCGAGGTAAAGACCGTCGAACTGCAGCCAGCGGCTTTCGCCTGCTGGAAGCTGCATCGCACGCGGACCATTCACGCCATCCACGAGCAGCAGCAGCGCTCCCATGTATCCCGAGATCTGGCGAATCGTTTCTTCCGATCCCAGGGAGGGATACAGCAATTCCCAGCCGTATTCCGGTTTCTCGCTGCGATAGAGCGATGATGCCGTCCCGCGCAGACCGACAAAGGCGTACCCGTGGCGGTCGGCGTACACATGGCGGATGCCGTCGAGTCCGTCGGGCAGGGGTAT
>PKTF01000119.1 GCA_002869275.1 Ignavibacteria bacterium | reverse complement strand
GACAGTCTCGTGCAAGTAAGAAGCGATCCGGTCTACGCGATCTCACGCTGTGGTGGGAATAGGGATGTGTATTACGCGGTAACCCGTGATTCGGGACTTGTATGGGGCGGATTTGATCCGCCGTCTCCTGGAGTCGCGATCAACGACGGACTCCCACCGGTCACCTTCGGTCCGCCAAGCGTCTGTCGTATCCTCCTGAGCGGTGACCGACTTGGTTCATGTGGTCTTGAGGGTCTTTGGATCGGGCCAAACTGCGTCCCCGTCGGTGTAGAGGATGAGATGCTGCAACCGAACTCCATGGTACTATTCCCCGCATATCCAAATCCTGCTTTTAGAACAACTTCACTGGACCTGTCGCTGCATCGAGAGAAATTCGTCGAAATCACCCTCGTCGACAGGCTCGGGAGAATTTTGCGAAAAGTACACCACGGTTCGCTTGCACCCGGCCGGCACACGGTGCACATCAATGTCCAAAACCTCCCGGCCGGACTCTACTTCTGCGTCGCGCGGGCCGGCGGACGTATTTCCACCGTGCCGGTCAGCGTTTTGCATTAAATTCCGTGCCGTCGTATTCTGGGGTATTCTTATTATACGCTTTCCGCCGATGGCCGGATCCGCACGTGCTTCTCCGCTGCGGTTCGGATATCTCACGGCCTGCCGCCTGTATGTTTCGGCAGCGTGACTGGCCGGCCGGGTGGTTGTGCATATAGCGACTACAATTGAAAGGAACATACATGGCAGAACTGAAAACGAAGAAGACCGAAGCCAGTGTGGAAGGCTTTCTCGCCACAGTGGATGATGAGAAAAAACGTGCGGACTCCGACGCCATTCTCAAGATGATGAAAAGCGTCACCCGCGCAGAACCGAAGATGTGGGGTCCGAGCATCATCGGCTTCGGCAGCTATCACTACGTCTACGAGAGCGGACGCGAAGGCGACTGGTTCCTCACCGGCTTTTCGCCGCGCAAGCAAGCACTCTCGCTCTATATCATGTCCGGCTTCGATCACTATGGCGAACTGCTCGGGAAGCTCGGCAAATACAAAACCGGCAAGGGCTGCCTGTACATCAAGAAACTGGAAGACGTCGACACGAAGGTGCTGAAACAGCTCGTCACCGAGTCCGTGCGTTTTCTCAAGCAGGTTGACAAGAAGAATAAAAGCAAGAAAAAGTAATCGCAGCGTATGCGAGGAGGTTCGCATGTACTACATCCTGTTTTACACCACCGCCGATGACTATCTCGAGCGTCGCGGTGAGTTTCGTGACGAGCATCTCGCGTACGCGCAGGCGGCACATGCGCGGGGTGAACTCCTGCTCGCCGGTGCCATGGCGGATCCGGCCGACAGTGCGGTGCTGATTTTCAAGGCAGACAGTCCGGCCGTCGCCGAAGACTTTGCCCGCAACGATGTGTACGTGCGCAACGGGATCGTCACCGCCTGGCAGGTGCGTCCCTGGACCGTGGTGATCGGTGCGGAGTGAGATGCCTTCATATCCCCCGAAGCCGGATGTACTGGATCGTATGGAGATCCTTGCTGCCGGATGGGAGCGGTCCGCGGACCGGAAGGCCGTGTTCCTCCGCTGCTACTCCATGATGACAGGAAATACCCTGCTGGCGATCGGCAAGATGGAATTTCGCGACAACGCATGGGTGCGCCGTTTGCTCGACCGCTTCGCGGAATACTACTTCGAAGCGTTGGAGACGTACGAACGCGATCCAGTGCAGGCACCGGCGGTCTGGCGGATCACGCACGATGTGGCGCACCAACAGGATCTATGGACCCTGCAGCACCTGCTGCTCGGTGTGAATGCCCACATTAACTATGATCTCGTCCTGACCGTTGCAGAACTTCTGCAGGACGAATGGCAGAATCTGGGCGACGCTAAACGCGCGCAGAGACAGGAAGATTTCAATTATGTCAACGCCATCATCGCACGGACCATAGATGCCGTGCAGGACGATATTCTCGCTCCTGACATGCCAGCGCTCGGTGTGGTGGACACGCTGCTCGGCCGGCTCGATGAATTTGTCATTTCAAGGATCATCGCATCCTGGCGCGATGCAGTGTGGAAGCAGGCCGTCGTTCTCGTTGAACTCGAGTCAGAGAATGCCAGGATCGAACACGTGAATGCGATTGAAGCTGCTGTCATCAACAAAGCCGACGCTCTGATCGACCGGCGTTGGCGATCGTTTCTGAAGCCAGAATGAGTGCGCATGTTGGCACCAGCAGCAGCTCATCAACAGATGCAGGGCGCATCAACCGCGATCTAACAGCCACATACCGGAACACATGACAATCATCAATCGCTATGTGATATGAACGAACGTAAAGCCCACTGGGAAAAAGTCTACGACAAGAATGATATGCGCCAGGTCTCATGGTTCCAGGTGGACCCCGCTCCGTCTCTGGCGTTCATCGACGGACTTCCGCTCACGCATGACGCTCCGGTGATTGATGTGGGTGGAGGTACGTCCGCGTTGACGGCACAACTTATCGATCGCGGAATGACCAACCTCTCCGTGCTCGATATCTCGGGCCAGGCGCTCATGCAGGCGCGCATGGAGATGGGTGAAAAAGCAGCATCCGTGCAGTGGATCGAACAGGATGTGACGGAGTTCGCAGCTCCGCAGCGATACGCCCTCTGGCACGACCGTGCGGTGTTTCATTTCCTGATCACTGATCAGGACCAGCAGAAATACCGCGACGTGCTG
>PKTF01000366.1 GCA_002869275.1 Ignavibacteria bacterium | reverse complement strand
TGGCGTTCGAAATCCGATTCCTGCGAACCGCCGTTGAGAGAAAGCTTGGACGACTCACCCTTTTTCTGCGAAGCGATGGCGGCGAGGCGGAACGGTCCGGCCTGGAATTCGGCCTTGATACCGAAGAGCGCACCGGAGCCCTGCACGAGGGTGGAGGGCGTCTGCAGCGAGACGTTACCCGCCTCGACAGACTGCACGATCTCGTCTTCGTAGCCGGTGTACTTGATTTTCAGCTGGTTCTCATAATCGAAGGTGCGCTCGGTGCTCCAGTCGGCCTGGATGCTCAGTTTGTCGCCCACGAGTCCGTTGACGTTGATCTGCACCTGCTGCTTGAAGTTCGGTGAGAACTGCGTGGGCTGCAGGAAGACCGACTGCTGGTCGGAGGTCTCGATTTTGAAGCCCGCGTTGATATCGATCGTTCCGTTGATGCGTACGCTGATGCGGCTGCGGTCGCCGAAGATGCTCATCAGTGGATTCGGCGCCACGGGAATGTCGATCTCGGTGATGTTTTTCAGCAGCTGCTGGAGTTCGTCGCCTTGCTCGAGCACGTATTCCGACGCCTTGGCCGCCGTGCGGCGGTCGCGTTCATAATTGTAACGGGACTGAATGTAATCCTTCAGGGGCATGCGTACGGGCACGCGGACGTCCTTGCCGTTCACTACCTCGCGGATGGTCACCATGTCGCTCACCGAGTCCACCTCGATAACCCGCTGAATGCCGCTGCGCGAAGGTTTCAGGTACAGCGGAGAGACGTTTCGGGGGAAGGGTGTCGTGACAGCACGGGGACGCGGACGCGTCGGGAGAAATTTTGCACGGTTCGTGGAATCGGCGGGAGGAATATCGAGACTGTCGGGCGGCGCGAGTGAAGCTGCAAAGGAGTGCAGGCGGTATTCGAGGTCGAGCGGCAGGTCGATATCGGGATTGACCGTGCCGGCTTCAGTACTTCCGAATTCCGCCAGGCTGATGGCCATTTCCGCGTCGGAAGACTCTCCGGCAGATGCCTGCCGTGCTTCCGGAAGCACGTATTCGCGTCCGTCGGACGCCGAGCTCTGTTCGCGTATGATCTGTGCAGGAAGTCCGGGAATATTCATGGCAGTGCCCATCCCCGCATCGACGAAGGCGTTCCACTCCATAGCGGCTTCGATGGTGATCAGCGGAACGCTGGGCACCGGCGCGCTGCTTGCCCCGAGGAAAACCAGCAGGGATGTTGCGGCTATGCCAAACAGGAGGCCGTGATGGCGCAGAAGAGAGCGTACAGCTCTCCTGTGCCCCGGCTTCGGGGTGTCATTGCTCATACGATTCAGATGGAACTTCAAACGTCTACTGCCGTGCGAGTTACATGAGATGTCTTACGCGGTAGAGATCAGTTCGATAGGGTACCCTGAGCTGTGAATTGTTCGTTTGGCATATGGCATGAGGAAAACGCGGGTAAGTTCTTGTCATCCTTGACGTTCTCCACAATGAACATTAAAAGTAGAAAGAGTTGTGGACCCGTGCAAGGCGCACAGTCGCAGAAATTCGGTATATTTTCGCAACCGGGTTTCTCCGCCACGCGTATAATAATGATACAGCGGGTGGCATGATACCGCCTCTCAGTCACTATTGCAATGGAAAATTCCGTGCGCCCAGGCGCACGCGACCATCGTATGATTCTCTCCCGCCACATACTGCGTGCGCATGTCGGTCCGTTCCTGTTTTCGAACGCGATTATCATTTTCCTGTTCCTGCTGCAGTTTCTGATGAAGCGCGCCGGGGATCTGGTGGGAAAGGGATTGAGCGTGTGGGTGATCCTCGAGTTGATTTCCCTCAACCTCGCATGGATGCTGGTGCTTTCCGTTCCCATGGCGGTGCTCGTCGCCACCCTCATGGCGTTCGGCAAACTCGCGGCCGACAACGAGGTCACCATCATGCGGGCGAGCGGTATGAGCCTGTACCGGATGATGGCCCCGGTGGTGCTCGCGAGCATGGTGGTGACGGGCGGACTCATCTGGTTCAACAATTCCGTCCTGCCCGATGCCAACGTGCGGCTGCAGACGCTGATGACCGACATCGTACGCATCAAGCCCACGCTGTCGCTGCAGTCGGGTGTTTTCAGTTCTGAAAAAGACCTGCCGAATTACCGCATCCTCGTGCGTCGGACCTTCGAGGAAAGCAACGACCTGGAAGGGGTCACGATCTACGACCTTTCCGATCCGGAGTTCAGCGTCGTGGTGACGGCGAAAACAGGCACGGTGCATTTCTCATCCGACTACACACGGGTGATCATGGATTTGCGCGACGGCGAGATTCACCAGCTCGACAGTAAAACGCTGAAGCGGTATCGGAGGCTGCGCTTCGCGCGACATCGTGTGTCAATGCCGGCGCATGGATTCGGATTCCAGCGCAGCGACGCATCGAACACGCGGCGTGACGACCGAACGATGAGTGCCGGGATGATGCAGCTGCGGGTCGATTCGATCGAGGCGTATCGCGAAGAAAAAATCCAGTCGCTCGAACACCGCATGCGTTCTCACCTGCGCGCCTTTGTGGACGGCAAGCCGAAATACTATTCCGCGGCCCCGTCTCCGCATGCGCGCAGCATCCACCCCGACACGTTACGGCGACAGGTGGACGTGCTTCTGAGCGAAGCGCGCCTCAGCGGGGTGGAGCGCGACAGCGTCGCCGTCCGCGACAGCCTTACTGCCGTGGCCGAAGCAGTGCGCGACACGGTGGGTGCGGCGTACCGCGCGCTGACCACCGCGCGTCAGCTGCAGGCGCAGGCGCTGGCCGAGTTCAGCGGCATCGAGTTCGACGGCAAGAACGTCGATCGCTTTCTCGTCGAGATCTACAAGAAATTCTCCATTCCCGTTGCCTGCTTTGTGTTCGTTCTGATCGGTGCTCCGCTCGGCATGATGGCGCGCCGGGGCGGATTCGGGATGGGTGCGGGTCTGAGCCTCGGGTTTTTCCTTTTTTACTGGGCCTGCCTCATCGGTGGAGAGAAGCTCGCCGATCGCGGGGAGTTCTCGCCGTTCTGGGGGATGTGGATCGCGAATTTCATCCTCGGAGTGATGGGGATTCTGCTGACCATCCGCACGGCGCGGGAAGCGCGCGTCATCGACTGGTCGATATTCATGCGTTTCGTGCCGAAGGCGCTGCGCGGCGAGAAGGAAGAGCATGACCACGTCAATCCCCACGAGGCATAAATGCGCAGGCTCGACCGATATGTCATCCGGCAGTTTCTGAAGTCCTTTTTGTTTGCCATCCTGGCGTTCAGCCTCATCTTCATCATCGTCGACATGATCGAGAACCTCGATGATTTCATCGACCAGAACGTCGGGCCGCATTTGATCGGCCTGTACTACGTGTATTTTCTGCCGCGGATTTTCAGCCTGATGGTTCCGGTCGCCATGCTGCTGTCTGCCCTGTTCGTGGTCGGGCGGCTGAGCAACAACAACGAAATGACCATCATCAAATGCGCCGGCGTCAGCCTCTATCGCTTCATGCTTCCGCTATTGGGTATCGGCCTTGTGGTCAGCCTGCTCATGCTGGGTTTCGACGGCTGGCTCGTGCCGCGCATCAACGCCGCACGCATCAATCTCGAACGCGAACATTTGAAAAAGCACCGCGCGATAGGGACGCGCTACAACCTGTTTTTCCAGGAGACCGACAGCCGCATCCTCACGATGGAGTATTTCGACGAGGAAACGGGAAGCGGCCGCCGTGTCAAACTCCAGCGTTTCGACAAGGCGGATCCGACCGTCATGCTCGAGCGGCTCGACGCCGAGAGAATGGTCTGGAACGAGCAGAACAACAACTGGATGATGTACGACGGGCTGCGTCGCAGGTTCATCTCCGACAGTACCGTCGCCGTGCAGCAGCGAGAACAGGTCGGGACGTTCGACAGCCTCGCGATGGACGCGATGGTCGTCACGCCCGAGGTCATCATCCGTATGCAGCAGAAACCGGAAGAAATGGAGCTGGGGGATTTTCGCGACTACATCGAGCGACAACGCCTCGCAGGCAGCGACATCGCGCGCCTGCTCGTGGACTACCACGGAAAGATCGCCTTTCCCTTTGCCTCGTTGATCGTGGTATTCTTCGGCGTGCCTTTCGCCTCGGTCAAACGTCGCAGCGGACTCGCCGTACAGTTCGGCATCAGCATCCTTCTGCTGTTCATCTACCTGGTCAGTCAGAAGCTCAGCCAGATCTTCGGGTACAATGGGAATATTCACCCGCTGATAGCCGCCTGGATGCCCAACCTGCTGTTTCTCCTCGCCGGAAGCATCATCATGTCAAGGGTGCAGAAATAGCGCTTGATATTCACTGGGAGAAAGCGATAACTTGCAAGACTGTATAGTGTTATCGCAGCTAAAGGACGTCGCATGGACAAGACATTGAAGATCGCAAGGGAGTTTCACTGGGAAATGGGCCACCGTCTGCCGTTCCACACCAGTGGCTGCGCCAATATTCATGGACACTCGTACAAACTGTGGGTGGAGATCGAGGGGTATTGCGATGAAAACGGGATGCTGATGGACTACGGCGAGATGAAACGCGTCGTCGCTCCGTTCATTGACCAGTTCGACCACTGTTTTCTCTGCGATGAGGCGGATGAGGTCATGCGTCCGTTCCTGGCCGGAACACCGTTCAAGCACAAGCTGGTGCCGTTCACCACGACGGCCGAAAACCTCGTTTTTCACTTCCTCGACGAACTCTGGAACATCTTCAAGCCATTCCAGCAAATACAGGCACTGCGGCTCAGGTTGCAGGAAACGGATATCTCGTATGCCGAGGCGGAACGCGTTAGAACCCCCTAATCCTGTTCCAAATAATAACTTACAACGATCCTTGAAAATCGTTGCATATTGAATGCCCGTTTCATATTTTCCTGTGTTGGCTTGGCATCTTTACTTAAAGTAATTTTTGAGGTCCGCAATGAAATTTTTCATCGACAGTGCGAACATTGATGAAATACGTGAGGCTGCCAGCCTGGGAATTCTCGATGGAGTGACCACCAATCCATCACTCGTGGCGAAAGAAGGGAAGAATTTTCGCCAGCTTCTCGACGAGATCATCGATATCGTCAATGGTCCGATCAGCGCCGAGGTCGTTTCGACCGAAGCAAACGGCATTCTCACCGAAGCCCGCGAGCTTGCGGCGATTCACGAAAACATCGTCGTGAAGGTCCCGTTGATTCGTGAAGGGCTCAAGGCCGTCCGTCAGCTCACCGACGAGGGAATCAAGACCAACGTGACACTGTGCTTTTCGCCCACGCAGGCGCTGCTTGCCGCGAAAGCCGGGGCCACCTACATCTCACCGTTCATTGGACGTCTCGATGACATCAGCATCGATGGCATGGAATTGATACAGCAGATTGTCACCATTTATCAGAATTACGGTTACACCACTGAAGTACTCGCGGCGAGCATCCGTCATCCCCTGCACGTGCTGGAGGCGGCCATGATCGGGGCCGACGTCGCGACGATTCCTTTCAAGATCATCGATCAGATGTTCAAGCACCCGCTGACCGACAGCGGATTAGAGCGTTTTCTGGACGACTGGAAGAAGAACGAAGCGAAGCTCGTCTGACTCCGACCCCACACTTTCTAACATATTTTACCGGCTGACTGAAATGAAGAATACAGCATTTCATGACATTCATGCGCGGCTCGGCGCCAAGATGGTCGAGTTCGCGGGATTTTACATGCCCATACAATATCAGGGCATCATCGCCGAGCACAAACGTGTGCGGGAAACCGTAGGCGTGTTCGACGTTTCGCACATGGGAGAGTTCGAAGTCCGTGGCAAGGACGCGTTCGATTTCGTTCAACGCATGACCACCAACGACGTGAGCAAGCTCACCGAAGGCGCGGTGCAGTATTCCACGATGTGCTACGAGAACGGCGGCATCGTCGACGATCTGCTCGTGTACCACTGCGGCGATTATCTGCAGCTCGTCGTCAACGCGTCGAACCTCGAAAAGGATTTCAACTGGCTGAAAAGCAATATCACGGGCGACGTGCAGCTTATCGACAAGAGTGATGAGACAGCGCTGCTGGCAGTTCAGGGTCCGCGTTCTCTCGACACCATCAAAAAGATCACCGATATCGACCTCGACGATATCCCGTACTACCATTTCCGCCGCGGCCAGGTGGCCGGGATCGACTGTCTGCTATCACGCACCGGTTACACGGGCGAAGTGGGCGTGGAGATCTATTTCGCGAACGACCAGGTTTTGGGCGAAAAGATGTGGAACGCCATTTTCGAGGCGGGGGCCGAATTCGATATCGAACCCATCGGTCTCGGCGCGCGCGACACGCTGCGTCTGGAAGTGGGCTTCTGCCTGTACGGCAATGACATCGACGAGACGACGAATCCGCTGGAAGCGAAGCTCGGGTGGATCACCAAGCTGAAGAAGGGTGATTTCATGGGACGCGACGCCATTGTCAAGGCCAAGGAAGACGGTCTGAAGCGGCGCCTCGTCGGACTCACGCTCGAGGGCCGCGCCTTCCCGCGCCATGGGTACGACATCGCCGTTGACGGAGAGGTCTGTGGCACAGTCACCAGCGGCACCATTTCTCCTCTGCTGGAGAAAGGCATCGCGATGGGCTATGTGCCGACCGAGCATATGGAAGAAGGCACGACGGTAAACGTAATGATCCGCAACCAGGCGGTTCCCGCCATCGTGACGAAAGTACCGTTTGTCAACAAACAATAGAGGAAGCGGCAGCAGCCGGTCGCGCAGAAGACAGCCGACCGGAAACACATCACACATGCCTGACGTTGCGTGAGACGCAAGAGCAAACATACCGAATCGTCTACCAAGACGACACGCGGCAGGCAGGGACTGGACACGAAGCGCAAGCTCGATATCATCGGACTCCTCATGATCGCGAGCGCCTTCCTGATCCTCCTTGCCATGGTGTCGCATTCCCACGCCGATGAAACCGTCGCCGATATCGGTGTCGGGGATATCGTGCGTCTGTTCGCCGGGGACCCGGAAATCCAGGCCCGCGCGGATACGACGTCGAACTGGCTGGGTCTGTTCGGCGCCATCATCGCCAATTTCTTCGTCAATATTACCTTCGGGTATTTCGCCATCGTGTTCCCCGTTCTGCTGATGCTCTGGGGGTGGTCGATTCTGCGAAGGCGTGACCTTCGGGCTCTGGCATACTACACCAACTATTCACTGGTACTGGTGTTTTTGCTGTCGACCTTTCTCGGACTCATGCGTCTGGTCTCGTGGATGCCCGAGCTTTCCGTTTCCTGGTCCGGCAACATCGGTGATTTCACTGCCGGTATCATCTCACGCCTCATCGGGACGACGGGTGGTGTCATCATCATCTTCACGACCATTGTGGTACTCGCGGTGATCGTTGTCGATTACGATATCCAGGCGTCGTTTGAGCGACTGAAACGAATGCTGGCATGGCTGACCGGCAGCGTCCGTGGCAAGGCCGGCGCACTGAACGACGCACTGCGTGCCGAGCGCGAGGCCGCACTTGCGGCATCGGGCGGCGATACGGGCTCCAACGAGGGACTCGATTCCGCCATACCGGAGGCACCTGCGCCGAAGCGCGCAAAGCGCATGAAGCTCTCGAAAGACGATGTCCTTCCACCGACACCGACGGAAGTCAGCATTGCGCGAAGCAAGGCCGAGGCTCCCGAGCCGTTCATTTCCTCGCTTGACCAGGTGGAGGACGAGAAGACTCCGAGGTCGAACGGCACAATATCGCGAGATGCCATTGACGGACTGAGCGGCATATTCGGAGCGATTCGCGGAAAGGAAGCGGCGAAAGCCGGCAAAAAGGTGCAGGCGAAAAAAGGGCAGTCGGAGAATGACGCCGCGTCCGATACGCCGGCGCCGAAAGCCGCATCGCCTGATCAGCCATCCACGACTCCGGTTGCTCCTGCTCCGGTCGATGCAGATCCTGCGGCCGAGACCGCTCCGCCCGCGCTTTCCACAGTTATTGCCAACGAGCATGAGCGCAAGGCGGTAAAGGAAGCCGTGGCGAAGAAGGTGATGGAGTCCTCTGAGAGCGGCGACGTGGATTCGATGAACAAGGAACTGGCCGAGACAGAGATCCGGTACGTATTTCCCACACCTGAATTGCTCGAGAAGCAGGAGAGGGTGGACACGGTGTCGGACGAAGAGCTGCGTACCAAGGCAGAGCAGGTCAAGGAGAAACTTTCGGTGTTCGGCATCGGAATCAAGAGTATTTCCGTCGCTCCGGGTCCGGTGGTCACGCTGTTCGAGCTTGTTCCTGATTCCAGTGTGAAGATCAGCAAAATCGTGTCGCTTGCGGACGATCTCGCGCTTGCACTGGCCGCCAAGGGCATTCGTATCATCGCGCCGATTCCGGGCAAGAGTGCCGTCGGCATCGAGATACCGAACAACCAGCCTGAACTGGTAAACTTTCGCAGCATCGTTACTGCGCCGGAGTTCACGAAATCACGTCACATGCTGACGCTGGGACTCGGCAAGTCGATCACCGGCGAGGTAGTGTGCGACGACCTTGCGAAGATGCCCCATCTGCTGATCGCGGGCGCTACGGGTTCGGGTAAGAGTGTGGGTATCAACGCCATCATCACGAGCCTGCTATATAGAATGAAGCCGCAGCATGTGAAGTTCGTGATGATTGATCCGAAGAAGATCGAGCTGGCGCAGTACAGCGGGCTTATCAAGCATTTTCTCGCGACCTGTCCCGACATCGACGAAGAGATCATCACCGACTCGGCCAATGCCGTGATCGTTTTGAAGAGTCTCGAGCTGGAGATGGACATGCGGTACACCAAGCTGGCGAAGGCGGGCGTGCGGCATGTGGACGACTACAACGCGAAGGTCAAGGCGCGGAAGCTGCGTGACAACGAGACGATCAAGCATTTCCAGTTGCCGTATATCGTGGTGATCATAGACGAGCTGGCCGATCTCATGATCACGGCCGCGCGCGAAGTCGAGGAACCGATAGCGCGGCTGGCGCAGCTGGCGCGTGCCGTCGGCATTCACCTGGTCGTGGCGACGCAGCGTCCGTCGGTGGATGTGATCACCGGTGTGATCAAGGCGAATTTCCCTGCGCGTGTCGCCTACCAGGTCGCGAGCCGCATTGATTCGCGCACGGTGCTGGATGGTCCGGGAGCCGACCAGTTACTGGGCAACGGCGATATGCTGTATCTGCCGGGCGGACACCCGAAGCCCGTGCGCATTCAGAACGCGTTTCTTTCGACCGAGGAGGTTGAGCGGGTGGTGGAATTCATCGCCGACCAGCGCGGGTACCAGCGTCCCTACGCACTTCCCTCGGTGCGGGCGCAGCAGAAGACACAGACACGTGAGGAAACGATCGGGACGGATGATCTCATGTTCGAGGCCGCGCGTCTGGTCGTACGGCATCAGCAGGGATCGGTCTCACTGTTGCAGCGGCGATTGAAAATCGGATATTCACGGGCGGCGAGAATCGTCGATCAGCTGGAGATGGCCGGCATCGTGGGTCCCTACGACGGGAGCAAAGCGCGGCTGGTGATGGTAGAAGACGAAGAGCAACTCGAAGAAATTCTCCAGATGATGTAAGGAGGCAACGATGAAACGACTATCCATGCTCTTTGTCCCGCTGCTGCTGATCGCTGTGTCGATCGTCTATGCGATCGACGCGCGCGAGATCATTGAGAACGTGCAGGAGCGTTATGAAGATATCAACGACGCGGTGATTGAATTTTCGCAGAGCGTACGCTTCAAGGTGTCCCGCGCCGAGCAGAGTATTGAAGGAACGCTGCATTTCAAGAAGCCGAAGAAATACCGGATCGAGACTGCGGAGCGGACGATTGTAACCGACGGGACGACGTCCTGGAGCTGGAACCCTTCCAACCAGCAGCTAGTGGTTGATAACTATAAGGAAGAGACGCATGCGCTTTCTCCCGAGCAGCTGCTGCTGACGTATCCCAAGGACTATTATTCCACGCTCGTGGGCGAGGAGCAGCTGGCCGGGAAGTCGATGTACGTCCTCAAGCTGACGCCGAAGGAGGACAATGCGTTCGCGACAGCGATGAAGATCTGGGTCAGCAAGGACTGGCTGATCCGCAAGGTGGAAATCACCGACGTGAACGGTGCGGTGACCACATATATGATAAAGAAGATCACTGTTGATCAGGATATTGCTGATGTGAAATTCGCGTATCAGGTACCAGATAATGCCGAGGTGATCGATTTGCGTTGACGACCGGGCTTGAAGTTTTCTCATGCCGTTACTTGAGCCTGTCGATACCAAATAGTCTGTAGTATTCTGTCAGAAATCCGTCGGATGGCGGAGAATCATGTGTCAGATATTTGACGATGCACTGTTTGCGCTAAGTTAATCTGTTGAAAATACGCGACATAGCCTTTGGCAGGATTCTTGCATGGTTTATGAAGGTTAGCCGTGTGCCGTTTAGTGCGGCAGGAATATGAAAAGTTTGTTGGAAAAGAAATCCCGGTTGATTGGAACATGCATGCTTGGTATATTACAGACTTCCGAAAATCGGAATTGATCCAATTGCTTGAGCTAACACACTTGTCACATAAAAAAAATCGGAGGTTCTTGAAACGAGGAATCAAGAAAAACCAGCTTAAACCACCAGAAATGTCTTTTTGCGTTAACCAGACAATCTTGACCAATCCATTAACCATTAGGAGTATTTTCGAATGAAGAAAACCCTAACTTTTCTGTCCGTCTTTGCACTCGTGCTGCTGTTCGGTACTAGCGCGAATGCTCAGATTCGTACAGTGAAGGGCGACTTCTTCAACATCGTACGCACGATCGATCAGACTGCTGACTCCGTGACTTTTATCGCGGATACGTTGACTCTGGCCGACTCCGGCGGTGGTATCGGCAACTTCAACAACGGTGACTCTGTCGCCGTGTTGTTTGTGCAGAACCGCTTCAAGATCGTGAACAATATGATCTCACAGACCATGTTTGATTATATTCGCGTGCGTATCGCCACTTCCAGTCCGGGAATGACCCTTGCCCATCAGGGCTACAACGGTGTCATCACGAACACGGCACTGCCTCCTCTCAACGAGGGTGCAGCCAGTGGCCGCGACCTGGGTGTCCGCCCAGTGTATCGCAATGTTGGAGCCATCGCTTCTTCGAGTCCGTTTAACAGCGATCCGTCTGCCGTTCGCCAGTTCCTCACTTATCGGCTTCAGAATCCGACGAGTGCCGGCGACGTCATTCAGATGCGCAATATTTTCTTCAAACCGAACATTAACAATCTGACTGGTCTGGCCGTAGTTCCGGACACGACCAAAGATACGCTTCGCGCCTACCTGCTCGATGGAAATACGAGCAATCCGGCTGCGAACGGCAATGTGATTCCGAGTGGACAGGCATCTGGTGGTACTGACCTCGCAATCGTCCGACTGCTTCCGGGTACGACCCGCATTCTCGTGTGGGTGAGTGACTCCGCGCAGGCAGTTGATGCTGGTGAATATATTGGTTCCTTTGGTGATTACTCACGCGGTCGTTACTTCCTCGGTGACGACGGTCTTCCGTTTGACATGACGAACGTCGCTCACACGTCGTTCCGTCCGGGTCCGACGAGGACGTTGGGTGCCACCGTTGTGGAGAACCCCGATTACGGCATGATGATTGACGGTCTTCCGCCCGAGCGGAATCCGCTGCGTCTGTCGAATCTCTATCAGGCCCTCGCACCTGCCGCTTATACTGAAGCCGGCTGGTACGTTGCGCTGAACCCCAATCCCGTCAATGGTCTCATCCCGCCGTATCGTGCTGGTGAGTCCAATGTTGCTTCGAACCCGTATCAGCCGGGTCTCGTGAGTTCCGCAGTTGACACCCTCGCATTTCTTGATGCGTATGGCAACCGCACCTGGGACCGCATGACTCAGCCGACTCTCAGGGCTCTTGGTTACACGATCAACGACGTTGCTCCGGAAGACCGCACGGTCTATCTGAAGGGCGTGACCGCCGCTGATGATACCCTTCGTCAGTTTGGTCAGATCGTGTACCGTCGTCTTGCGTACACGCATGCCGACGTTGGTTCCAATCCTGGCGGTGTGGAAGATTCCGTGCGTATTTTCGCGTTTGCGGATGTCCAGTACACCGATCCGGGTGGCATCTCCCGCACGATCGCCGCTATGGGCGATACGTCGGGTGGTTTCCCCCGCGAATACCGTGTTGGTATGGGCAACCTTACCATCCGTGCCCAGGAGGCCTATCTTGATATGCAGTCTGGTGTTGCCAACAACGGTCGTACCAACGCTCCGTTCTGGTATCCCGACGCAGAAGCCGGCAACCCCATGGGTTATCGCTTCCCGGTCGATCCTGCCGGTATCAACTCCCTGCCGCACACCGGTGTGAAGATTGTCGTGCGCCCGAACATTCCGCGCGCCATCGACATCAACCCCACCGACCAGTGGAAGGGTACTGCAGACAACAACTTCCTGCGCGTCGATCTGATTGTTGCTGACGGTTATGGCAACACGGTTGATGACAATGAGAAGTACAAGTTCGAGCTGTCGCCGTATGGAAATCTTTCCAACGGTCTCCCGTACCGTCTCAACGGTATCTTTGACTCGCTCGTCAATCCGATTTCCCCGATCATGGTTACCGGCGGTAACATTGACTCCGGTCGCGTCTATGTTGGTACTTCCAACCTTGGCCGCGCCAACCGCGTGTTCCGTGCCGCTTCCGGTAGCAACAATATTGGTCCGTATCGTATCCGTGTCCGTTCGACCTACGCGTTCAACGATCGCGGCAACGATGTGACCGACCCCAATAAGTTGGATCTGACCCCGGGAACGGGATTTGCTCACTTCAACTTTATCCCCGATGGATCGCCGAACAACAACTTCGGTATCTGGTTCGGTCCCGGCACCGGTTACAACGCCAATCTTGGAAAGAAGATGGGCCAGACCACTGCCATGGACTCTACCGACGTCATCTGGGACGGTGTCAACTGGACCTATTTCGCCGGTCGTCAGCCGCGTGTCGAGCTGGTGATTGGACGTGACGAGTCGTTTGTTGTTGGTCGTGTCGGTAACTACCGCAACCCGATCTTCACCAAGCTGTACATTCGTCTGACCGATATCTTCGGCAACCCGATGGATATCGCTCCGTACTTCTACCCGAACACCAACAAGGTGTTTGTGGAGCTCCCCGACAACCAGCTGTACTGGCCGGCAACGACAGGCGCCAAGCGTTTCTACGCTTCGGTTTCCTCGAACATTGCCCTCAGTGGTGCTAGTGGTCGTGACAACCCCGAGAACGTTGTCGATCCGGGAACGGGTCAGCTTCTCGAGGCAGAGCTCGTTAATGTTGCAGCCGGTACGGCTCTTCCGGGTATCCCGGGTGACATCGCTACCGGTTACGGCTACAACGTCGTGCGTTTCTACCTGCGCGCCCCGCAGAACGTGACCAAGCTGAGCCTCTCCGGTACGGATGTGGTTCGCCTGCGCGCGCATCTGCAGCTGCAGACGATTCCTGGCGTTGGTGACTTCTCGATCCAGTCCTCGATCGGTGAAGTCAGTGTGATTCCTGACGTCGTCAGCACGGTCGAAATCTTCAAGTCCACCGGTAAGCCGGCAGGTGCTCAGGTACCGCTTGAAGGTTGGGGTCCGGGCACGGTTGCAGATCGCACCGCCGACATGTATCCGACCGGTACGCCGCGCAACGGTGCCGAGTCTGATGAATTCTACAAGGGATATTTCTTCCGTTCGACCGGTGCTGAAGTACCGCCCTCGACGGCAGCAGACTTCCCGACCGTATTCGAGCCGATGGGTTACTCTGATCAGGGTATCGGTAGCTTCCAGGCCAGCGACATTGATCTCGATCATGACGCGACCGCTCCGATCCCGATGGATACCGTTGTTGTCTCCGAGCACAACAAGCAGGTCCGCATCATTGCTCGTCTTCTTGACCGTTTCCAGAACCCCGTCGGCGGACGCCTGACGAAGTTCTTCGTCGAGAACGAGACTGTACCTGTCACTCCGCCGAAGACCCAGCTCCAGAGCACGACCCAGCGTGGTGGTTTTGGTGAATTTGGTCAGGTCTTCATTACTGATGATACGCTCAAGCGTTCCACCATTGGTGATACCGCCCAGGCAGGCTGGGTCTCCGCATACTTCGTCTCCGGTCGCGTTGGCTGGCAGATCGTCCGTATCGCGATGACTCCGGATACGCTGGCATTCGATATCTCCGATAAGGGCCGTAACCTCGGTGAAGGTACCGCGGTTGGTCCGAGCAAGCGTGGTTTCGCCCAGCGTGTGATCATCCCGATCTATCAGAAGTCCGACACGACAGTGAAGGTGGAGATCTTCCCGTACACAGCTGCGGCGACCTCCCCGATTCCGCTGCCTGTCGATCTCGTCAAGATCCAGGTTCTCGAGCATCCCACCGTATATGCTGATGGTGGTGCCGGCTATTCTCCGAAGTTCTTCGCGTACTCTGCCAACCCGCTTGCGCAGGAAGATCGCGCGACTCACTTCAACCGCGTAGCCAACACAAACATCCGCCCGTACATTCCGGATACTCTGAACATTGCAAATAACGACCCGATGGATGTGAATTCCGTCACCGCCGGCCGTACCGTGACGCTTCTTGCTCGCGAGTATGACCGCTTTGGCAACCTCGTTGACAACTTCAGCGAGCTCGAGGATACCGCCCGTGTCCGCTTCCGCCTGTGGGGTGCGAACTTTGGAGCCGCTCCTGCACCGTACAGTGGTGCCGGTACCATTGCACCTGCCGCTGACTGGACGCGCGACGAGTACGGTCCGATGCGTAAAGCTCGTTACCGTCACACCAAGGTTGGTAACCTGGTCTCTGGTGTTCACATCAATCAGACCGCATACTTTACGGCACTTGAACTTCCGACTCCGAAGCTTGCGAACGCCACGATGTTCATCGAAGCCACTGCCACAGCCGTGCTGCTTGGACAGGGTCCGACGAACATTCATCGTGACACCGTCAAGGTCATGTCGGTCGTCAAGACCCCGACCCGCTTTGACATCCTCCGTACCGGTCAGGACTTCGCGGCCCTCGGCCCGGGTCTCGGTACTGTTGGTATGTTTGAGCTTACCGGACCGCCGGAGCAGCGTGGTCCGACGGCCATTCGCAACATCGCAATACCTCCGGGTGCTGACCAGAACCTTCACGGCCTCACCGACCAGGGTGTCGATAACATCCTGATCTCCCAGGTCTACAAGCGTAACGTCAGTCCGAAGCCTGTTGGTAAGTACGAAGTCGTGAACGATGACAACGTGCCTCTCGATAAGGACGGCGATCCGCTGTACCTTGCCGATGGTACCGTCAATGATGATTTCGAGGTCAACCCGCACACTGGTCTTCCGGTGTTCGTGAAGCTCGATGCCTATAACAACCTCAACCCGCAGACTGCCCCGAACGATCGCTACAACGACCTGAACAATGGTGGAAACAAGTACACTGTTCCCTCCGGCGCACGTCGTGACGGTACGATCTTCGACATCACCATCGCTGGTGGTGGTGACGGAATCGGTACCGGTGGTGTCACTCAGAACTGGGATCCGCAGCTCGACCAGTACGACGATCGTCGTCCTGTCCTGATGCGCATTACTCCGGTCTGGGAGAACGATCCTCCGCTGGGCGGCAACGCCATGGTCATCACTGACCAGCCTGGCCAGACCCGTGAATACGGACGTCTGTTTGCGGATACTATCTATACGTACACTGGTAACCTTACCCCGCTGAAGACTGGTGCCACCCGCGCCGAATTCATGGGTACGCGTACCGACCTCGGCAACCCCGGCTTCTTCAAGCCGACGGGCGAAGGCGATCGTATCACCCGTATCGGTGTGAGCGCCTGGCAGTCGAGTGACTACTTCCGCGCTGGTCTGCCGCACCGTCCGGTCGGCGGTCAGCTGCCTCCTCTGAACACCTTCCGTACCCGCTTCGGCGTTGGTATTTCGGGTGGTATGGATGCGACCGGTCAGGTCTTTGGTGACTTCAACCGTCGCGTCGCTCTTCTCGGTGGTGCCTTCGGTCGCGAATCGTCTGTTGGTGGCAACCCCAACCTGACGTTTGCTCCGGGTGCATTCCTCCGTATCGTTGACTCGACTGCCGAGCAGGTCATTGACATGCGCGTCGTCGATCCGACTCTCACTGACATGGCTGGCAACGTTGTCGATGACACGATCAGCTATGACCAGGCGAAGATGACGGTCGTCCGTCGCCAGAACCGTCTTGACCAGAACCTGTTCCATCTCGATGACACGTTCTACGATCTGAATATCGCTGATATTCAGGGTCCGAATATGACTGTTGATCGCATCGGCGAACTTCCGATGATGCGTACGAACCGCTCGACCACCGGAATGGGCGCGGCAGCTGTCCGCCAGTTCTTCGGTCCGGCTCGTTACAGTCGTCTCCGTCACACCTTCGTGGTGGTTCCGTATCGTATTGCTTACACCTCGATCTTCCCGAGTAGCTACGATATCACCGCGAATACGTTTGACATGTCCACACTCCCGGTCGGTATCCTTCCGGTCCAGGCAGACATCGATACGCTTCCGCGTACAAGCCCGATGTTCTACCCGGATCCGTATGGCACCCCGATCTCCTCGTTCGAAATCTTCACGCGTCTGTATGGTCAGGTCCAGCATGGTGCCACCACAGACCAGATTCCGAACAACGTCGGCACGCCGTATGCGCGTCCGGACACCATCTTCCGCGATCAGTGGTACACCTATGCAGTCACTCCGTATGACCGCTATGGTAACCTCAACACTCGCGATACGATGTATGTCAATCTTGGCACGCGTCACACGACGTGGGAGTTCACTAACGTTAGCGCAATGGGCGCATCTGGAAATCTTGAGATCGCCGGTGGTGGTCGCTACTTCCAGGCCAAGCCTGTTGGCTTCCCGCAGAACAACCAGATCCGTCAGGATTCCATCATCCTGTACAACCTGTCGCTCGTC
>PKTF01000102.1 GCA_002869275.1 Ignavibacteria bacterium | reverse complement strand
CGTGTCTCGGGAGCGGCGAAAAACACATACAGCGCTTCCCCGTCTTCCCGCGCCCAGTATGGGGGCATGCTTGTTCCACGTATAAGTGGTGATCGACCGGGTTCAAATCTGGATGACACCTCGGGAAGCGCCATGAGCGCTTTCAACAACCTGTCCCAATTCTTATGAATACGTGTTCCCGCCTCTTTCGGTTTGCGCTTCATCGTCACCGGGAGTCCGTCTTTGGCCAGATCCACTATCCGGCGAAGGGCGTCATAATCGAGGTATTCGGCATCGACGTAGAGCGAGGAGAACCGTGCATTTCCGACGCGCATCTCGCCGTTCTCGATATGAGCACGGGAGAGGAATTCGCTGTTGATCCAGATCGGGTGATGCCCGCGTACTTCTTCAGGGAAATACACATAGCGCATTTCATACCAGCCCCAGGCCCAGATGAACTGCCGCTCTCTCGGCATCGTACCCGAGATCCAGGCGTCCTCGGTCGGTAAGTAGACCGCGACATCACTGTAGGTACGCCCTCGCTTCATCACGCGTGATACGTCCGTAAGATACTGGTTGAACGCAGGGATATGTGCTGCGAGTGCGCCGTCTCGCCCGACATGCACACTGGCGAAGAAGCTTACCGTGTCCTGACCTGCGGGATTGTGCGGCTTTCCATGCCAGACGAGCTGATTTACGCCATTGGCAAACAGCGCATCAGCCACGAGCTTCAAATCGGCGATCTGTTCGCGTCGGATGTAGTCACGCGGCCAACCGTACAGGCAGGTAAAAGCTTCGGCGCTCACAACACTTTTTCCGGTCAGGAGCGACGCGGAGGCTGGAATACTGTTGTACTCCGGCTCATAAAGCATCGCCTCACCTTCAGGAATGTCGAGACGTGCGTAGGCCGAAATGATATCGCAAGGAGCTCCCGAACACTGTCCTCGTGAATACAGGCCATGCGCATTCAGCAAACGATCGTAATCCTCATAGAATGAAACTACGCGAGACGAAAGCAACTTCATGTAATCGTACAGATGCTGTTTGTTTTCAACACGATACAGTGATTCCATCAAGGGACTGATATCATAGCCGTACGTCTCGATGAAGTCTTCCGAAAATCCATCCGCCCACAAATTCTCCGAATGGACCTCCCAGCTGTCCACGAAAATCGCCTGCGGCAGCGTGCGCTGTTTCACAGGAATATGCGCCAGCATCCGTCTGAAATACGGCATGTACTTGCTCGAATCAAGATGATCGACGACATATCCCGAAAGAGGGTATTCCCAGGATTTCGTAATCGTCTGACGCTCAGTACTGCCGAACTGCTGTGTCGCCTGTTCGTAACCGACCTGTGAATCACCAAACGGCCAGAGCGTTCCCATTGTGATATCGCATGCCAGGCCAATGCTGTCCGCATACCTTTGCGCAAACTCCACGATGTGCCGCCATTCCGGACTGAGCCATTCCTGTCTCGGAGTATACGCAGTGTCCAGCCGCCTGTCCATCGCGTTCCGGGGATACACCCAGGCCAGTTCCACTCCCCCGAAACCGTTTGCTTTCAGCCATTCGAGATTGAAACGCACATCCGCTTCCTGCACCTCGGATGCGAACCACCAGTATCGCGCATATGGTTTCGAGATCACATCCAGGCTGCCGGCGCTGTGTTGTGCATGCTCATCGGAATGCTCCCCGCTATCTACACAGGAGGTAACCATCAGTATGGAGCACAACAGAACGATCGGTAATCGTGAATTCATGGCGCAAACTAGCATGTGTGATGCAGGAATGCAATGATTCCACGAGAAGACCATATCAGGCATGACACGCAATGTGCATGAGAGCTGGAGTCACTGCCGACACAAAGGTGCGGTCATGCTTGTGTTTCGTCGAATCGGTCATTATCGTATGGATAATTTCTATCACAATCATCATAATCGCTCGTTCTGCCGTGCTTTCCCTTTTCAGGAGATCTGTTATGAATCCGAAAAACATATTTCCCAGAATCCGGCGCCATGCCGGATACCGTTTTCCCTTCAGCGGCGTCACCATCGGCACGATACTGTTCACAGCTGTGATGCTCATCGGTTGCGGACGAGAGCTGATGGATACCACTCCCCGCGTGCGCCATATAAAAACGGATGGCGTCGAGGACTTCCACAAACCGATCCGCCTGACCGTGGGTTGGATGTCGTACGAGGAAGAGAGCGTCGTCAGTGATAACGGCAGCACCTATCACGTAGAGCCCGCTGATGCGTTGAAAACAGGCAGGATCCCGGCCCTCCAGATCACCTATGAAGACGGTACCACGTCCACACTGGACATGAATATCAGCAACGAATTGCTCGGACAACTGATTAAGAGCAGTCTGATGAGCGAACAACCCATACGCCGCCCGTACTCCGAATTCATGCAGACGGCGGACTGCTCAAACTGCCACCCCAGCGAAGTCAAGATCCGGTAACCGGGCGTCCCGCACTGTCGCAGCACGTACATCTCATTTCATTCCCGGGGGTGCTTCCCAAACTGCCGGCAAGGATATGGAGGTGAACTGGTCGGTCGATTGAGACCTGGAGTCGGCATACGCTTGCCTCGCGGACGTGAATCACCCGGCCTCTTGCTTTTGGCGAACCATCTTCGTAATGATATCGGAACCAGCAATTGAGACATATGGCACGGATTACGATCGTCGAAGATGAACCCGCCGTGGCTCTTGGACTTATAGAGCTGCTGAAAACGGAAAACCATGAGGTCATCCATTTTGACAATGGAGAGGATGCGGTCGCGGCCTTCGGTGATCAACCAGCGGACCTTGTTCTGCTTGATATCACACTTCCCGGGATGAATGGGTATGACGTCTGCCGGAGGCTCCGTAGCGGCGGATTCGTGCAGCCCGTGATCATGGTCAGCGCACGATCGCAGCCTGTGGATCGTGTCGTCGGACTTGAAGTTGGAGCGGACGACTATGTGACCAAGCCTTTCAACACGCGCGAACTCATCGCGAGGATCAGCGCCCAACTGCGCAGTGCCGACAGGATACGCAATGCCCCGGTGGGCCAGGGCGAGGCGCGCCGGCATCTTCTCGCCATCTTTTTTTCTGATATCTGCGGATATTCCCGCATCATGCATGAAGACGAATCACATGGCATTTCCCTATTGCATGATCACAACACGCTCATGACACAGGCCATCGAAGCGCATGCCGGTGATGTGGTAGAAATCATTGGGGACGCGTTCCTTGCTCGCTTCGAAAGTGCCGTGGATGCCGTCCGCACCGCACTGCAGGTACAGGCTGATTTTCGCAGACGCAATAGTACAAAAGCAGAGCATGATCACATTCTCGTGCGTATCGGAATCCATCTCGGCGATGTACTCGATTACGGAAACAGTCTCAAGGGGGATACCATCAACATCGCAGCACGCCTTCAGCAACTCGCAGAGCCGGGGTCCATCTGCATATCCGAAGACGTTCACAGTGTCGTCGCGCGTAAAATCGACTGTACATTCGAAGATCTCGGACAGCCCGCACTCAAGAACATCTCTCAGCGGTTAAAGATCTGGAAAGTCATCGAGCTTTCAGCCACGTAGAACCTGGAAGTTTACGGGTGTAAACGATCGAATGCAGATCCTGAGAGGATGCCATTCATGGTGAGAATCCGAAGCAGGCATCTGCGTTCCGTGTGCCTGGAATCGATTGTCTATGGCAAGACCACTCCAATGACAATGTCATTGTTCACTTGGACTCCCTTCCAAACTCTGCGCGTCTCTTGACAATCAATTTGCGGATGCGGTTTCGCTCGCTCTCGGTAAGAACATCCTCCTCGTCGATGAAATCCTGCATATCCCGCAGTATTACCGTGTCGCATGGCTGCGAAGGGGTATTGAGCAGCGACGTAATCAATGCGAAATCCCGCTCGACGTCGTCACCGCATCCAAAGAAAAACGGGAGCTGATAGCATATGGCACCGTGGATGAATCGCGCTTCAATGTCCTTCGGTGCAACCCGCAGGCCTTTCTCCATTTTCTTAAGTCCCCGCTTTACCAGGCTGGACTTGTTGTGCGGCCAGAAGGTGTGCTTCGCTGCGACAATATCTAGTGCACCGAGGTACACCATGGCCCGCCCGCGGAGCGATGCATCTTCCTTCCGTATACGTGTAAATACCTGACGCGCTGTCTCCAGATCTTCTTCATCGTCCACCGAACTCGCGAACAGCTTCCGACCTTCATCCATCCGCGATGCGGCCCCATCCTGAGGTGACTGCGCCTGGAGAAATCCGGAGAATAGTATAAGAATTACTGCTATTTTGGCTGGCATTTTCATCTGTACCCGTTGAGTTGTTCACGTTCCTGTCTGCCTGGAATTTCGACAAATCCACGTATGCGATGATGGAGCTTGACTGCGTGGCGGATGCCTTACTGTAGAAATGCATTCCGGCAGATGAATGGTTCCCATTCATCATCTTATTTGCTATCGAGCTTTACGCCCTTTGCCTCATCCATCTCCTTGCTGACGATCGATGCGAGAAGAAGCAGCATGGTCAGCGTGTGCATACGTGTTTGAATTCTGCAAGAATGCTGGCTGAAAGGTGAGGCATTTTTTGCATATTTCCGAATGATGGTTTTTGCGACGGTTCATACCCGTACGCAGACATCGGTCGTTTTCTCGAACGGGAGGCGCTGACCGCATCAGGCGCTGACCGCATCAGGCTCCCATCCAAACGTCGCGAACAATCTTCGGTCCACTATGAAAATTGCGTTGTACCTCGTCCTCACAATCTCATTCACATTCGTTCCGGCGTGTTCTTCAGAAGGGATCCCCGATACTGAGCATGATTCAGGTACGCATGGAACGACTCAACTCGATTCGCTGCTCAGCCGCTGCTCTGCCACACTCGATACGCTGGAAGTGATGAGCTATCAGGTCCTCCATTCGTTTACCTCAGCAAATACAGAGGAAGCAGCGCACAACGTGTACCGCGTTGTCTTCGCGCCTGACAGCGACGATTCGTTCGGGGGTAAAATCTTCGCGACCAATTTCGCAGGGTATCACGTGATCTACGACGGGAAACATATTCTCCAGGGATACCCTGAAAAGGGTTATGTGTCTGCGGTGGATACGTCCGTGTCAACGTATTCCTGGCTGAAACAGCGTTTCGTGAAGAATGCACGGCTCGGATATCACCACGGCGCGCGGATCGTGGAAAAACTACGTTCGAGTGGAAATATTGAGTCCATCGTTATCAGCGATTCCACGTGGGAAGAAGAACGTGCGACGAAACTGACCGCAATACTGGGTTCAAAGAAACCGGTGACGTCCGGGCGTCTGGAAATCCTGTTCCGAGACTCCGATGCCCTGCCCGTTTCAATCACCGAAACTCTGCAGCTGACCCTTGATGGGAAAAAACGTGAGCAGTTTCTGCGCAGTGAATATATCAACATCGTGTTGAATCCGATCTTCGAAGAGGGACAGTTCGACCGCCGCGCGCTTCCTGAAAGTATCTCAATCCAGAAATAAAAAAGGGCACGCCATGCGTGCCCTACGTTCATACTTAAGCCATGCTGACTCAAGCGGGTGCGATCTCGAAGGAATATCCTCCGATGTGCTCGTCTTTCGCCTCGCCCTTCTCCTCCTTCGCACGACGAAGAAGCTCAAGCTCCAGCACACGCAAATACTGCTCTTCAACTACAGGACTTCCTGCGAGTGCGGAAAGCCAGCTGGTACGACGCTTCTCACGCTCGATTTCGCCGGCTGCGCTCGCCAGCTCGTCCATCGGCAGTTTTTTTTCACAGATCATCAACACCCTTGCAGTGAAAGCCGAAAGTCGTGCAAGGTGCCATTCGCTCTCCAGCGGATCGATCTTGTTGAGGAAGGTGCACAGCGGCGTCATGCGCTTCACCTCATCATCGTAAACATTGATCGCCTTCAACCAGAAGAGCAGAGCCATGGTTTCACAGGGAGAGGTGAGGCCGGAACACTTGTTCTTGCGAGACTTCAAATGCAAGAGCTGCCGGGCCAGCTTGCCACCTGAACCCGCATCCGCAGAGTGATCCGACGTGAATTTCTGGCGAAGGTGGCGAAAACCGGAATACACAAAGGCATTGAACGCCGGCATTCCGAGGACTCTCTGCCCGTAGCAGCGCCAGAGAATCCCGAGAGTCAGTGCATCCCGGGTATATTCATCGTCGCTGCGCAGATCTTCGATCCCGTTTGTTGTGATCCAATCCTTGTAGCGTACGAGCAGCGGTTCCAGCGTCTCGTCACGCTCAATGAGGACCTCCTCGGTCACTCCATGGATGCTAGCCGGTGAACGGTGCTGTTTCATATGTGTGTTGTTGTATGTCATGGCCGACTGTCGACTCGGGGTTGTGTAATCTTGGAACATTGTCTGCTTGTGTTGTTTCAATTCTATACGTTAAATCGTTGTAACTGTTACGCTAGAGCAAAAAAAAAACCGCGCGGATCGCGCGGTTGTCCAGCTGGGAGGAAAAAGTCATCAGCGAAGAACTACGGTGCGTATCTCGTCGAGACCACGCTCCGTATATAATCTCATGAGATAGGTGCCGGCGGGTTGCCTCGCTGCATTCCACGATGTCACGTGGCGGCCTGCTTCCCGTGTACCCTCTGTGAGTGTGGCGACATGGCGACCCTGCATATCGTAGACTTCGAGACGAACATGCATCTCCGCGGGCAGAACATAGCTGACGTTCGTGCCATAGTGTACAGGGTTCGGGAAGTTTTGCTGCAGCGACGGCTGCGATGCATGCGCAACCGGCGATGCCACGGATGTGAGCACGTCTGTTGATACATTGATATCATCGATATGCAGCGTGATCATCGGACTGGAACTGTCCCATACATACGCCCCGACAACACCTTTGAGTGACGTAAAGTCCATGACCGGAGAACCGGGCAGTTCGTTGCCGTCGAACCAGAACCGGAAATTATGTCCTTTCATGTGGACGGCCATTTTATGCCATCCGCTCTCTGTAGGAATTCCTCCCGGAATCTCGGACGCCTCCCAGTCTCGGATAGCGGTTGGCATCCCGGGATTACCGCTCGGACGCACACGGAAACGCAACCGTGGACTGATCATTCCGCCAGGTGTGAAGCGTGCCACGAATTGATACCCGGAGGTCAGACCGGTTGTGTCCACGCGAAATTCCAGTCCGTGATAGACCCCTTCTCCGATCGGAATGTACACCTGTGCTTCATAGTAATAATCCTGCCAGTCCGGCGATCCGGCCCAGGTTTGTCCGACGTTCCCGCCGGAAACGTGGTTGGCAAGTCGCCCCACCCAGGCATCTCCACTCGGATTCCCCGGATACTGCACCGCTTCGAGCGCGTTCCCGTTGAATCCTGCCGACCAGGTGTTTTCGAGGGCACCATCCGTGCAGCGTTCCTGCATCAGTATCGTCTGGGCATTTCCCATAGAGACGGCAACGAGCAGGACTATCGATACGGCCAACATTGTTTTCATAGGCGTTTAGAAATCCTCTTCTTCGTCATCATCGAAATCGTCGTCCATTGTGTTATTCACTTTGAAATCGGGATTGATGAAACTGAGAATGTCGGCGACACGACCAGCCTCATCTTCATCGCCCTGCTGCTGGTAGGCGAGATACAGATTGCGCCACATTCGCTCAATGATGTCACGAGTGGTCACGGGGGCAAGCATTTCCGGTGTAAGCCTGATTCCGCTCGAAGAGAGCATCAGACGACACTGATCCCGTGTAATGATGATGCCGCTGTTGAAGGCATCGACGAAGAACATCCGTGAGCCATCGTCATACTGCACGAGAAAATGCATTGGCATCCCGATTCCGTTCAATGTGATTCCGAGACGGCGACCGAGGGTCAGGAGGAGAAGCGACAGGGTGATCGGTATCCCCTTCCTGTAATCAATGACCTTATTCAGATAACTGTTGTGCGGATTGTAGTAGTCCTCGCGGTTTCCGATAAAACCGAGATCGCTGAACAAATAACTCCGCATTTTCATGAACGTGTCGAGTGGCGCAGCGCGTGTACCCGCGAGGACGCGAATATCCGCAGCCATGTCGTCAAGTCGGCTCTGATATGTAGCGGTGTTGATTTCCGGAAAACCATATTTGGTGAGGATGAACGCCCCTTCCTCCAGATCCACCGGCTCGTCCGGTCCCGAGATCTCCCGTTCCAGACGCCGGAGGGCATTGGACCTGCGGATTTCATTCACCAGTTCCCCAACGGTATCCTGGTGGAGATTTCCATGCACTTCTGTCAATTCTCTCAGGCCGGCAACAGCATCTTCACCAAGCGCAAGAATTCTTTCACGTACAGCAGTCTGTACTGAGGCCTGAGGATCGTCGAGCAACGAGTACAACGCATATAATTCGCGAGTCGCGCTCATTTTTTCAAATACCTGTCCGTCAAGTTACGCTTCAAGTAATTAAAAGCTTCTTTCGGAGTATTGCAAGTCTTGAACAGCCGCAGATCTCCGCGACTGATAACCTGCTGTTTCGCCATCTCGTCGAAATCGATGATACTGTTCCAGAAATCACCACCGTAGAGTACGATAAACACTTTCTTTCGCAGCTTCTCTGTCTGGACAAGGGTCAGGATCTCCATCAGTTCGTCCATGGTCCCGAACCCACCGGGAAAAATCACGACGGCCTTCGCTGGATAAATGAACCAGAACTTGCGCATGAAGAAGTAATGGAACTCGAAATTCAGTTCGGGCGGGATATAGGGATTGGCAAACTGTTCGAAAGGCAGGCTGATATTGAGCCCGATCGACTTCGCCCCTGCCAGATGCGCGCCCCGGTTTGCCGCTTCCATGATCCCCGGTCCGCCTCCGGAACAGATGACAAAGCGATGTTTCTGCAGGGTCAGAGACCATTCTGAGAGCAGCTTCGAAAGTTCCACGGCGTCTTCGTAATACCGGGAAGTTTCGACCATCCGTTCAGCACTCTGCAGTTGGTCCAGCAGAGTTTTCGGAGTTTGTTGTTTGGTGGACCGATGAATTGCTTCGAGGACCTCCTGCTTCTCAGCCAGGGCGTCGTCACGGGATTTCAATCGTGCTGATCCGAAGAACACGATCGTATCCTGCACTCGGTTCTGCCGCAGACGCCTCAGCGGCTCGAGGTACTCCGAAAGGATACGGATCGTGCGTGCGTCGGGACTGTTGAGAAACTCAATGTCTTTGTAGGCCTTGCTCAGCTTGTCCATGCAGATTTCCCGTGATGATTCGTTAAATGGTGAGGCTTCCGCCGGCGACAGGAAGCACGTGACCGGTGATATAAGAAGTCCCTTCAGCGAGGAAGAGTACGGCATCCGCCAGGTCCTTCGGCGTGCCGTATCGCTGCATCGGGAAACGCGTTTCCGGAATGTGGTCAATGGTTTCCTCGCCCGGAACGATGATGACACCCGGAGCCACAGCATTAACGCGGATCTCGGGTGCAAGCTCCTTGGCGAGTGCCCGGGTCAACATGATGACACCTGCCTTGGAAACGTTGTACGGAATGTGCGTCCTCCATGGCTCGTAGCCACCAGCGCTGGCGAGATTCACGACGCACCCCTGCGCAACACGCAGCAAGGGCACAAGAGCCTGGGTGAGGAAAAACTGGCTGCGCGTGTTCGTGTTGAGTGTGGAATCCCAGATTTCCTCTGTAACGTCTTCGAATCCGGCCGTCGGAAACACTCCGGCGTTGTTGACAAGGACGTCCAGCCGTCCGATGCTCTCTTTGACTTCATTCGCGATGCGATGAATCTCCGGCACCGAAGACAGGTCTCCGCTGACGGTCCACACCCTGCGCCCTCGATCGCGGATCTCCTCGGCTGCCTGCGCCATTCCCTCGACGGAATGCCGTGCGTGAAGCACGACATCATATCAAGCGTCAGCAAAGGCATACGCGAGCTGCCGGCCGAGCCTTCGGCCTGATCCCGTGATGAATGCTATCCGTTGCTGGCCTTCCATTTCCTGTCTCGAGTGAAAAACATTTCCGGACCATAGCAAAATAGGTTATCAGGCACCTTCTCCCAATACATTCGAGCATTGTTAATGGAATTGTAATGCTGATGCTGCGCGAGTTTTCAGCCTGCGAATTCACGCTAGAGCCGGTGTTCAGTCCTCAATGAATACGTGGAGTTCCCAATCGTATAACGCAGTGTCGTTCCAGCTTCCTGGTAGGCGTTTCGTATCAGTCCGATTCCACGGAACTTGCCGATGCGGGGATCGAATATGTGTGTCGTTACGAGTCCGGCGTCCTGCTCTTCGAATTGTACCCTGCTTCCGGGTTCGACCTCTGGAGGAGCCCCTTCATCCCAGAGGAGCTGGACGGGTGCGCGCTGAACCTTCTCGTAATTCTCAAGTCGTGCGATGACTTCCTGACCGATGAAACATCCTTTGGCAAAATCGATCCCGGCGGATGCACCGGCCTCGAGGGGATTCGACCATGCACCGAGTTCCCTGCCTGCTGCGGGGAGCAAGCGGTCGATACGCCAGAGTTCGAATGCCTCTTCGCCGATGTAGGTCAGTCCATGGGTATTGAGCAGTTTCTCTTTTGTTTGGTCGGCATGCTCGTTGGAACAGAGTACGCGAAGATCCGTACCGGTCACACTCTGATAGCGAAGAAGGATCTCGTCATCTTCTTCCCACACGCCATGTACGGTGCCAGGATCATGAACGGGGAGTGCATTGTCAGAATCGGTGACGTCACGATTGTACACGGTATACTGCGCGTAGTCTTCAGACTCATCGCTGTAGACACAATCTTCCATGATGGTGTATTTCTCCAGCCATGCAAGTACCGCCGCGACATCAGGCGAAGATGTAACGAGGCGCACGGTCGTTGCATCGACGGGCACGACGAGGATGGCATCGATGAACCTCCCCTTCTCGTTCACAAGTAACGTTTCCCGGACTCCGCCGGGTTTGAGGTTGTCAACCCGCGCCGTACTCAGACGATTGAGAAGTTCAAGCGTGTCCTTTCCATCGACACGGATGACTCCTTGAAATCGCTCTTCACGGAAGAAGGCGCCGGATTCCGTCGCCTTCAATTGAAGAAGTATGTCCTTCTTATCGATGTCTGAATACTGCATCGCGTGGTCCTTTCATTTCGCTTTAACAAAGCCGGGGGCTTTGACACCCTCATCGATGCGCAAGCCGCCAACGAGTTCCTGCATATCTTCCACTCCTTGTTCGAGGCACCAGGCCTCCATCCCGTTCACGATTTTCACAGCTGCGTCGGGATCACGAAAACTGGCAGTGCCGACCTGTATGGCGGATGCGCCTGCGAGCAGGAATTCTATGCCGTCCTGCCAGGTCGTGATGCCGCCAATACCGATCACGGGAATGGACACGGCACGTGAGGACTGGAACACTTTGGCGAGAGCGACAGGTTTGATTGCCGGACCGCTGAGTCCACCGGTGATAGTCGAGAGCACGGGTCTCCGTGTCTGGATGTTTACCGCCATGCCGACGAGGGTATTGATCAGTGATATTGCGTCCGCACCTTCGGCCTCGCAGGCCCGGGCAAAGTCCTCGATGTAGGTGACATTGGGGGTCAGCTTGATGATGAGCGTCCGTTTTGTTCGCCTGCGCAGTTCACGCGTGATTGTTTCGGTCATGTCGCATCGCGTACCGAAATTCAATCCGCCTTCCTTGACGTTGGGACAGGACACGTTGATTTCGTAGGCTTCAATGCCTTCTTCATCCTCCAGGCGTTCGAGTATGTCAATGTATTCATCGGTGCTGCTGGCCGCGATGTTCACGACGATGGAAGTATCGAGTTCACGTAAAAACGACATTTTTTCAGAAATGAAGGCATCGATTCCCACATTTGCGAGCCCGATGGAATTAAGCATCCCGGCCGGTGTCTCCGCGATACGCGTCGGCGCGTTCCCCTGACGCGGCTTCCAGCTCACGGACTTGGTGACGATGCCTCCGAGACGACTCAGATCCGTATACGCCGCTGCTTCATTTCCATAGCCGAAGGTACCCGAAGCGACGAGCACCCTGTTCTTCATTCGTAGCGTGCCAAGAGTGTAGGAGGTGTTCATGCGTGGTGCTCGTGGAAAATGATGTCGCGAGAGTCGAAACAGGCGCCGTCGGTACAGACCAGAGTATACTTGCGACCGCCGCCGTGATGCTCGATCGGACAGCCCTGACAAATTCCCATGCCACAGGCCATTTCGGATTCAAGCGACAGTTCACAGAGGATATCATGCTCATGTGCAAACGACTGTGTGGCCTGCAGCATCGGGTTGGGACCACAGGCAAAGATCATGGGGCGGTCAACGTCGTGTGTTTGCATATACTCGGCAAGCGCGCCGATTACGTTTCCATGAAACCCTTCGCTCCCGTCATCCGTGGCAATATGAAGGTTTTCCAGGCCATCGCGTACGACGCGTGAGGTGCTCCGAGCCCCGAGAAACGTTACTGTCGGAATGCCCTTTTCCTTCAGCACGCGTGTGAGGTATGGGAAAGGCGCGACGCCAATTCCACCCGCAACGATCACGGCTGTGCCGAACGATTTCTCATAACCGAATGTGTTTCCGAGGGGACCAAGTACGCCGATGGTATCGCCCGGTCGTTTTTCCGCCAGGATATGAGTCCCTTTTCCCAGCAACGAAAACATGATTTCGCATTCGTCGTTGTATATGTTGGAGATACTGTACGGCCGACGAAGCAGCGGCTCGATCCGCTCGCTGACGAGGATATTGATAAACTGTCCGGGTTTGAGCTGCCCGGCAAGTTCCGAACTCTGAAAGCGGAGCGTGAAGGTGTCTTCTGCAACCTGTTCGATCGCGGTCACTTTCAGGTCGGCGTTCACTTTCGTCATATTATTTTCTCTCAGTGGGGATGGGTGGAGTCAGCCGACGCAATGTATCACCTTTGAGGTGCCTGGAAGGATCAATACTGTCTGGTTGTCGTCGGATCGCTTCTTCAGCCGGCTTCTCTGGTTGTTCATTATTCTCGGGCGGTTCGTCACCCGGCATACGCAGCGGGAAGTCCTCATCCAGTGTCGGATCCTTTTCCTCTTCAACCGCACGAGCAGAATCACGCATCACGCGCAGTTCTTCGTCGAGCAGGGGATTGCGATAGCGTTGTTCGATGCGTTTGCGCTCCTCCTCTGCTTTACGTTTTCGCTCGGCTTCCTGCTCCTCTTCCAGCTTGCGCTTCGTCTCTCGCACTTTCGCATTCTCGATGGCTTCAAGGATTTCCTTTCCCCGCTTTGAATATGGAGAGTCGGGGTGCTTGTCGACCATCTCGCGGTACATCGCGAGCGCTTCCTCACCTTTATAGTTTTCGTAGAGCATGGCAATGGCCAGTTGAGCACGCAGTGCCTGGTCGCTGTTCGGGAAGTTGGTCATCACGTCTTTCATCATCGCGATACCCCGATCCCGACGGCCGTGCTCGAGTTCCTTCGCCGCTGCCTCGTAGGCTTCACGCGCGATAGTCGTCGAATCCTTCGGGAGCGGGATGCCGCGAACCTGCATGATGCTGTGTGCGAATCCGCTGGTTGGGAATTCACGAACAAGGCGGTCCTCGTGAGAGACGGCGATTTCCTCGTTCCCGGCTTTGCGCTCTATGGCGGCCATGGTGTAATAGGCCTGGGGACGCAACCTGTCTTCGAGGGCGTTGTCCAGGGCTTTCTGGTAGTAATGGCGGGCCGAATCAATGTGATGGATCTGATCAAACATGATCCACCCCATTTCCATGTACAGCTCCGCGATGACCGTACGCAGGGAATCAGGATCTGTCGTCTCCAGGTTGACCCGACGATACTCCGGTCCGGCGGCAATCATCGCCTGCTTGGCGTTTTTCATACCTGAAGCCATAGCCTTCGCCTGCCGCTCGAGTTCGAGTTCCCATGGATTGACACGTCCCGTATTACGGCCATGAGGACGGCGTCGGCTGAAACGCTTCGCCATCTTTTCTTCCTCAGACAGGTTTGCGTCGTCAACACCCTCGTCCTTGCGCCGTTCGCGATCAAGAGAATCCGCTATCACCTGCAGGGAGTCACGGACACGCAGCGTATCCGGATTGAGGACGAAGAACAGCGTGCTGTCCTTCATGACCATCTGGTTGCGCAATTTCCGGTAGTCACCAAACACCTTGGCCTTCTTGCTGCCAAGCTTGGCGGATTCCGTCCCCGGAAACGCGAGTTTGGCGCCGCTGTAGTTTTCGTAGGCGTTATCGTAGTCCTGGACATCGTTTTCGTAGATGCGACCCTTCGCGTAGAGCGCATCCGCCGTCTCCGGCACACCCTTGAACGTTGTGTCGACGAAAGTGTACTGCTCCATGGCGGCACGGAATGAGTCCACGGAAAGGCTGTCATCCAGCCCCATGTAATGCTTGTGATAGGCGTAGTACAGATGCGCGATTTCCAGCTGGATCTTGCCGTCGTAATCGAGATATTGCGGATTCTCGAGCATGTTGATGAGCGTGTTGCTCGCCTCGTCGAGGTCCCCCGATTCGCGTGTCAGCTTGGCGTAATTGATCTCTGCGATGAACTCGAGCTCGGGTGAAGGATCCAGGGTGAAAATGTACCGGTACGCTTCAGCGGCTTTCTCCTTCTCACCCAGCTTCTCGTACTCACGCGCCAGTGCGAGCTGTACCTCGATACGCTGGTCGCGATCGGCGGCAAATTCCGTGGCCTTTTCATATTTGCTGACCGCGGTTGCCCGGTCGCCAATGAGCAGGTACATCTTTCCGAGTTCGAAATATCCGGCCGAAGCGATATCGGCTTCTTCTTCTTCGATAGCGGCTTCGATCGCTCTCTCGAGCATGCTCTCAGCGAGATCGAATTTCTCGAGACGGACATAGGATTTCCCCAGCCAGAGGATGGCTTCAGGAACCAGGTCGCTGTCGGGATACTTGTCGAGCAGTTCCTGGAACTTGCGCTCGGCACGCAGGGCTTCGGATTTGTAATAATAACTTTTTCCGATGAGCATCAGCGCGTTGTCAACCCACTTGCTCTTCGGATAATTGATGAGAATGCGCGAACACTTCTCGATCACCTTGTCGAGCATGACCAGTGCATTCGAGGGTACGCCCGATTCCGACATCATGATGTCGCGGCGCATCTGCTCTCGCTCGGCATCACCCAGGTCCTCAGGTATCGCCGACTCGATGCTCACCGATACCTGGTTCGGATCGATGGACTTGCTTTCCCGGCGCTGGTTGATCTCCTCTACCGCCTCATCGAAGGTACGCTCGGCGTTGTAATAGGTGTTGAAGTAGCCGGTTGCGTTCTGCCAGCGTACTTCCACGAATTCCCAGACGGCGCAGCCCTGCAGGGTAAGTGCCGCGAGAACAATGATGACGTATGGTGTATAGGTTCGGATATGCACAGACTGATCAAGTGAATTTCAACATCGTGCCAGCGGAAAAATTGCCGCCACATGCGCAGAAATGCAAGTCAGAACAAAATACGGCATTCCCCTGCCCCTGACAACCTGACGGAACCCACAGGCGGTTCTGCCTTCGTGTGTGATGTTTGTTCTGCGCATCAGGTGGAGAGCACACGTTCATAAAATGCTTCGTATAGCGGGACAATCAGCTTCTTGTCATACACTTCAACGGCGCGTCTGCGAGCGGCCCTGGAAAACACATTGTACTTGTTGTCATTGGTAAAGAGCTCGATCGCATAGCGCGCCATGCGGTCCACATCTCCGATTTCCGCGATATACCCCGTCTCCGCATGGAGATTCACTTCCGGAATTCCTCCGATGCTCGTGGAGATCACCGGCAGACCACAGCTCATTGCCTCGAGGGCCGAGAGGCCAAAGCTCTCTGATTGACTCGGCAGAATGAACAGGTCCGCCGCCGAGAGAATATCGACCAGAGCATCCTGTTTCCCCAGAAATCGCACGTGATCGAGGATTTCGAGTTGCCTGCACAGCGTCTCGGCCTCGGTGCGGTCGGGTCCGTCACCGATGAGAACGAGCTTCGTGGGCACGGACTCCAGCACTTTCGCGAACGTGCGGATTACATCAGGAACACGCTTCACCGGGCGAAAATTTGAAGTGTGCACCATGACCTTCTCGCCGTTGGGGGAAAACAGCTCGCGGTATTTACATGGCTCACGGGGAGCATACATCTCCGTATCGATGAAATTCGGGATTGTTTCGATCCCGCGCTCCAGCTGATATGTGCTTGCCGTCTTGTCGCGCAAGAAATTCGATACGGCAGTGATGCCATCCGAATTCTCCAATGCGAAACGCATCAACGGCAGGAAGGACGGCTCGAGTCCGACCAGCGTCGAATCCGTACCATGAAGTGTGGTCACAGTCTTGATGTTCGCTTCACCGATGATTTGCCGGGCAAGGTATGCGCTCACCGCGTGAGGAATCGCGTAATGCATGTGCAGAATGTCGAGTTTCTGATATTGCGTGACCTCGACGAGTTTGCTCGTGAGAGCGAGGGTGTACATGTCGAATTCGAACAGCGGATATTTCGCCATCTCCACCCCATGGAAATACACGCGGTCGTGAAAATGATCAAGGCGGAACGGGCGGTCATAGGTGATGAAATGGACTTCGTGGCCGCGGTCCGCGAGTGCGAGACCGAGTTCCGTTGCGACGACGCCGCTTCCGCCGAAGGTAGGATAGCAGGTGATGCCGATATTCATATCTGGATGTGCTCCCCGGTATTGCGTATGTTGCTCATGTTCATGCTGTTATTCAAGATCGCCAGGCCAATGAGTCAGAAGTCGCACAAGGGAAACGAGGAGATGCATCACGATGATGATTCCTATCTGACAATCGCCGCACGTCAGGAAACTGAAATCAAAATACTAGCTTCGCGCTTTTTATCCTATGCCATCCCATGTGACACGGTGGAGCAGTTCACCGATGCGTTGGATGCCCTACGCCGTGAACACTACAATGCCAATCATCATTGTTATGCCTATCGCTGCGGCTTTGATGGCAGCGATTTCCGCTACAGCGACGACGGCGAACCGAACGGAACAGCG
>PKTF01000064.1 GCA_002869275.1 Ignavibacteria bacterium | reverse complement strand
GCAGGCTTTACGCCTCACTGTGCGGGAAAAGGAGCTGAAAAAGAAGGAAAAGGAGCTGATGAAACAGCGCCGCGCCCTTCTTGAGGAACTGCAGGACCTCCTGAGGGACGATGACACGGACGAAAAGATCACGTCGCTGCTCGACCGCATGAATGCCGTCCACACCGAGATGGTCAAGGAAAAGCAAGCGTATCTGCAGTCCCTGAAGGATTTTCTCAGTATTCAACAAGTCGGTAAACTCGTGCTGTTTGAGCAGCGTTTTGCAGAGGAACTCAGGCGCCTGCTTTCCAAACATGGGTCGCGACGTCCCCCTCCCAGACGCTAAGCGCACGTGTCCCTGGCTGCCTGGCCAACATATCTTCGCCATGTGTAGCATCGGCCAGCGATGGATCCGGTGCACAATACCCGGTAGTTCTCCCAGATCAGCCCCTCTGTGGGGCTGATTTCGTATAGGAAAATAGAGTGCAAAACAGTAATTTTTGGGAATGAAACAGATTGCACAGCACGTTAAATCCGGCGCCATGAAAGTGGCTGAAACATCTGCTCCCGCTGCGGGACGCGGGATGATACTCGTCAAAAATTATTTCTCCGTCATCAGTGCGGGGACCGAAAAGACCTCGGTGGATTCGCGAAAATCCTCGATGCTGCAGCGTGCGAGAAGCCAGCCTGACGAAGTCAAGAAGCTGATGGAGGAAATTCGCCGTAATGGCATGACACGTACCTATAAACGTGTCATGACCAAGCTCGACTCCTTTGCCGCCCTCGGGTACAGCAGCGCAGGCATCGTGCTCGCAGTGGAAGAAGGTGTTCAGGATATAGAGGTCGGTGACCGTGTTGCCTGCGGCGGCGCTGATTACGCGATCCACAGTGACGTGATCGCCCTTCCCAGAAATCTCGTGGCGAAAATCCCCGACGGGGCATCCATGGAATCCGCGGCCTATACCACCGTCGCTTCTATCGCCCTGCAGGGCATACGACAGACCGAGCCCACGCTCGGTGAGACGGTTGTGGTCATCGGCCTGGGTTTGCTCGGACAACTCACCGTGCAGTTCCTCAAAGCCAACGGATGTCATGTCATCGGTATCGACCTTGATGCAGCGGCCATCGAACTGGCAAAAAAATCCGGTGCGGACATCGTGCTGAACCGGAACACCGATCCGGTGGAATCGGTCGTTCAATCAGCATCGGGCGGCCACGGAGCCGACGCAGTGATCATCACCGCGGGAACGAACAGCAACGATCCGATCGAGCTCGCCGGTCGCATCACGCGCGAGCGCGGACGCGTCGTGGTAGTGGGAGCCGCGACGATGAACATTCCCCGTGGCCCGTATTACATGAAGGAAATCGACATCCGCATTTCCCGATCCTACGGCCCCGGCCGCTACGACGGAGACTACGAAGAAGAGGGCCTCGATTATCCTATCGGCTATGTGCGCTGGACGGAAAACAGGAACATGCAGTCTTACCTGCAGCTCCTCGCGCAGGGGAAGATCAACACCGACATTCTTACGACACACCGTTTCACGATCGATGACGCTCTGAAGGCCTACGAGCTTATCGAAGGAGAAAAAACAGAGCCCTACGTCGGCATCGTGCTTTCCTATGACGACCTCGACGAGGATGAACTCAAGAGTATATCCCATGCTGAGCAGGCTGCTGCCGCACCGGTGATTTCTCCCACGCGTTCTTCACTCACGCTGGGCTTCATCGGCGCGGGAAGTTTCGCTTCGGGATTCCTCCTCCCGCATTTGAAAGACATGTCCGATGTAAACCTCGATTTCGTCTGCAATCGCAGCGGTTTGACGGGTGCCGACATGCGCAACAAGTTTGGCTTCCGTCGCGCGGGCACAAAGGCCGAGGAAGTACTTTCTGATCCGACGATCGGAACGGTGTTCATCGCGACCCGCCACGGACAGCACGCGCCGTACACGCTCGAAGCGCTCCGACACGGGAAGCACGTGTTCGTCGAAAAGCCGCTCGCTCTCAATGAGGAGGAGCTCGCCCCGATCGAAGAACTGCTGACGTCGCATCCCGAGCTGGCTGGAAAGCTTCTGCTTATGGTCGGATTCAACCGTCGCTTTGCCCCGCTTGTCACGGATATGCACGGCTTTTTTGAGAAGATCGAGGAGCCCTCGGTCGTCCATTACTACGTGAACGCCGGCTTCCTGCCGAAGGACCACTGGACACAGCACCCCGTTGACGGCGGAGGACGTATCATAGGAGAAGTCTGTCATTTCATCGACACCATCCAGTACCTGACGAACTCCCTCCCCGAACGCGTGAGCGCGGAGTGTATCGCATCAGACAACGAATCCGTCTCCAATTTCGACAATGTGAATATCACCATGAGAATGAAGAACGGCTCGGTGGGCATCATCACCTACGTGGCAAACGGTGATTCCTCCATCCCGAAAGAGCGTATCATCATGTCGGCCGGTAATTCTTCTGCGGTGATGGATAATTTCCAGACCCTCACTCTTGCGCGAAATGGAAAACAGAGCAAAAAGAAAGGCAGTGGTGATAAGGGACATCGCAACGAGGTACTTGCATTCATGGATGCAGTTCGTTCCAAGCGGCCGGAAGTGATCTCGCTTGAAAGCATGCTCGCCACAACCCGTGCGTCTTTCCGCGTTCTCGACGCCCTCTCGCTCAAAGAAGTCATCTCTCTGTAATGCCGCAGGGAGACAGAAACGACGCAAGAAATGAGTCTGATTGAAGCGATCATACTGGGAATCGTACAGGGACTGACGGAATTTCTACCGATCAGCAGCACGGCGCATTTGCGCATCGTCCCTGCCCTGCTGGGGTGGGAGGATCCCGGTGCCGCCTTCACGGCGGTGACACAGATCGGCACCCTGGCCGCGGTGTTCATCTATTTCTGGCGTGATATTGTCTCGCTTGCGGGTGCATTTACGCGGTCCATCCTGCATCTTCGCCCGTTCGAAACGGCGGAAGCGAAAATGGCCTGGCTGATCTGCTTCGGCACGATTCCTATCGGCATTCTGGGCTTGCTGTTCAAGGACGCCATCGAGACAAGTTTTCGTTCGTTGTACGTCATTTCCGGAAGTCTCATCGTTCTCGCCCTGATCCTCGCGGCAGCGGAACGCGCGGGGAAACGGGTACGTGATATGCGGTCGCTGCGCATCCTCGACACACAGCTCATCGGCCTGGCCCAGGCCCTGGCGCTCATCCCGGGTGCGTCACGCTCCGGTACCACGATCACGGCGGGACTGTTCCTGCACATGCACCGAGAAGACGCAGCGCGCTTCTCTTTCCTGCTGAGCATCCCGGCCATCACGCTGAGCGGACTCTACCAGCTGTACGAGCTTCGGGATCAGCTTGCCGGGGATTTCGGTATGGCCCTGCTGGTCGCCGTCGTCGTGTCGGGAGTCGTGGGATACCTGTCGATTGAATTTCTGCTGCGATATCTTCGCAGTCACAGCACATGGCTTTTTATCGGATACCGCATTGTTGTCGGTGCGGCCATTCTCATTTTGGTATTTTTTGGATTTCTCCAACCATAGACGAGGTAAAACATGAAGTACATCCGCAATCTGATCACCATCCTGCTTCTTACCGGCGCCCTCGCGCTGCAGGGACAGGCTCAGAATACAGAACAGACCACCAAGGAGGCAGCAGACGTGGAAAAGGAAATTGCAGTCATCGAGACGAATCATGGAACCATGGAAATCGAATTTTTCCGTGAAGACGCACCGAAAACCGTGGAAAATTTTGTGCAGCACGCGAAGAACGGATACTACAATGGTGTCCTTTTTCACCGCGTCATCAAGGGCTTCATGATCCAGGGCGGTGACCCCACGGGCACCGGCCGGGGCGGTGAAAGCATTTACGGTGCGCGCTTCGACGACGAAATCGATTCGTCCTCCGACCTCTACACGAAGATCGGCTACACGCGCGGGATCATGGCCATGGCGAATGCCGGTCCGAACACCAACGGCAGCCAGTTCTTCATCATGCATGCGGACTATGCCCTGCCTCCCAACTATACGATCTTCGGCCGTGTCATCAACGGGATTGAAACCGTCGACGCGATCGCCAACGTAAAGACGCAGCCTGGAGATCGCCCCGTGGAAGATGTTGTGATGAAGTCGGTGACGATCAAGTAACTCTGTTCGGCAAGACCGTGACGCACAAGCTGATCGCCTCACATATCGCTAAAAATACATTCCTCCCCGTATATCTTCTATACGGGGAGGAAGAGTATCTCGTGGAGCAGAACGCGACCGCGTTGAAACAGGCAGCGCTGGGAGACGGCGATCCCTCTTTCAATTATCACGTCTTCCGTGGAAGTGACCACAAAGCCGAGGAAATCGTCGCGGCGGCCATCGAGTTTCCGTTCATGTCTGAACGGCGTGTCATTCTCGTGAGGGATGCCGATCCGCTGCTCAAGAAGCCCTCTCTCGGGAAATACGTCCAGAATCCCGCAACAGAGACGGTCCTGCTGCTCTGCGCCGGCTCCCTGAAGCCGGGGCGTGCGCGTAAACGTCCGGCAAAGGACGGGAGCATTGACATTCCTGCATGGCTCCAGCAGCAGGATCGTTCATCCAGTCCTGTTGGTGCGGCGGTGGAATTCAAGGCGTTCAAAGACAATGTCGCACAGAAATGGATTGCACAGTCCTTCGCGGATGCCGGAAAGAAGATCTCTCCGGAAGCTGTCACGGTTATGCACGCACTGTGCGGAAACGGGGCACGGGAACTCGCTTCGGAAATTGAAAAACTGCTGACTGCTCGAAAAGATGCCGAATCGATCGAAGCCGACGATATTTACAACCTCCTCGGCGCTTCACGGCAGTACAACGTATTCGAACTGACAAACGCCGTCCTTGAACGCAATCCACGAAAAGCGCAGGAGATCCTGCATCATCTTCTCGGAACGGAAGAACCTGTCATGATCGTGAACGTCCTTTCACGGCAGCTGACGCAGCTCTGGCGCGTCCGCAGCCTCCAGCTGCATGGCCGCTGCACAGATGAACAGGCGCGTTCGGTAGGACTGGTCTGGGGCTGGCAGGTTGAAAACATTCGGAAATACGTAAAAAACTTTCCCGATCCGGCATATTTTGAGCGCTGTTTTGAATATATTCTGGAAACAGACCTGTCAATCAAGTCACTGCCTGACAATTCGCAGATCGCCGTCACCCGGCTGGTCAGCGAGCTGACACACTCCTAACGTCGAAACGAATCCCTCGGATAATTCATGCCTGAAACGCAGGAACTTTCGCTCGAACAAAGAGTACAAGCACTGATCGAGGAGAAAACACTGGACCGTGTGACCCTCGAATCCCTGTCAGATGAAGAATTGATGCTCCTGTTTCAACAGGACGTTCACGCTGCGTTTGACATTCTCGTGCAGCGTTTTCAAGATCCCCTGATGAACTTCATCTACCGCTTCGTCGGTAGCATGGATGATGCAGCGGATATCCTGCAGGACACGTTCATTCGTGTGTACAAGAAGAAGCATCTCTACAAAACCATCGCAAAATTCTCGACCTGGGTTTATACCATCGCCGGGAACCTCGCGAAGAGTGAGTTGCGTAAAGGATATCGTAAGCGGACAACACGACTGGTACAGCAGCGAGATGAAAACGAAGAATACACACTTCCCCTGTCGACCGACGACCCCCTGCCCGACCGCACAGCGGACAGCAGCATCGTGTACGACCGGATCCAGGAAGCGTTGCTCGAACTACCGGAAGTTTTCCGAGAAGCCGTGATCATGCGCGACATCCAGGAACTTTCATACGAAGAAATCGCGGCCATCCTGGAGATGCCGATCGGAACCGTGAAGTCACGTATCAGCCGCGGACGGCTGCAACTCCAAGACCTGTTAAAAGACGTTTATGAATAATTGCTCCAGTCTCAGTCATGTCTGATTCCATCGATACCCGCAAAGAGCAAGGCGACGCCATGCACGAGCCGGAGCGCCTGCTGAACGATCTTCGCCAGATGCCACGAGTCTCGGCTCCCATGGACTTTTCGGCACACCTTTCGCGTAAGCTCGAAGAACTCGAGCAGCAAGCTGCATTGCCCTGGTGGAAGCGCTTCTTTCGCTCGCCCGCTCATGGCGGGTTTTCTCTGCCGGCATACGCCTACGGTGCAGTCGGCGCCTTCGTGGTACTCTTTGTCTCCGTGTATGTATTCAATGTCACTGATGTCGAGCAGGACATCCAGGACGAGATGTTCGATACACCTGTTGAACAAAGCGAAGACATCGAAAAAACGGAGGAAGCGAACGAAACGCTGGAGATTGCTCCGACGACTCCCCAGTCGCTTCTCCCTTCAGATGACGCTGCAAAAGAAGTGAAGGACGCTACTCCGTCACCCTCGTCAGATGCAATGGAACGCCGGGATGCGGGCCGGCTGCGAGGCAGTGAAGCGCCTTCTCGTGCAGCCGATAAATCCTTGCGGTCGGAGCAGGACATGGATGCGGAAGGACTGCATCAAAAAGTCTACGCACCGACAGTTCGCGGCTTCCTGGATGAAGAAGGGCCACTTACTCCGCTCGATTCGTCGAGGACGGCTGATTCACTGCGTCGCCTGGATTCTCTACGGAAGCTCAACCAGGCCAGGCCTCCGAAACCCGCAAAAGACACCCGCTGAGTCAGTCATGGCGGCCTCTCTTCCTGACACCCCACTCGCTGAACGCATGCGGCCCACTGAACTCGAGCATTATGTGGGGCAGCTGCACCTCGTGGGGAAAGGCAAACCGATCTACCAGATGCTCTCACGCGGTGCGCTTCTGAGTATGATCTTATGGGGCCCCCCTGGATCCGGAAAAACCTCCCTCGCTCAACTTCTCTCCTCACGCGTCGAAGCCCGGTTTGAGCAGCTGACCGCTGTCTCCTCCGGTGTGAAAGATGTGCGCCAGGTGATCGACACAGCCAGAAAACGGCGCTATGAACTCGCCCAGCTTCAGACCGTGCTCTTCATTGACGAGATTCACCGCTTTAACAAAGCCCAGCAAGACGCGCTCCTGCAAGCAGTTGAGCACGGCGACATCATCCTTATCGGAGCTACGACAGAAAACCCGTCCTTCGAAATCATTCCTCCACTCCGATCACGGGCGAGGACCTTCGTCCTCAATCCCCTGACCATCGAGGAACTGTCAACACTGCTGGACCGAGCTCTGGAGACTGATGAGTACCTGAAAACTCTCGCCGTGGAGTTCGATGACCGGGACATGCTCATCGCATACAGCGGCGGAGACGCCCGCAGTCTCCTGAACGGACTCGAGATGTGCTGCCTGCTTGCCGAGGAGGACGGGAAGGTGCACATCTCGCAAACAGTACTCGAAGAAGCGTTCCAGCGTGCGTTTGCGAAATACGACAAGGGTGGTGAAGAACATTACAACATCATTTCCGCATTCATCAAGTCCGTCCGCGGCAGCGATCCCGATGCGGCTCTCTACTGGATGGCTCGCATGCTCGAGGGCGGCGAAGATCCACTCTTCATCGCCCGGCGTCTGATCATACTCGCATCGGAAGATATCGGGAACGCCGATCCCAACGCCCTGCTGCTCGCCACCTCGGCATACCAGGCCGTGCACGCCATCGGCATGCCGGAGGCACGCATCGTGCTGTCACAGGCAACAACATACCTGGCCGCAGCCCAAAAGAGCAACGCGGCGTACATGGCGATCGGCAAGGCCATGCAGGACGTCAAACAGCTTCCACCCTACGCGGTTCCATTGCATCTTCGCAACGCCCCTACAAGCCTCATGAAATCACAGGGCTATGGCAAGGGGTACAAATACGCTCATGATTTTCCGGGACATTTCACCGAGCAGGAGTACCTGCCCGAAGAACTTGGCAGTAAACAATACTACCACCCCTCATCCGAAGGTCGCGAAGAGCGCATGCGGGAGCGTTTGCGAAATCTCTGGAAGAAACGCGATTACTGAGCTTCCAGCCAGCCATTTTCTGCAAAACTCACGTACGAACTCCCGCAAATGATTATGTGGTCATGTACGGGGATGTCCATGATCCTGCCTGCCTCCACGAGCTGTCGTGTGATGAGATGGTCTTCCCGACTCGCTTCGCGTACCCCGCTGGGATGGTTGTGCAGCAAGATGACCGAAGATGCCAGTTCGGTGACAGCGGCATGAAACACTTCTCGAGGATGCACCAGGCTCGCATTCACAATTCCTTCAGATACCACAGTTTCTCGGATGATATGCCCTGCATTGTTCAGAAGAAGAACAACGAAGCGTTCGTGTCGCAGATCTCGCATGCGATATTGATACAATGCCGCGACATCTTCAGGAGCGTTCACTGCTTGTCGCTTGACCTCCGGGGTGACAGCATACCGTCTACCCAGCTCGAAGGCGGCCTGCAGCGCCACCGCACGGGCCTGTCCCACCCCTGAAATCCCGCAAAGTTCCTTGAGTGGCCGTTGTGCCATGTCTCGCAGCGAAGGGTAGTGTTGGAGCAGATCGCGGGCAATGTCGAGCGCCGTGCGACCTCCGCTACCAGCATTCAAAACGATGGCAAGTAACTCTGATTCCGTGAGCGCTTCAGCCCCTCGAAGCGCGAGTTTCTCCCGGGGACGTTCTTCCTCCGGCCAGGATTTGATACCAAATACGGCTTCCTGGGATGACGATCTTTTGACTGTCATCACTGTTCTCCCTGTTAGATGTTGAACGAAGTTATTTTGCGTAGAAGCTCTCGAGCAGCTCGATGTTTCCCTTGAAGCAGCGCAGCATATTCATTGCCCTGTTGACACGGCTGTCGACGAAATTCACCGGCGCTCTGAGTCCTTCGAAAACATCACGCAGCTTTCGCCTGGCCGCCTCACGGGTAGTCGGTTCGCTGCCTGCAACATGCAGTGCAAGTTTCATGGCGTCGAAGCCAAAAAGCATCTCCCGCGATATCCCGGACTGTTCTCTTTCGCGATCTCGATGCAGCAGCGACCGCATTTTCCGTTGTCCCTTCTCCGGGAGCACATCACTCTCGAAGTAGATCGTGATATTGGACGCATGTCGTTTCAGGACCTTTGGATAATTCCAATTTCCGCCGCCCAGAATCGTACGAACATTTTGTACCTGTCCTGCTCCCTCGAGGACACTGCCAATATGCTTCGGTGAACTGACAGGTGCAAACAGGACAGCGTTTTTTGCCCTATCCGATCGTGCGAGCTGTCCGCAAGCTTCAGATAGATTCCGCTCGGCCGTTCGATAATGCGCGAGACCCTCTACCGGAAGACCAAGTTCCCTGCACCGTTGGACGAAAGCATCTGCCATCTCGCGCGGATAGGATTCATCCGGTGCGAGAACACAGACAGCTTCCGCATCCAGCTCCAGGAAAGCGAAGTCCGCAAGCAGGCGTGCTCTGTCTTCGATGGGGGTATTCATCTGAAAGATATTCCTCCCGTACTCCGTCAGTTCCGCATCCGTCGCCGTGGGAAGCAGTACCAGTAACTCTCGTTCGCCGAGAATCTCACAGACGGTACGGGCATCCGAGCTGAATGCCCCGGCGAGCATGATCACGGCTCGCGGATCTTGCTCGAGTCGATCGCATTCTTCACGCAGCTTTGCAGGGTCACCGCTGTCGAGAAGGAGCATCTCAGCCTTGAAATCTGAAGACGCGTTGTGTTCGTCGAGTGCCAGGCGCATGCCGCGTTTGAGCTGTTCCACGAGATGCTGCTTCTGCCTGTCACCCACCTTCCCTGGCAGCGCCACCGCGATGACTGTCGATTGCGGCGTCACGGTACTCGAGGACACGCCTGCGGCTCTGCCGGCCGTGGCAGACTTCGATGTTGCGGTACCATCCAGCGGAAGAAGGGCGCGGAGTTTCTCAGCATCATCGAGCGTCTTGAGCACGTTTTCCGTCACCTTCCTGTCATATGGCGACAATGTTACGGATCCGAGCTGGTGGATCAACCATGCGAATCGGTCATAATTCTGAACCCCAGCTTTCCAGGCACGCAAATAATACTCAATTGCACGTGCGGGACTATCCGCCGCCGCTGACGCTTCCCCGGAAATCAGATAGCTCTCCCCCAGATAGCTGCTGCCTGGGAATTGAAGACGGAATTCTTCCAGCAGCCTCAGGCTGCGCGATGGCGCCTTCGCAGCGAGGTGTGCGCGGGCGGCCATGATATATGATGCAGTCGTGCGGTGGTGTGCAGGGTAGGCGTCGGCAAGCTGCTGAAAATGCTTCGCTGCCGCGTAGAATGACCCCTCTTCGAAGAATTCCAGGGCGTACTGAAATTTTTTTTCCGCATCCTCCTGGTAGGCGATCTTCTCCTGAGCGAAAAGAGGTGGAGCGAAAAACAGCAGCAAGAGGAGCAGACTATGTAGTCGTTTTTCCATTTGGGGTAAAATACCGCATCTGTTCAAGGGCATCGGTATTCTCGGGTTCAAGTTCGAGCGCACGTCTGAAATATTCTTCAGCTTTGCGCCGATTCGCTCGAACCAGGGCAAGTTTTCCGAATGCGATCAACGTACGCGCAGACCGTTCATCGTGTCGAAGCTGAGTCTTCAGCTCTTCCTCCGCCTCCGTAAACCGGTCGGCTTTTATCAGAGCACCCGCGCATGCAAGTAGAGCATTCTCATCTGCTGGTTCGGTTTCGAGGACGCGGCGAAGATGCAGTACCGCATCTTCATACTCTCCAGTCGAAATGAGCGTGGTTCCCAGCAGGTACTGCACGGCGGTGTCTTGCGGCACGAGCACGTTGATATCGCGCAAAACGGTTGCGGCGTCCGAAAACTTATTCTGGCGAATACAGGTCTCGGCCAGGGCAAGCGCGGCATTCACGTGGTCGGGTTGAAACTCCATCGTCAGTCGAAGATGCCTCTCCGCGTGCAGAAACTCCGCCCGCCTCCAGTAAATGAGACCGAGCGAATAATGGACTTTCGGCAGTCGATAGGAGGCGAGCTGACGCATGTAGAACAGCGCTCGTTCGAAGTCTTCACTCTGGTAGCAGGCGATGCCGAGGGAGTACAGGATATCGGGATTTTCAGAGTCGTTGCTCAGCGCCTGGAGAAGGATCAGCTCTGCGGCAGGCAGATTGCCCATTTCGAGGTAGACATTCCCGAGTTTGATCCTGAAGTCAAGCTGTTCAGGAAATTCGTTGATGAGCTGCTGATAGATCTGGACTGCATGCAGCCATTTTTGGTGCTCTTCGTGATATTGCGCTTCGTCAAGCAGCTGTGCGACGCGGTGTTCGTTCACCACTACTCCCACTCGATGGTGGAAGGTGGTTTCGAACTGATGTCGTATACCACGCGGTTGACACCGCGCACTTCGTTGATAACGCGGTTGGAAATACTCTCGAGAACGTCATATGGAATCCGCGCCCAGTCGGCGGTCATGCCGTCAAGACTGGTGACGGCACGCAGCGCGATCGTAAATTCATATGTTCGCGCATCACCCATGACACCGACAGATTTGACAGGAAGCAGTACGGCGAATGCCTGCCAGATATTGTCGTATTCACCCGCGGAGCGAATTTCCTCCAGAAAGATCTCGTCGACATTTCGCAGAAGATCGAGCTGCTCTTTTTCGATTGCGCCTAGAACACGGATGGCCAGGCCCGGTCCTGGAAATGGGTGGCGGTCAAGAATGTGTCCGGGCATCCCGAGTTCGCGTCCCACGTTGCGTACTTCATCTTTGAACAGCTCCCTGAAGGGTTCGATAAGCGATAGATTCATGCGTTCGGGCAACCCGCCTACGTTATGATGCGATTTGATCGTTGCGGAGGGCCCTTTGAAATTCACCGATTCGATGACATCGGGATACAGCGTCCCCTGCGCGAGGAACGCGGCGTCGCTGAATTCCGAGGCTTCTTTTTCAAATACTTCGATGAACGTCACACCGATGATCTTCCTTTTCTCTTCGGGATCGGTCACACCGGCCAGTTTCCCGAGGAAGAGATCACTCGCATCGACAAATTTCAGCGGGATGTGGAATTCATCACGGAAGGTTTCCACCACCTGGGCGCTTTCGTCTTTGCGCATGACACCGTTGTCGATGTGGATACACTGCAGACGTTCGCCGATCGCCTCATGCAGCAGTACCGCCGCCACAGCGGAATCAACCCCTCCGCTCAGAGCACAGATTACGCGCCCTTCTCCCACGGTCCGACGAATATCCTCGATAGATTGATCGATGAAAGAACGTGGATTCCAGCCACCTTCGGCAGCACAGATGTCGTAGATGAAGTTCGAGAGGATACGCTTTCCATCCTGTGTATGTACGACCTCGGGATGGAATTGTACACCGTAATGGCGTTTCTCCACATTGCGAATGGCACAGATCGGCGCGTTCGCAGTGTGGGCGATGACTTCGAAGGAATCAGGAAGCTGCGAGAGTGAATCACCGTGACTCATCCACACGGTCGAATCTTCGGAGATCCCCTTGAGGAGATCCGACTGGTTGTCCACACGCAGTTCGGCTTTTCCGTATTCCCTTCTCGCTGCTGGATCGACAGCACCACCGTGGTGAATGGCCAGCAGTTGAAGGCCGTAGCAAATTCCCAGCACGGGGACACCGAGTTCGAACATCTCTTCGTGTATGCGTGGTGCGTCCTCTTCGTACACGCTGTTGGGTCCGCCCGAAAGGATGACGCCCTTTGGACGCTTCTGGCTCACCGCTTCCAGTGCGAGATGGAACGGATGGATTTCACAGTATACCCCAAGTTCTCTGATACGTCGAGCAATCAGCTGAGTGTATTGAGACCCAAAATCGACGATGCAAATCCATTCTGCGTGCTGCATGAGAATTCCGTTGCTGGTGAAAAAACAGCGACCGGACAGCCAGTGAGTCTGTCCGGTCTGAATTCGTTGGTCCCCGGGAATTACTTCCCGATGAGTTCCTTGTACTGGTTCACATCCAGCAGCGAGGCCAGTTCATCCTGGTTGTCGATCGTCATTTTCACCATCCACCCGGCACCATACGGATCGGAGTTTACGGTTTCCGGGCTGGCTTCGAGCTCAGGATTGATCTCGGTGATGGTTCCCGCGAGGGGTGCGATGATATCGGAGACGGTCTTGACTGCTTCGATGGAGCCGAAGGCCTCTCCTGCTGTCACGGCACGCGCTTCGGGAATGTCGATAAATACGACATCGCCAAGCTCACCCTGGGCATAGTCCGTCACGCCGATAGTGGCGACATCGCCCTCTATCTTCAGCCACTCGTGGGAATCCGTGTACTTGAGATCTTCTGGGAAGTTCATGTGTGCTCCTGAAAAATACTGTGTTACTATCGCGTAGTTATTCGAAGTGTTCCAGGAAATGCGTATCGAAATCGCCTTCCCGAAATCTATCGTTTTTCATGACTTTTTTATGGAACGGAATCGTGGTTTTCACCCCTTCGATGACGAATTCTTCGAGAGCCTGTTCCATGCGATCAATTGCCTCGGAACGCGTGGCACCGTGGACGATCAGCTTCCCGATCATCGAATCGTAGGAGGGCGGGATGGCATATCCCTGGTAGGCATGTGTGTCCACGCGCACACCGAATCCCCCCGGCTGGTGCCAGGTCGAAATCCGTCCCGGCGATGGTCGAAAATCGTGATCCGGGTCTTCAGCGTTGATGCGGCATTCGATGGCATGCCCGATGGGTTCCGCGAAGCCGCCTTCGGGAAGCTCTTCCCCGGCTGCCATGCGGATTTGTTCGCGAATGAGGTCAACACCCGTCACTTCTTCAGTGACGGGATGCTCTACCTGGATGCGCGTGTTCATTTCCATAAAATAAAAATTCTTCTTCGCATCGAGGAGAAACTCGATCGTACCTGCCCCTTCATATTTGATGCTTGCTGCGGCTGCGATGGCGGCATCGCCCATGCGTTGACGCAGTTCGGCGTCCACCGCGGGTGACGGTGATTCTTCGACCAGTTTCTGGTGCCGGCGCTGGATGGAACAGTCGCGTTCCCCCAGGTGCACGACGTTCCCCTTGCCGTCGCCCAGGACCTGGATCTCGACATGGCGCGGTTTTTCGATGTACTGTTCGAGATACAGATCGCCGTTACTGAAAGCGGATTCCGCCTCGGCTTTCGCCATGCTGAACTGACGGTCGAATTCACTGCTCTCTCGCACGATGCGCATTCCCTTGCCGCCACCTCCGGCAGAAGCCTTCAAGATGACGGGAAATTCCATTCCCTTCATGACCTCATGCGCGTGAGCGATATCCCTGACGACACCGTCGCTTCCGGGAACAGTGGGCACATCTGCGAGTCGTACGGTTGCCTTCGCCAGCGCCTTGTTACCCATGCGGTTGATCATGTCGGGACTCGGACCGATGAACTTCAGGCCTGATTCCTGACAGATCTCGGAGAACTCCGCGTTCTCAGCCAGGAAACCGTACCCGGGATGAATGGCATCCGCCCCGGTGATCTCCGCGGCGGCGAGGATGCGTGGGATGTTCAGATAACTCTCGCGTCCGGGCGGCGGACCAATGCAGACGGCCTCATCCGCAAAACGGACGTGAAGTGAATCTTCGTCAATCGTTGAGTAGACCGCAACGGTGGGGATCCCCATCACCCTGCAGGTACGGATGATGCGAAGTGCTATTTCTCCGCGGTTGGCTATGAGAATTTTCGAAAACACGGTGTGGTACCTCTTTCTGCTGAACTGGTGTCCGACACCGGTTATGAAGGATTGACGATAAACAGAGGCTGATTGTATTCGACAGGCTGACCGTCTTCCACGAGGATTTTCACGATCGTCCCAGACTGATCGCTCTCGATTTCGTTCATGATCTTCATGGCCTCGATGATGCACAACGTCTGCCCGGTGCTGATTGCCTCGCCGACTTTTACGAAGGGCTCCGCATCAGGCGAGGATGCGCGATAAAACGTACCCACGATCGGGCTGCGTACCTCGACACCACCGGCGGGTTCCGGTGCCGGGGCGGATTCTTCAACTGCCGCTGGAGCGGCGGCCTGTGGCTGCGGAGCCACCGCGTGTGCGGCCGAAGCCGGCGACGCCATCACGACAGGTTCCGTGTAGAGAGTGCGTGTAACGCGTACCCGCTGTCCCTCCTCTTCGATCTCCAGTTCAGCGATCTGGGAATCCGTGACGATCTTGACCAGCTTGCGAACATATTGAATATCCATTGCAGCTCCGCTTTATGTAGGAATTCTCTCGTTACTTGACGCGTTCCAGATACTCGCCGGAGCGGGTATCGATCTTCAGCACCTCACCCTGATCGATGAACAGCGGCACATTGACCGTGGCACCGGTCTCGACGGTCGCCTTCTTGCTGCCGCCCTGTGCCGTATCACCGCGGACGCCCGGTTCGGTTTCCGTGACCTCGAGTTCCACCGTGATCGGCAGCTCGCCGGAAATTGCGGTTTCGCCATCCATCAAAATTTCACAGACCTCTCCTTCCTTGAGGAAGCGCACGGCATCGCCGAATTCCTCAGCGGACACGTGGATCTGGTCATAGGTTTCCTGATCCATGAAACACAGATACTCCCCTTCGGGGTAGAGGTACTGAAACTTTCGCCGCTCGACGCGCACAATGTCGACATTTTCGCCAGGACGAAAGCGCTGCTCGAATGCGGCGCCGGTACGCATGTTGCGAAGCTTGGTCTGCACCATTGCTCCGCCCTTCCCGGGCTTGTGGTGACGCCATTCGACGATTTGATGTAATGCTCCGTTGAAGCGGATGATCATTCCGTTTCGAAAATCTGTCGTTGAACCCATAAAAATATTGCTACGTGGCTGGTGTGTGAATACTCAATTTATGTAAGCTTAAAGTTATGGCGAGGGCGAAATAAAGTCAAGCAGTTCACCCGGACAGAAGCGAGCGAAAACGATTGAAAATCATCACGTTACCTCGTTCATTTCAGATGAATACTCACCGTGGGCGACGGCGGATCGGGTTTCTCAGTGACAGGTATTTACGTATCTTGAAATGATATGATGTATCTGTACACTCAATATCTTCGATGGAAGGATCGCGCAGCGACCCTCAATCGCCCCCTGCTTCTCTGGATGCTCATTCCGGTATTCCTCGTCAGTGTGACGCTGCTTCCCGGCTGCGGCAAATCTGACAGGGAAATACCGAAAGAAGAGACCGGCGAGCCCAATACCGTCCCTCTAGAGACGCAGCTCTACAGGGATGCTCGCAGCACGTTCCGAAGCTGGGTGCAGCTTTTTCAGAGACCCCGCGTGGTGGATACCGCCTATGATATGCTGTCCTCTGCCAGCGTGAAACGATTGAAAAAGCTCGGCATTCGTGACGCACGTGATTTCTCGGCGTGGATTGAGCGAGAGGCCGCAAAGCATCGCACACCGTTCTTCTATGAATTCTCTCGCTTTGATATTCTAGATATCGACGTCCGAGACACAACGCGCGCCATCATAACGGCCACTTTCCTGGTCCATATTCGTCAGAGCAGCTTCGAGAGTGTCAGTTCGTTTACCCTGCTCCGCGAGCAGGGACGATGGAAAATCCCCTTCGCCGAATCGGGGAATTTCGAGAACAGCTGGTGGCAGAAAGAAGAAAACTTCGCAACCAGACTGCGTGAAGAAGGTTTGCGCAACTATCGATCAGATTCACTGTCGGTGTCGTTCCGCTATCCGCAGGCATGGGATGTAAACGAAGCTCCGCTGCTCGGGTTCGCCGGCTCAGGGAACTGGCCTGGCATCGAACTCGAATACGTGGACCCGTCTACGCTTCATGCCACGGCGGTTATCCGTATCGCGGTTCTTCCCGCGGCAGCGCGGGACACCGTTGGCTCGACGAAGGCAGCAGCCGCGGCAGACAGCAGTGCCGAAATGCGCCTCCGTCTTATTGATCGCAGCGAGGTGCACATACCTGTTCCGCTCACGATGCACGGAACCCTCAGCCGCCTGCAGGATCCGAGCAGTGGCAGGATCGTCCTGTTCCTCACCGCGGTCGATTCCACTTCGGCTGACTACAAACGATTTTCAGATACTTTTCACATCGTGCGCCGCTCCATTCAACTTCACCTCGACGATTATCTTCCATGAAACGTGTAACAATTCTTCTCGTTGTCCTTTTCGGATCGTTCGTGACTGCATGTGGCGGTGAACGAAACGACGAAGGTACTTCCCGTCAGCAGTCTGCCGTGACACCACAGGCAGCCACAACCAGCAATCCCCGCGTCCAGGCCTTGCAGCGCGCTGATCTCGGGTACGTTCCCCTCCCCGATCTGAAGGCAAAGCTGCTCGAGGACCTGCAGGCCATCAGCGCGTGGCGTGCGAAGGAGCAGCATGATGCGCCAATTCCGCGACTGATCACAGAACTCTACAGCCTGTTCAATACACTGACAGTAACCGCGCGAGCGCTGGACCGCGATTCTACGTTCGCAACCTACATTCTGACCGAGAGAGAAAAATTTTCTGAGGCGGAACAACTGCGCAGCAGCGATGCGGGACGCATCATGAACGGCATGACTGGGACATACGCCATGTACGCACTGCTGGCGAAAATGAAGTTCTACGGACAGGCCGAGAAGCAGGCTGAAATTCAGAAGATTCACGATGCGACCGTCAAGACCTTCAAACCCGAAATCCCTGCAGTAGAAGCCGCGGCTGCCATTTCGGATGCCTGCTACAGTCTTACGGAGCTGATCATGGAGGAAATCGATTCCGAAGGACATTTCGTAGGAGCGTTTGAGCATATCGAGCGTCAATACAACCAGGGAGTCTCCGTTGCAAAAAGCGAAGAAGACCACTTCATCAACGGCATGTTTCGTACGTTCGAAATCTCACAGCTCTGGGCCATGTCACTCAACGCTGAACGCAAAGAGGATATCTCCAAGATGAACAGCGGCGTCAGTACTGAGAGCGCCAGGGCCGAGGATGTTGGCACTCAGATGGCCATTGCCGTCAAATATCTCTATCTCATTTCATTCATGATCGCGGAAGACACGATCGAACTCACGCTCTGATTACGGATTCGGAATGCACACGTACACCGTGCAGACAGTATCACTTGGAGAGGAGTCCAACTCCTGGGACGACCTGCAGGCATCCGCACCGGATGCCACGATCTTCTCTTCCAGAAGTTGGCTCAACCTCACCGCGCGTCAATTTGGCAGGGAAGCACTGGGGATAGTGCTGTTTCGTGATGACGCGCCTGTCGCCGGAATCCCCCTCCTGACAGCCAGAAAAAAGCTCTTGCGGGTTTCCACGGCCGTGCCGATTTCACTGTATTCCGGCTGGACTTCTGTACAGAATATGAGTCTCTCAGATCCTTCGATCGACAAGCTGATTGAAAGCATCGAACGGCGCTGCCATGTTGTTTCTCTGACTGTCGCCGCTGAAGGCACCCCCCTGCAGCAGTTTCGCCAACGAGGGTGGCAGGTGCAGCAGCGTCATAGTCGAAGAATCACCCTTGACGATCCCGGCGCCACCTGGGACGCCTACAGTCAATCTCTGAGACGCAAGATCAGGCGGGCGGATGAAAGCGGTCTGTCGATCGAACAGGATCCACCCGTGCAGGTGCTGGCAGATTGTTACGGACAGAGCTATCAGCGGCATGGTATCACCCCGCCCATCCCGCAGTCCACTATCGAGAGATGGCTCGCCGACCTTCGCCGTGAAACCATCATTTCGAGCTTCGCGGCCATTCGCGCTGACGGACGATGTGCCGCTTCACGTGTTCTTATCCGTGACGGCAAGCATCTTTTCGACTGGCTGGCAGGCGCTAATCCCACGCTAGGGGCTTCGGCATCACACTGGCTACTGCATAACATACTGGAACACTACGCCGGTGAAGGAGTGCGTGTCTTCGATTTCATGGGCAGCAACACACCCGGTGTTTCGGATTTCAAACGCAGTTTCGGCGGCAGGGAAACAGATTATTACGAGATGGAATGGTATCGTCCCAGATTGCTCAAACAGGTGAACATGCTTCGAGGACGACAGCTTCGCAGGAAACGGGGGTTGACATGAAACAGGTCCTGCTCGTGTTGATGTGTCTCTTCTCCACCGGACATGCAGCTGCCCAGGTGATTCCGGACAGTACCGAAACGTCCGAGGCCATTCAGCCAATCTCAATAGACAGTACATCCGTCAGTATTGATTCCATACTGACCACCGCGGGAATCGCGGATTCCATTCCCTCTCCGGGCATGGCTCCTCTCGCTGATTGGACCCGTGAAGACATTCGGCTGCTCGAGTACCATCACCTCGCCGAGATTCTTCGTGTTCAGCCGGGAGTATTCCTGCATGAACTCGGAAACTTCGGACAACCTGTAACGCTGCGTGCATATGGAGCGCAACCCGCGCAGACGAGTATCACGGTTGGAGGGCTGGCTCATGACGACCTCATTTCGGGCATGATGCAAAGCTATCTCCATTCCACTGAAGATGTACAGAGGATCAACGTGTATCCCCAGTATCAGTCTTTCTGGTACGGCCAATCCGGAGACGTGTACGCCGCTGATGTAGAGCAGATGGAGTGGAATGCACCCAGGCCCATCACGAGAATGCGTCATACAGAGGCTTCGAACGAGTATCTATTCACTGACGGAATGTTCACGCTCAATCTTTCCGAGACGAGCAACCTCTATATCGCAGGTACGAGAACGGTCATAGGAAGTGCCAGCAGTAACAACGCCGCGCGTTTCCCGAACAACCGTTATGAGTCGTGGAACCTCCGCGGCAGCTACCGGAACCAGCTGACAGAACTGCTTCGCCTGAATACGACTGTCCGCTATCACGATCATTTCACCATGCTCAATGGCGGAATTCTCGGGACATTTACGCCGCATACAACTACTCCCCTCACGTATGAAGACGAGTCCATCGGACCATTTGCCGGGGAGGCGTTCGATCCCAAGGCGGCATTCCTGCTTAACGAAAGCATGGAAACTCTTCGGCAACGATATGATGCCACTGTGGAACTGCTGATGCAATGGACCGCTGACTCCTCGCAGGCTACTCGCCTGCAGATCAATGCGACCTCCGATGTACGGCGTTTCCGTGACAATCTTCAGCGTTTGTGGGCGGACAGCCTCGCGATTCCGTGGTTCAATCTGACCGATGAATGGTCACAGCTGCAGGCAAGACTATCGCACCGCACAACACTTTCCTGGGCGAACCTTCTCATCGAAGGACAGCTGGGGAGGTACACGGCGGCCAAGGGCGATGGAGCCCTGGATGAAGCAGGAATTCTCGCTGCCGCGAAAGGCCGACTCGACCTGATGCTCGGTCCCGCGACACTGTCGGGATTCGCATCTCTGGAACATCGCTTCGAACAGAGCGGCATCAGTTTCGGTGCGGGTGTCGAGCTTCCCGTCGGACCTTTCAGCCTGTGGGGTGGATTCTCATTTTCTCCGAGGCTGCGCACCTTGCTGGAAACCATGTATGAACCGCGGCTCCTTGATATATCGGGCGACCGGACGCCGGATCTGGACAAGATCACAGTGGCGGAGGGCGGCATGCGATGGACTTCACCTTCTCTATCAGCCGGAATGCACGGTTTCCTGCGCTACGAGGAGCGGTATCAGGTTCTGCAGACTGCGGCGTACTACGACAGTATTCCCGGCAGGTACACGTTTTTCGTATCGGCAATACCCGATGGCGCTGCCGTGACGGTCTATGGCGGAAGTGCTTCGCTGTCCGCCACCCTGTGGGATCTGCATCTGGATCAGGATTATACATGGACTCAGCACGACAGTGATCATCCCACACTCGGACTTCGTACCGTCCCGGCACATCAATACAGGGCGGAATTGTACTACAAGGGGATGCTCATCGAAGGGACATTGAATCTGAAGGTCGGCGGGCGTTTCACTGCTGCAACCGATTATCTGCCGCTTACATACCATCCTGAAGCCGGGATTTTCACTCTGCCGAAAGACCTCGATCCCGGATTGGTTTCCTATACCGACATGATGCGTTTCGATCTATTTCTTTTTGCAACGATAAAAGAGCGTGCGACACTACACGTCAGCATGCATAACGTCCTCGATACCGAATACATCACGGCAGGATTCTATCCAATGTATGACCGGGCCCTGCGTTTCGGTGTCGACTGGATTTTTCTTGATTAACGAGTCCGGCAGCGACATGCGTTCGTATGGTGCTGCCGATGCACAATTTCATCTCCCTCTTTTCAGGGGAAAGAAACCTGGAGGTTCTTGTGAAAGACATTCGCAGTAAAGCGATCACGACACAGGCCGTACACGCCGGTATCACCGACAACGAACACGGTGCTGTCGTCCCCCCCATTTATCAGACGTCAACGTTTAAATTCGAAAACGTCAATCACGGCGCCGATCTTTTCGCCGGAAGGCAGGACGGTTACATTTACACACGAATGCGAAATCCGACCGTTGAGGCCATGGAAGATGCCGTCGCCGTGCTCGAAGGCGGTGCGAAGGCGCTTGGCTGCGGAAGCGGCATGGCCGCGATTCACTCGGCCTTCGCTGCGATGGTTGAGTCCGGCGACCATATTGTTGCCAGCGAGTCGGTCTACGGGCCGACTGCCACTCTGCTCAAAACCGTGCTGAGCAAATTCGGTGTCGAATCCACCATGGTCGATACATCGGACCTCGAAGCCGTACGCAATGCCATGCAGCCCAACACCAAGGTTGTGTACGTCGAGACACCGGGGAATCCGACACTGGTCATCAGTGATCTCGCTGCAATCGCAGAGATCGCACATGAGGCCAAGGCCGACCTCGTCGTGGACAATACATTCATGGGGCCCGTGTTCCTGCGTCCCTTCGAACACGGCGCCGATGTCGTTGTGCACAGTCTCACGAAATCCCTTAACGGTCACGCCGATGTCGTGGGGGGTATCATCGTGGTCAAAGATGAGGAGAGATACCCGCTTTTCCGTAAAACGCTCAACCAGATCGGCGGTGTTATCGATCCTTTCAACTCCTTCCTGGTGCACCGTGGACTCAAGACCCTTCCATTGCGCATGCAGCGCTCTTCGGAGAACGCGATGCGAGTCGCCGAGTATCTCGAAGGCCATGATAAAGTCGAATGGGTGCGCTATCCGGGCCTGCCATCTCACCCGCAGTTTGAGATCGGCAGGAAGCAGAGCTCGGGCTTCGGATCGATGATCTCGATCGGGCTGAGGGGCGGATTGGAAGCCGGCAAGAACCTAATGGACAACGTCCACCTCTTTACCCTTGCCGTCAGTCTCGGCGGTGTGGAATCACTGATTCAGCATCCAGCTTCTATGACACACGCCAGCATGGGCAAGGAACAGCGCGAACAGGCAAACATCTCCGACGGCCTCGTGCGTATTGCCGTCGGTATCGAAGACGTTGATGAAATCATCGCGGATCTCGAGCACGCGCTCGAACTATGCTGATTTCGATGCAGTCGTAATCGGAGATAAATTGAAAGCGGGCAAGAATAAGCCTCATCGGCTTGTTCTTGCCCGCACTCATGTTGAGTGAAATGCTGCGCTGTTCTACTCCATCGCCGCCATGACCAGTTCGCCATGGAGCATTCCCTTGATGGCAATCAGTTCGTCGGCCATGTCCTGCAACTGCTTTGCATTTCCACGCACGGCAATGGTCTCCATGCACACGCCGCCATTGAGGTGCACGTGCTGCAATGAGAGTACAAGGTTGAGATTACCGGCGGTGGACTGGATGGTTTTTATGAGGTGATCGCGCTTGTCGTGGTGGTACACCAGCACAATGCTTCCCGCGACCTCAGCATTGTCATCCCACTTGCGCTCGACGACATTTCTGCGAATCAGATAACGGATCGCCTGCGAACGATTCGGCAGACTTTTTCTATCCACCAGGTTATCGAGGGCTTCCAAAAGATCTGATTCGAGAGAGACACCAAAACGTTTTACCAGCATCACGAGCCTCCGGGTTCAAACATGTTGGCAATATACGATACTCCCATCTTCAAATCCATTTCACTTTCGCCTTCCCCACAGACTCAACATGTGTAAAATTCAGCTTGACTTCGAAATCAGCTCTTGTTATTTTGTAAATCTGAATTGTAATTGATTGAACTACAACCAGTTATTCTAAGGAGACCTACTTGATCGGGATTATTGTTCAGGAGAATGAACCCATTGACCGCGCTATCAAGCGCTTCAAGAAAAAATACGAGCGTTCCGGTATTCTGAAGGAATTCAAGAAGCGCACCTACTACACCAAGCCGTCCGTCAAGAAGCGGATGAAAAAGCAGAAGGCCGTTCGGCGCGCAAAGAGAACCTCTGACGATTCGTAAGTTTCTCTCCCCTTGATTTTGGGAGTTGCACTGCGGCCCGCGTACCGCATGTGCGTATCAGACATCGTTCCCCATCACCGTCGAAACGGGTTGCGGTTTGGAATATCACTTCTATTACCATACGATGGCTGACGGTACGGTCAAGCAGGTCAATCCTTTTACCGGGGTTGAGGTCTGGTCGGTGCCGGGACGAGGGAACAAACCGCTCGGAGATAATTTCAGCAAAGTCGCACCCGCCCCGATCGGAGATCAGGTGCGGGAAGATTATTGCGCGTTCTGTTATGGACGCATGTATGAAACGGCGCCCGAAAAGGCGCGGGTCATTTCTCACGACGGCAGGTTCCATACTCTCCAGCGCATCCCACCGTCGACATTCACCGAGATGGTGCCGGTCTTCCGTCGGGTCTCCAACCTCTTCGAGATCCTTTCCGTCGATTATTGGCGCAAAAATTACAACTACAAACTCTCGGCTCTGAACCTGCGCTGGAAGGAAGATTACCTTGCGGACCCTGTCGGGCTGAAGCATGTGATGGATCTCATCGATTACAAACTTCGCCGCAGCGGAAAATCCGATGAGGAAATCAGCCAGGTATCTCTGGAAAACCGTTTCGTCATGGCGGATGCGTTTTTCGGCGGTGGACATGAGATGATCATCGCACAACCGCATTTTACGGCAGACGCGATGGACGTCGAGGGCCTCTATTCGACTGGCGATATGAGCGATGAAGAACATTACCAGTACTATATGTTCATCATCGAGGCCATGGCCGATATCGTGGCCAACAACCGTTATGTGCGGTCACTGAGCGTGTTCAAGAACTGGCTGCCCCCCGCCGGCGCCACATTCGACCATCTGCATACACAGGTCGTCGCAATCGATGAATGGGGTGAGTCCATGGAACGCCAGATCAAAATGGTGATCCAGGATAAGAATGTATATAACGCATTCGGGCCGAATTTTGCCGCCCACCACAATCTTGTTTTCGCGGAAAACGATTATGCGCTTGCGTACGTCGGAATCGGGCACCGCTTCCCGACCATCGAAATCTATTCCCGTTCGGTACACGCCCGTCCCGGAGACCATACGCAGGATGAGGTACGCGGCATGAGCGATCTCGTGCGCGCCGTACATGCGGCCATCGGAGGCAACGTGTCCGTCAATGAGGAATGGCATCATACCCCCCTCGATTCCATTTTCAAGATACCATGGCACGTTTTCATTAAACTCCGGGTCAATACTCCAGCAGGCTTCGAAGGCGGCACCAGCATCTTCATCAATCCGATGAAGCCCAACGATCTCAGGGACCAGATCGTACCGCATCTTTATGAATTGCGCACTTCCGGAAACATCGCTTCGAGTATCCGCATCGCCGAGGAATGCGTCCTTCGCCCCAACCCCCTCGATTACTACAAAACGAGCTGAGTGTCATGACGATACTCGGCATCGAAAGTTCCTGTGATGAGACATCAGCAGCCGTCGTACGCGACGGGGTTCTGCTCTCGAACGTCATTTCCTCACAACATTTCCACAGCGCCTACGGCGGTGTCGTACCTGAACTCGCCTCCCGTGCCCATCTGCAGGCGGTGCTTCCGATTATCAGGCGGGCTCTCGAGGAAGCTGGTATCACCACCGGCGATATCGACGCCGTGGCCGGCACACAGGGACCCGGCCTGATAGGATCGCTGCTCGTGGGACTGAATGTCGGAAAAGGCTTTGCACTGGGCAGTGGCATTCCCTTCATCCCGATCCACCATATAGAAGCACATCTGTTCTCGACCTTCCTCGACGAGCCGCACCCTGAATTCCCGTACCTTGGGCTCGTGGTGTCGGGTGGACATACACTCCTCATCGTGGTACATGGTGTCGGAGAGTATGAGTTTCTCGGATCTACCATTGACGACGCGGTCGGAGAAGCGTTCGACAAGGTCGCGAAAATGCTTGGACTCGGCTATCCTGGCGGGCCAGTGATTGATCAGCGGGCACAGCGAGGCAACCCCACGGCTATTGCATTCGCCCGTCCGATGATCGACAGCAAGGACTATCGATTCAGTTTTTCCGGACTGAAAACATCGGTGCTCTACCATCTGCGAGACCGCGCGGTCGACGGCATTCTCGATCTGTCAGAATCAGATATCGATGATATCTGTGCCGGTTTTCAGCAGGCGGCTGTTGATGTCCTCGTTGCCAAAGTGATGCGTGCGGTGGAGCAATTCCAGCTGCAGGATATCGCCGTCGTGGGTGGAGTTTCGGCAAACACCGGTCTCGGTGCGGCACTCCGGGCCCGATCAGCGGTCAGCGGTCACCGGGTATTCATCCCTGATCTGCGTTTTTCCACCGACAACGCAGCCATGGTCGCCCGTCTGGCCGACCTGAAAGGGCTTCCTGCAGATCCATCTAACCTCATCGCGCCGGCATTTGCACGAATCGGCGATACTTTTTTCCATGACGCTTCGTAACATCATACTCATCGTTGCCCTTGTGCTGGTCGTCGCCGGCGCCGGATTGCTGTACCTTGTTTATCAGCCGGTCACCCACGACAATGAGCGTCCTGTCGAGGTACCACCGGGCACATCCCTGCGCGGAATCGCCTCCATCCTCGAGGATCGTGATATTATCAGCAGCGAGACGGTGTTTCTGATCATGGCGAAACTCACCGGCAACGATGCACATCTTCAAAGTGGCCTGTACCGCTTCCCTCCTGCAATGAATGTGCTCGACGTCCTCAGTATCCTATCAGAAGGCAGTCACCAGGCCTACGTCGAAGTCACCGTGCGGGAAGGCCTGATGCTGAAAACAATCGCACGCGAGGTGGCAGAGCAGTGCTCGTTCGATGAGGATACGCTCCTCGATCTGATGCGTGATCGTTCATTCATTGCCTCCCTTGGACTCGACATCCCAACACTCGATGGCTACCTGCTGCCGGAAACATACCGCATACGGTATGACGACACGGAACGCATGTTTCTCACCCGGCTTGTGCAGGATGTTCTCAATGTGTTCACCCCGGAACGGCGACGCAGAATGGAAAGCATGCGACGATCAATGCATGAAATCCTGACCATGGCCTCCCTGGTCGAAGGCGAGACGCGCCTGGCCTCAGAACGCGCACGTGTCGCCGGGGTGTACTACAACCGGCTGCGCCGCGGGATGCTGCTGCAGGCTGACCCCACTGTGCAGTACATCATTCCTGACGGACCGCGCCGGTTGCTGTATCGCGACCTGTCGATCAACTCGCGGTACAACACGTACATGTATGCCGGACTGCCACCGGGGCCGGTCAACAATCCAGGTACAGCCAGTATCATCGCGGCACTATTCCCCGAGTCCCACGATTATTACTATTTTGTTGCCGACGGCACTGGCGGCCATCGTTTCTCGCGAACGCTGGACGAGCACCAGCAAGCAGTTGCGGCATACAGGAAAATTCAGAGACGGCAACGCAGGTAACATGAAACAGATTTGCAGCAGAGAAGACCACGTCACGCGCATGAGGCTGCTTATGCTGCTGCTTGGCGTTGCGTTTCTGAGCGCCTGCGCGTCTCAGCGTCCGCCGGAAGGCGGTCCGCCGGACACCGAGGCACCGTTCATCGAAGAGACCTACCCTGCGAACGAGACTGTTCGTTTCGATGGTGGCGAAGTGTCGCTGCGCTTCAACGAATACGTCCAACGGCAGAGTTTCGTTGATGCTGTTCATATCTCGCCCTTGCCCGAAGAACAGCCTGAGTACGAATGGTCCGGAAAGGAAGTGACCATCGTCTTCCCCGACACGCTGCTGGCGGACAGAACGTATGTCATCACAGTTGGAACCAAGGTGAAAGACCAGCACGCCGGAAACCCCATGCTGGGCACGTTCCACCTGGCGTTTTCCACGGGCGACAGTCTCGATACCGGTCGTTTCAGCGGTCTCGTCCTTGATGAAAAACCTTCCGGCATTACCATTCTCGCGTATCTCCTCACACCCGAAATTGCGGACACGCTCGATCCCTCAACGGATCGGCCCGACTATGCCGTGCAAACTGGTGATGACGGTTCCTTCCACTTCTACAATGTTGCTCCGGGAAACTATCGGGTCTTCGCGATTCGTGATCGCAGCAATGACCTGAAGTACAACGTCGAAAGTGAAGAGATCGGTATTCCGAACAGGGATATCACGGCAGGTGATTCCCTTTCACCTGATGCGCATTTGCGCTTTCTCATTGCAAAGGAAGACACGACCCGGCCATCAGTGCAGCGCATCGAAGCACTTTCAGCACGCACTGTCCGTGTGAAATTCAATGAAACTCTGTACCCGCAGCCCCTGCCGCTTACATGGCTTCGCATACGTGACACAATGACCGTGACAGATGTACCGGTGATCGCAGCACTCGCCCCTCCGGGCGAACGATATGCATGGGACCTGTATACTCAGACTGAGCTCTCGGGCGGGCCTTACAGCCTCGAGCTTGATTCGCTTCGTGACGGTGATTTCAACATGATCCTTCTGCCTGACAGCGGCCTTGTTTTTCCCGGAAGCGCAATTCCCGATACCACCGCTCCGACACTGCTGCGTCGTTTCCCCACGAACCGGGCCCGAACAGTCCCCCCGGACAGCAGTTTCTGGGTGGTGTTCGACTCTCCGATGTCTCCCGGCTGTTCAGTTCAGCTGACTGATTCCAGCGGCAATGCCGTGCCTGTTGACCTCCACTGGAGCTCCGCCGATGAGCTTCGCATCGAACACTCCCTCCTGCAGGATGAAGCTGTATACACGTTGTGTCTCGACCTTACCAGTCTTCGGGATACTGTTTCTGGAATCTCCACGGGTGACAGCACAGAATGCATTTCATTCACCACGGGACTTCAAGACCGTTTCGGCACTGTCTCCGGCACCGTTACGAGTGAAGACAGCAGCGCCACGGTCAGGATACGCTTGCAGGGGACCGGAAAAACCGATGTGTCGATGGAAGCAGCTGCGGATGCCACGCGGACATTCCAATTCATCAGGGTCCCGGAAGGATCGTATATTCTCGATGCGTACCAGGACAATGACAACAATGGAAGGTTTTTCCCGGGAACCGCCAACCCGTTCCGGCCTCCAGAGCCGTTCGGCATCCTGAGAGACACGATCAGGGTCCGTGCCAGATGGGAAACAAACGGTATCACTATCCCGATACGGTGACTTCGACACCATCCCTGCCCCGCTGTGACATTTCTTGACAACTCTTGACCAGACTGAAACAACTCTGAGACGGTGTGCTCGTAGGTTATGCTGAGTACAGATTACATCAAGAAACCGGCAAGAAAGAGGTTCACAATGAAAACGCAGCTACTGTTGATCGTCGCCATCCTCGCGACCGCCGCACTCCCGATAGCAGCCCAATCTGATAGGGCGCCTCAGCTGCCGGATGCAATCCTCGGCAGCGCAACCGCAGACAAACTGGAATCCGCAAAAAAGAACTACCTGTTGGGACTTTCATCCGAGAACGACGGTGTAGTTGAATCAAGCCTCTATTTCGCAGTGCGGATGCGCCTCGTGTACCCCGATCTTGAGATGGAACAGATCTCGGAAGAAGTAGATCGGCTGGCGGACGAGGGAAACACCTCCAGTATTCGCTACAAGGCACATATCGCGAGTACGATCTTTTCATCGCCATCGCTCGTGAATGTCCCGCAATCATGTACCGCCCCCGATATCCCGTCATTTTTCATCTCCCTCTCTACTCAACTGCAGCAGCAACTGCTGGTGCAGAAACGGTGATCCACATCCAGGATCCATCCACGAGAAAGGCGCCGTTGCGGCGCCTTTTTAGTAATCTCGATTTGGTGACTATTCTCTGGTACGAATCACCTGAAGCACTTTATCGCGTACTACCCAGGCTTCTGTTATTCCGTAGTCCTGGAGCACCTGTCTGAGAGAATCCGCCGGCGGCTTGGTGAGAAAATCGCCCATGCGGATTTTGTAATATGGCGCATCGTATGACATATCGAGCCGTCCGGACTCCACACCCACGCTATCAATTCTGGCGGAGCAGCGTGGAAGGGCGCGTTGCGCCTCGTCGATGTTCGTCGTGGAATACAGTTGAATACGGTAGCCCATGACTTTCTGTGTCCGCTCAACCCACCGCTCCGGTTCCGGTTCGGTTGCGAGTGTCGGGCGATCGGTCTCAACACTGTCAACGGGCAGCGGTTCCCGGTAGACTTTCGGATCAAAGTCCTTCTCGTGCTCGCGCAGAGGACGCTCTGCCGGTTTTTCCGAAATTTCACCGGTGGAGGCACAGCCGTAAATGCTCAGGATCACCGCGCCCACCAGCGGTAAGAGCAGAGTGCCGAATACCGCCGAAGACTGCCGCACAATCATAGATTTCCGCACGTTAGCGAGCGACCTGTACAGTGAAGGCATCAGGATAACCGTTGGACTGTACATCAAGTTTGAAAGCCGCAGCGTCGTCTCTTGACTGGTAAGAGCCGAGGGTCACCTTGTAGTAGCCCGTGACGGCATCATAGCGTTTGTACACCGGCTGGTTGAATTTCTTCTTGAGTTCCTCAACCAGTTGGAAGGCGCCCGATTCATTCTTGAACGCACCGAGCTGCACGCTCCACATCATGGCACCGGTTTTTGGTGCGGCTGCCGGCTGCGTCGGTGCAACATTCTCTACCTCATGCTCCACCGTCTCAGGTGTTCCCGCAGGGGTTTGTACCGGTACGTTCTGAGGTTCCGCCGCCGGCTCATCCTCCACAACCTCGATCTCAACCGGTTCTTCGGTCTCCGGAATTATCGATTCTTCCTTATCTACCCGCGTAAATGCACCATCCTCCTGCGTCGACTCGGCGTCAGAGGAACTCAGTTCCTCACTGGAGCTGCACCCGGACCAAGCCAGGCTGAAACATGCTAGGGTCAGAATAATCCACCAGCGGCGGTGCTTCCTCATAATATCCTCCGATTAGGCTGTATGTAGTTGTACGATATTCACACTTGCACTGGCACCGATGCGGGACGCTCCAGCAGCGATCATGCTGCGGGCATCGTCACGAGTTCGAATTCCTCCACTGGCCTTCACTCCCATTCCATCTCCAACGGTCTTCCGCATCAGGCGAATCGCTTCTTCTGTGGCCCCACCGGTACTGAACCCTGTCGAAGTTTTAACGAAATCCGCTCCTGCGCCAAGCGCGATTAATGAAGCCTCCCTGATCTCAGCTTCCGTCAGCAGGCAGGTCTCGAGGATGACCTTGACGATGGCCGATTCACCTTCCGCCTTCGCTGTCTGCACCACCTGCCGGATATCCTGCTCCACGTATGCATGGTCTCCTTCCTTCAGGCGGCCGAGGTGCATGACCATATCAAACTCTGTCGCACCGTCAGCAAGAGCAGCTTCCGTCTCGTGCATTTTGATTTCTGTTCGATTCGCACCGAGTGGAAACCCGATAACGGTGCAAACTGCCGGGGGCGCCCCATCCAGCATGCTCGCACAAAGGCGCACCCAGGTCGGGTGGATACATACAGAGGCAAAGCCGTATTGTCTCGCTTCGTTACAGAGCTGCAGAATGCTTCGTTCACCCGCATCAGCCTTCAGCAGGGTGTGATCGATCAGTGCCGCGAGTTCTGTGTCTATGGTTTCAGTCATCATGCGGGTAGGTATCTCATCAAAATAATTGTGTGCAGAAACGCTCAGATGCCGAAACGAATATTCAGACCACCGCGAAACACAAGCAGCCTCCAGTCAGAATTTCCTTTGACCACAGATGTAAGTGGAAATCCGATCTGGATCTCAGGAGCGAGCGCCGCTCCGCGCGCAAGAGCAATGTCATATCCTGCTCCCAGCACCAGGACGGCACGTGTGTACACATCTGTTGATGCGTCAAGCGATTCATCCGCGAGGATTCGATGGCTGCTTCCGCCTGTGAACACCAGATCTTCTGTCGTGATAAATTCCTCCTCTAGATAGCTCCCATCGAGAAAGAATCCAGCCTCGGCACCGGTGAGAACGTACAATCCTCCCGCTCCTGTCAGCCAGAGTGCGTGGAATGAAATGGAGGCATACTGCGCGTCCACCTCAGATCTGCGCTGGAGTTCTACATCTTCCTGCGAACCATCGGCTCTGAAAACCGCGGTGCGCCAGTCCTTGGTATACACTGTAGATTGATCTTCATATAATCCCTGTAAACGCAGACCAAACCAGCGATTAAGATAGAAGTCCAGATGTATTCCTGCATGGTAAGACAGGTCGCTTCCGCTCTCAAATGCGCAGTCACAAAATGCGGCGGGACCGTTGATTCCGTAGTTCCAATTGCTTCCTCCCTGCAGGCCAATAGCCACTGCGCCAGGATAGGTGACTCGGAATCCGTGTGGTGATACCCTCCGCTGCGCCTGCAGTTGTGTGCTCATCAGGCTGAGGGTCAGAATTGCCATGGTACATACCAGGAGGCGTTGGGCGGATGATTGCATTCGTTTCCTCATCAATGTGTTGACCGGATTGGAGCGGTCAAATGGCAAAACGCAGGTAGACGCGGGCATCAAAGGCATTCAGGCGCCAGTCGTCAAAATCGGATACGACTGGTGTCAGAGACATCATCAGCGAGAGTTCGGGTACGATTGCCAGGCGATCCGTCACGGGGATGATATAGCCGAGACGTCCCGCGAGCGCAAGACGAAGCACTGCATCATCATAGTAGCGGTCGAGGGCGTCATCCATGGTAACCTGATCGCGACCTCCATGTGTCTCATACCCAATACCGGGAGTAACGATCGTTTCTGTCTCCTTGATATTGTCTTCAATGACATATCCGATTTCCGGACCCGCAGCAAGATATAATCCTCTGAGCGGAAGGTTCCATTTACCAAACACTCCGAGTTCAATACTGGAAACGCGCACCGTGGTTTCCAGACCAAAATCGATTTCCATGAAATCGCCGTTTCCGGGAGAGGTTTCAATGAACTCGATTCTGCTTTCCTCTTTGTCAAAAGAAGGCTGCATCAATCGATAGCCCAACGTCACCAGAACAGAAAAGTCCTTCGAAAGCGGATAATCAGCAAAAAATCCCAACTGAAACCCCAGTCCGCCACCCTGGCCGTAACTGCAGTCGCAGAGCGTCTGGAACTCTCCCTGGCTGAGTACCCACCCTCCTCCGAGATAGGGTCCGATATGAAGAGTGTACGGAACCGGTCGAAGGATATCGTCCTCTCCACCGGGCGGTACTTCTGATCGCAGGGTCGTGGGCAGCACCAGGATAAACAGCAGAAGGAAGTTCAGGCGAGTACGGTACATGGAGATTGCGGCGTCCTTGTTGTTTCCGAGCATATTACAATGCGAGGGAGAAAGAAACAACCGCATCAGATCCGCTCGATGACATCCCTGTGAACCCAGCCGTTCTTGCCGTCGAGCAGACGTATATGATAAAACTCTTTCTCTGAATCGAGGATTTCGACCTTCAGTCCTTCATGGATGTTGAAACTTTCCACTGCTGAAGCATCGGGTGTGCTGAGTACAGTGACCTTACTCGGCATCACAACGGCGAAGCGATGCGAACGATAGTCATCGAGCCTCGCTGTGTAGAGAACGACGCTCAGGACGAACAGCACGCCGAAAACCGCGACCACCGACAGTGCCGCTCGACGAAGGAAAAGACGTTGAAAACCAAAAAACACGAACAGGGCCGCGGCCACGATACAGAGGAAAAGAAATGAGGCGTAGAAGATGCTCTCGGGTCTGAAGCTCGATTGCAGGTCGTTCCACCAGCGCACAAAGAACAGCAGGGGCATCGGATCCACCCGGTCACGGATACGAGCACGAGCGATGTTCAAATTCTGCACGACATCTTCATTCCCCGGATGATGCAGCAGCGTCCGCTCGTAGTAAAGGATCGCTTTTCCCAGGTTTCCATTTTTATAGTAGCTGTTGCCGAGATTATAGGTCACGGCGAAACTATCGTATCCCTCCTGCTCTATGGCGAGAAACTGCCGGATCGCCTCAGGATAATCGCCAACCTTATACGCGGCGATTCCTTTTCCGAAGGATTCGGCAGGTGTTTCAGCAATCAGAGCGCTGGCGGGAAGCAGCACTGCGAATACGATCAGGATCAGCCGACGTATCATGCGTTTTCCCTCAATGATTCTTCCATTGCAACAATGCCTTCACGGGCGGTTTCGTAAAGCGCCTGCATCTCTTCCTGGCTGGCTCGTGTAGGAGAAAAACGGGCATATTCAACGGCCTCGAGCGCGTCGCGAATCTTGAGCACCAATTCCTGACCGGCACCATCCTTCTCGAGTCGTCCGGCGACGGACGATACCGCCGTCTCGGAAGTCGGCAGGCCGAGTTTGTCCTGGACGTACCCCCATAGTGCGCGGGCAATTTCCAGGTAATACGCGTCGGTATCCCCTTTCTCGAGGAAGTTGTGTGCATTGGACAGATGTTTCTCCGCAATGCGTGTCGCTCTACGACGCTTCAGCCCGGCGACGTCACCGTGCATCCGGTCATACCGCTGCTTCCATACCAGTCCACCGGCGAGCGCCACGAACGGTAGCAGATAAAACAGCAGCATCGACACCGGACCAACTGCCGGATCCTCAGTAGCAAGTACCGAGGTGGGGTCCTCACGCAATGGTTTGACGTCCATGGCGAGGTAGTCTACGCGCTCTCGCTCCACACCGTCAGCTTTTTGTCGCTCATCGCCTTCGGCGATGGTGAGGCTGTATGGCTCTGATGAAAGTTTTTTATAGGTCCGGTCGACAGGATCAAAGTAATCCAGGGTGATTGACGGGATGGTCACCTTCCCCGCATATCTTGGAACAAGAATGTATTCAAAGGATTTGCTGCCCGCCATTGTCCCTTGTTCGTACCGTACGTTCTCGCTGATCGTGGGATCATAATGATCCACACCGGCCGGAAACGTGATGTTCGCTTCGTCGAGCAAGCGAATATTCCCCTCGCCCTGCAGGGTCACCGTAAGCGTAGCAGTCTCATTCGCACGCAGTTCGCTGCGGTCAAGAGAGGTTTCCATGTCATAGGATCCTACGACGCCGGAGAAACCGGGGGGTTTCCCCTCCTCCGGAAGCGGCCGCACATTGACATTCACCTTCTGCGTGAGAAGTGTTTTCTTGACGTTGTCATAGTTATCGAAAAAGGGATCGCTGAAAAAACGGTCGAACGCTGAATTTCCTGTATTTCTCCTGCGCTTGCGTACCCGTACCGTGGTGTTGATTTCGAATGGCTCGATACTGAGTTTCCCTGCCTGGGTGGGAAAATACAGCACCTTGCGCAGCATGAATGTTTCGAACTGCCTTCCACGGTATACTTCGATTTTCGGACGCAGCTGCGTCGGAGATTCGATATCTTCGGACCAGAAGCCAACCATTCGCGGGAGCTTGATCGGGTTTTCCAGCTGAAATGCAACCCGGGAGTAGAGTTTGAACGTCACGGTAATCGGCTCACCCAGGTAGACTTCTGTGCGATTGGCGATCGCGCGGATAAACAGATTCTCGGCGATTTCCTTATCGATGGCTTCTGATTCGCCTCTCGTATCTCCGCTCTGCTGCGTGGACTTCGGCACCGCTTTCGTGACCTTGATCCGCACGGTATTCGTCTGCAGTGTGTTCCCGTCGTATTCGATTGTCGCCGCGGGAACAGTGAAAGCGCCAGTGCCGCGTGCCTGTACGACGTACGTCCAGGACATGCTCGACGACACGCGTCCGTTGATGATTTGCATCTGCTGCGAAGTCGACGGACCGCTGAGCGTCAGGAAATTGCGGTTGAGATCAGGCGCATTGAATCCACTGTGACGCTTGAGATTGCCGCCGGAAAGCGTGTACGTCACCTGGAATTGCTGTCCGAGTGGAACCTCGACGCGATCGACGCTGCAGGTGAACTGCGCATCCTGGGCACGCAGCGTCAATGCCAGCAGGAGTATCGTGACGGTATAAAGCAATCGGCGCATCATTGTCTACCAGTCCTTCTCCACCGATACACGCACATTGGTCTTCTGACGTTTCTTTTTCTGCAGATCCTTCTCGTCGCGTTCCAGCGCCCGCAGGATCTGTTCTGCCTGCTGCTTCGACATGGTTTTCTGCTTTTCCGGTTTGGACTGCTGCTGCTCGTCAGGTTTGGCGTTCTCTTTCTGGTCTTTGTCCTTCTGATTCTGCTGCTTCTGCTGCTGCTCGTCCTGCTTGTCTTTCTTGTTCTGCTCGTCCTGCTTATTCTTGTCCTGCTGCTGATCGTCCTTATCCTTGTCCTGCTTCTGATCCTTCTTCTGCTGCTCGTCCTGGTTCTGGTTCTGCTGCTGCTTCTGCAGGTCTTCGAGTTTTTTACGTGCGTAGGTCAAATTGTAGCGTGCATCGGCATCGCGGGGATTGAGTTTCAGCGTCTGCTTGTACAGGTCAATTGCCTTGCGGTAGCCCTCCATCCGGAGTTCGGCACCCTGGCTCCCGGCGCCCTGTGCTGCCGCGGCCTGCTGCAGGGCAGGATTCTCCACTCCTTTGTCGGCTGCGTTCAGAAACGTGTTACCCGCATTGTACAACGTACGAGCCAGCTCTTCTTTACTGCGTACCCGCGTTCCAGCCTTTTCATACTGCTCGATCGCAGCCTTGATATCGTCAGAACGATACGCGGCATTGCCCTGATTGAAATAGCTTTCAGGACGCTCAGGCTCACTCACAGCGGCTTGTTCATACTTCTCACGCGCCTCATCATACTGCTGTTGATTGTAATACTCGTTGCCTTCGTTGACCGTGGATCTGTACGACTGCGACTGCACAGCGGACGTGATGAGCAGAACACCAGCACAGAGCATGAATACTCGACGGACCATTTTATACCTCCTCCTCGTCGTTGGGAGCGAACAGTGAGAATCGTGAGAGAAAGCGGTTACGCGTTTCCGAGATGAACAGTTCCGCAATCAACAGGAGCAACCCCAGAGCAAGAACGTATTGGAACCGATCCTCGAAATCGGTGAACTGCTTCGTCCCGAATTCTTTTTTCTCCATGCGCTCGATGCGCTCGAAGACCGTGGCAAGATTGTCTCGTCCGCTCAACGCCTGCGTGAAAGAACCCTCTGTGACCTGTGCAATCTCGCGCAGCGTTTCGGCATCGAGCCGCGACAGTACGAGGTCGCCTTCGGCATCCTTCTTGAAGCCGCCGCGCTGCCGGTCACCGCTCAGCGGAATCGGAGCCCCTTCCAGGCTTCCCATGCCGATGGTGTGTATTACGATACCTTCGGCCGCAGCGTCCTTCGCGACGCTCACGGGATCATCCTCGTGATTCTCTCCATCAGTGATGACCACCATTGCCTTGAACTTCCCCTCCTCTTTCTTGAAGGATTCACGGGCAAGGTCGATTGCCGATCCGATGGAAGTGCCCGGTGTCGGAGCAATGCCTGTTGTGATCACATCGGTGAGCATCAACGCGGCGTTGTAATCCGACGTGAGTGGTAACTGGGTGTATGCATCCCCTGAGAATACGATGATACCGATGCGGTCGCCTTTGAGATTGTTGATGAGATTCTGCAGTTCCTTCTTTGCTGCACTGATGCGATCAGGTTGGATATCCTCGGCACGCATACTCGACGACACGTCGATGGCGACGATCAGATCAATCCCACTGCGTGTCACTTCCTCGAACTTCGTCCCGACCTTGGGATTGGCATACGCAACAATCAGCACGGCAAAGGTCAGCAGGATCATGGATCCCCGCAGCCAGTATTTGACACGGCTGCGCTCAGGAACCATGCGCAGGACACGCGCCTTGTCTCCATAGGCGCGGACGCGCTTCTGTTTGAGGTACCACGCGAACCATATTACCGCGGCGATGGCCGGGAGCGCAAACAGGTAATTCAGGTATTCAGGATGTGCGAATTGTATCATGTGTATCGTTGGTTTGCGTTCACATCATGGGATCTTGCGGAACACGAATGCGGAAAGCAGAAGTTCGGCAACGAGCAGCGCCAGTCCGAGCATCAGGTACGAATAAAACAGCTCGGTATAGCGATGAAACTCGGTAACCTCGATTTTCGTGCGCTCAAGATTATCGATTTCTTCGTAAATGTCTTTCAGCTTTTTATTACTTGTAGCGCGGAAATACTGTCCATCGGTGATACCCGCGACCTGTGTGAGCATTTCCTCATCGATTTCAACAGGCATGGGCTGATACTGGATACCGAACGGTGTTTGAACAGGGTAAGGCGCCATTCCTCGAGTCCCCACACCGATGGTATAGATACGTATGCCAAAGGTCTCGGCAATCTCAGCCGCGGTGGCAGGATCGATGGATCCCATGTTGTTGACACCATCGGTAAGCAGAATCATGACCTTGCTCTTCGATGAGCTGCTCTTCATGCGGTTCACCGCATTGGCGATCCCTTCACCGATGGCTGTTCCGTCTTGCAGATAACCGGTTTCCACCTTCTTGAGAAGGTCGATCAATACTGCATAATCGGTTGTCAGCGGACACTGTGTAAAACTCTCACCGGCAAAAATGACCAGTCCGATCCTGTCATTGAGACGTGCCTCGATAAACTCTTCAGCAACATTTTTCGCGGCTTCCAAACGGTTCGGCCGCAGGTCCTCCGCAAGCATCGATCCGGAAATATCCACCACGATGGTGATGTCAATTCCCTCGCGGAATACGCGCTCGCCTCTGGCCGAAGACTGTGGACGCGCAAATGCGATGATCAGCAACGCAAGCGCGATCATGCGCAGGGCGAACGGCAGATGACGCAGGCGGACCCGCCATCCGGATGAGAGGTGATCGATGCCTGAAAAAGATGAATGCCGCAGAGACGCGGTCAGGCGCTTTTGCTTCCAGATATACCACGCGGAAAGGAGCGGAATAAGCAGGAGCAGCCAGAGCAGCCATGGGTGTGCAAACTGGGTGATATGTTCAAACATCATCAGCCTCCTCCGACCCTGCGGTCGGTGTGGTGACCTCCGATAATACAGCAGCAACTTCCTGTTTCGTGTCTTCAACGAAGTCGACGGAGAAGCGCATGGCTTTTTCGTTCTCGACAACGCTGGGTACGTACTTCGCGAATTTTGTCAGGTCCGCCGTGCGAAGCACGGTCTCGAGTTCACCGACAACATCAGTGTCGAGTCCGAGCAGGGCCACATCGGGAATGATTTCACTTGTTGGATGCTCGAGGGCAGGGAGATCGAATCGCCGTTCGATATACGCACGCAAAACGTCCGTCACACGGGATTGATACTGCTTGTACCTGCCATTCTGCCAGAGCTGTTCGCTCCTGATGCTTTCCAGCGCCTGCAGAGCGATGACATGCGGAGGCAGATCTGGTTCCAATTCGCCTTCTTCCTCCCTCTCGTCCTCGTCACGGTTTGTATACCAGCGGTACCCGAACCATGCGAGGAGCCCGATAAGAATGGTCACCCCTGCGTAAAGCAGGTAATCCCATATCGTGAGCGGGACGTGCAGGACATCGCGAATGTCCTTGAACGACTGCGTCGTATCGAGTTCCACGGTGGTGATATCGAACAGCATCGCTTCGGATGTGAGCGTATACGCGGTCGTGTCGCCGGGTTTCGAGTATCGGACGATAGCTTTCACCGGGATGCGTCCGGTATCGAAGACCGTCACGATGCAGGTTTGCCGCAGCTGCTGTCGCTTACCACTGCTTTCCCTCTGCAGTTCTTCAGCGGAAACAAATTCAGCGTTTTCAAAATCGTCATCCTGTGATGGCATGCGCAGCACCCAGGTCGCCGGGGCATCCACTGACAGATGCAGCGCGATCCAATCGCCGATGAGATAGGACGTGGAATCAACCGTCACGTCGATCTTCGCACTCTGCGCCCGCAAGCCTACGGCCAGGAGCAGCAATAGCAGTATGTAATGCAATCGTCTCATCAATATCGCCTCTCCCTCATGCGGAAAAACTCCACGAGCGGCTGGATGTAGCCCTCCTCGACGTCGATCGCGATGCTGTCAACATTCGACACAAGGAAACGACGCGCCCGATCTTCTGTACGTTCATCCCAGTCGCGCCGGTATTGTGCGCGCACGGAGGACAATGATGTGTCGATCCAGCGCTCTCTGCCGCTTTCAGCATCCTGCAGTTTTACCAGGCCGACATCGGGCAGTTCACGTTCACGCCGGTCCATCAGCTGGACACCGATCAGATCGTGCTTTCGCGCGACGATTTTCAGCGGGCGATCGTAATTCTCGTCCATGAAGTCGGAGATGAGAAACACGATGGACCGCTTCTTGATCACGTGGTTGAAATACTCCAGAGCCGCTGTAACACTGGTACCACTGCTCTGAGGTTCGAAGGCGAGGATGTCACGGATGATGCGGAGAATATGTGAACGTCCCTTCTTCGGAGGAATGAACTTCTCGATCTGGTCGGTGAAAATGATCATGCCGACCTTGTCGTTGTTCTTGATGGCGCTGAACGCCAGAACAGCACAGAGCTCCGCCGCCACGTCACGTTTACTCCTGCTCGACGTCCCGTAATCCTGCGAGCCACTCATGTCGACGAGCAGCATCACGGTCAGTTCGCGCTCCTCTTCGAACACCTTGACGAAAGGATGATTGAAGCGTGCGGATACGTTCCAGTCGATGGTGCGCACATCATCGCCGAACTGGTATTCACGCACTTCCGAGAATTCCATTCCACGTCCCTTGAAAACGCTATGGTACTCGCCGGAGAAGAGCTGGTTGACCAGTCCGCGCGTGCGGATTTCTATCTGTCGTACGTTTCTGAGAATCTGCTTAGTATCCATGAATCTCTTACCTGATCTAACATCATCGAACGAAATCGTTCAGGATCAGGGTACTTCGATGGAATCGAGGATTTCCTGGATGATCATTTCCGAATTCAACTCTTCGGCCTCTGCCTCATAGGTCACCGCCACGCGATGTCGCAGCACATCGAAGCACACGGCGCGGATGTCCTCGGGAATCACGTAACCCCGACGCTGGATGAATGCGTGCGCCTTCCCGGCGATGGCCAGGTTGATGCTGGCGCGGGGAGAGCCGCCGTAGGCGATATAATTCGCCAGGCGCTCAAGCTTGAACTGCCGCGGATCGCGGGTCGCCTGCACGATATCGAGGATGTATTGTTCAATCTTTTCATCCATGTATACCATGTGAAGGGCTTCGCGCGCTTTGAGCACATCGTCAGCGGATATCACCTGATTCGGGGTCGGTACGTCACTGGCAATCTGCTGGCGCATGATCAGAAGCTCTTCGTCGCGAGCGGGATAGTCGATCTTCACCTTGAGCATGAAGCGATCGACCTGCGCTTCGGGCAGCGGATACGTGCCTTCCTGTTCGATGGGATTTTGCGTCGCCATGACGAGAAAGGGCTTCGGAAGCGCGAACGTATGCTCGCCGATGGTCACCTGTCGTTCCTGCATGGCCTCCAGAAGCGCGCTCTGCACCTTCGCCGGCGAACGGTTGATTTCGTCGGCAAGGATGAAGTTGGCGAATACCGGTCCGTGCTTCGTCTGGAATTCCCCGGTTTTCTGATTGTAGATCATCGTACCGATCAGGTCGGCCGGCAGCAGATCAGGTGTAAACTGCAGGCGGTGGAATGAAGCCTGCATCGAAGCGGCAAGTGTTTTGATGGCCGTTGTTTTTGCCAGGCCCGGCACACCCTCGAGAAGGATGTGACCGTCGCCGAGCAAACCGATCAGCAGCCTGTCTATCATACCCTTCTGGCCGATGATCACCTTGCCCATCTCCAGTCGGAGCGCGTCGATAAAGGCGCTTTCTTTCTGAATGCGTTCGTTGATTTCCTGGATGTTGACTTCCATGATACCTCTCGTCATAAGGCGTGAGAATGTTGATGTGCCAGGTGATGCCCCGCGGCTCAGGGAAGTGCGGTGGCGAACCCTGAAATCTTATATCTAGGTAAAATACGTATTGAACAAAATCGCACGCAAACCCAAAGCTGATCCCCGTGCGGTACCCGACTCTATCAGGATATTGACGTAACAGTCCCTGAAATGTTCCAGATCACCCGGCGAGCAATGGACACCTTCGCGCTGGAGCCTCAGCGGTTGCGGAATACCTGCCGCACATACTTGTCATAGCCGTAGCGGATTTTCGACGGTACGGCCGCAATTCCCATGCGGTTGGTGGGAAAAGCAAACGAGGGTTCAAAATAACAGTTGATGGTGCATCCTGAACAGAAATCATGTCTTCCCTCACGTTCACGATGCCACTGCACGCGCTCGCTCCCCCACACCGACGCAAGGTCCCCGCCGATGGGCAGCCGTTCGAAATGCAGATGGTAGCATGGCAGCAGAATTTCATTCTCCGGCGAGATGACAATGACACGCGACACGGCCCTGCACAGCGGGTTCTTCGGATCATTCCCGCCCCTACGTCTCAGCGTAAGGAAGGATGGGTTGAGATATACCATCGGCCGTCGAGCAAACTCCTCTGTCCGTGTCAGCGCATCATCAGACAGTCCTTCTTCGCGAAAGTAGCTGAAAATGGGGTTAAGCAGGAGGAGCAGGCCGTGCTCTCTCGCGATGTCGTAGACTGCGGACATCTGGTCAACGTTCTCGTTGGTCACCGTGAACAGCAGGTCGGGAGTCTCTCCGAGTTCACGGGCGATACGGACCGATTCAATCACTTTCTCGAAGCATGCCACACCCCGCATCGCGTCATGCTGCGCGGCGACGCCACTGTCGAGCGAAAAATGCAGCAGGTCCACGGCTCCTCGAAGTCGCTCTGCAAGTTTCGGATACAGCAGACCGTTCGTCGTGATACTGCTGCGCATGCCCAGGCTCTGCGCTTCACGTGCGATGACATCGATATCCGGATGCAGCAGTGGTTCTCCGCCAGTGAGGTCTATGAAGCGCACCCCCAGCTGCTTGATATCGCGCAGGTTCTTCAGCACCTCATCCGTATCAGCATGCCTGCTGCCGGCATATGCCTTGTGATCGCCGAAATGGCAGAAATCACAATACGCGTTGCAGCGATAGGTCAAATAGTAATTGCACAGGATCGGCATGTTGGGTGAATCGGATAGTTATTGCGATGACACAGGAACATATTACAAAATCCGCATGATATTTTTTCCAGTTCCGAGAAACGGCATTGTCTGCAACGAGGCTTTTTCCCATACTGCAAAAAAACAACTCATGGCAATATGCGATTTCACGAAGTCACAGGCTGCATTGAAGAAGGCGAAGGCCTCATGGTGGAGTTCAAGCGCAAGGTGTCTTCCCCCAGGAAGATCGCGCGTGAAATGATCGCCTTTGCCAACACCCGGGGCGGCGTCATCCTGTTCGGCGTGGATGACGACAAAAGTATTGTTGGCGTAGAGAGCGAGAAAGCAGAACTCGAGGATATCGGTATCGCAGCCAGGCATCTCTGCGATCCTCCGATCGAACATAAGGTCGACATCTACAACTTCGACGAACTTGACGTGATCTGCATCGAAATTCCCGAAAGTGAGCAGAAGCCGCATTTACTCATCGACGACAATGATGATGAGAAATCGTTTGTCCGCGTCGGTGAGAAAAGCATTCAGGCGAGCAAGGAAATGATCCGCGTTCTTCGTCATCAGTACGGAGCTTCAGAGCCCGTGAGACTGATTTACGGTGAGGCCGAGAAGCGCCTGTTCGCCTATCTCGAGAAGAATGAACGCATCACGGTGAAGGAATACGCAAGGCTGATCAACGTTTCTGAACGCCGCGCATCACGCCTGCTCGTGCGACTCGTGCGTGCGGGAGCCCTGGCCATCCATACCATGGAGAAACGGGACTACTTCACCCAGATGGTACGCCTCTGAAAAGGGGTCTGCGCTGCTTCCCGCCGAATCATGCGGCCGCTGTTGCATGAGAAATCCCGAGGTACTATATTTGAAAACCCTTCGGGCCCATAGCTCAGTTGGGAGAGCGCTACAATGGCATTGTAGAGGTCGTCGGTTCGATCCCGTCTGGGTCCACAAAAGGTCTGAAACTTCAGGCCTTTTTTTATTTCTTCCAGGAGTCGTCATGGACATCGAACAGAACGTCGTCACCACACTCGTCGAAGCTGCCCGCGAGGTACGGAACAACGCATACGCACCATACTCCGGATTCCGTGTCGGAGCGGCGCTCCTGGCTGAAGACGGCCGCATCATCGTTGGCTGCAACGTTGAGAACAGTTCCTATTCCCTCACGTGCTGTGCCGAACGCTCGGCAGTGTTCACCGCGCTGAGCGCAGGTATCGCCGCATTCCATGCCGTAGCGATCAGTGCCGACGGTAAAGCTGTTCCCCCCTGCGGTGCCTGCCGGCAGGTACTGAGTGAATTCGGACCCGAACTCACAGTCATACTTGATGATCCCTCCGGTACACCCCGCACTCTCTCCCTCGTCAATCTGCTACCTGAACCCTTTACGCCGGATTTTCTCAAGAAATAGGCACCGCTCCCCTCTCTTGACGGCGTGCAATCATCCGGTTGCATGCGAAACCGATTAATCCTATACTATCCGCATATCCATCATATCAGTGCAGATCGACCTCACATACTGAGGATCTGCTCGCGTATCGCAGCCTCTACTCCAACAATAACAGGATTACTGGACATGCGTCACACTATTCGCACCTGTCTCTGCCTACTGCTCCTGAGCGGAATATTCGCAGCGGGATCACGGGCTGGGGCTACGACTCATGACCCGGAAAAGGGAGGCTCAGCCTTCTCGCTCCGGGATGGCGGTGATGTCTTACGCCCGGAACGAACATCTTCGAGTGAATACTTCTGGTTCATCGGTATCGATGCCGGGATCACGTATTCACGATTCCAAAATGGTCCGGTTTCGTTCTTCATGCCGAACCCGTACCACGTAAGCAATCCGTTCTATGGACCAATGTATAATTCCCCATTTCCACACGCCTACCCTTTGACAGCAGCAGCTGATGAAGGTGACGGTGTAGGACTATATCTCGGTCTCACTCTGGATTTCCCGTTGAGCAACGCTTTCGGACTTGTCATCAAAGGAAATTATCACAACCGAACGGGCGGCTTCTCCCTTCTGACAGACCTTGGTGAGGTTCACCCGGACACGGAGACCGACCTGACAACAGTGCTCGAGCACGAAACAGACTGGACGTTTGACTACCTGGGCTTCGATATGCTACTGCGCATTCAACCGCTCGAAATACCACTGTATGGGTTAATCGGACCTTCGATCGGAATATTATCCTCGAATACCGCGGAATTGACACAACGCATCGTACAACCAGAAGATCTTTTCTACACAGAATGGTTAGACGACCAGGAAGTCATCTCAGAGTTTACCTCCGCGTCTTCTGAAGAAGAGATTGCGGGATTCATGGACACGCGCATCGATCTTAAGCTTGGTTTCGGTTACATGATCGAGTTGAGCGAGTCGCTGTTCCTCGTCCCTGAAGTGACTGTTGCGGTTCCTATGAGCGACTTTATCGACAGTGTCTATCCCGCGGATCCCAATGTCGATCCTCCCATCGACGACAACGGCGCACTGATTGGATGGGAAAACGGATTTAACGAACCGATCGTGGGATTCAACAACGACTTCAACGTAATCACAACTTTTATCACCATTGGCCTTCGCTGGCGGATCGACTAGCACTAGGAGGAACACAGCATGAAACATTTCGCACGATTTGCGCGCTTTGTCCTGCCGGTGCTGCTTCTCACGTGGTCAGCACTGGCGCAGGAAGATGCCCCGAGGCGCCCGGTCATCTCACCGAAAAATTACGAGGTGTCGGTCCGCTCCATCGGCGGTGATCTCAATTCCTCAGATGATGATTTTGCTCCGCTGCTACTCGGCAACGGGCGTGTCCTCTATTTCACCTCCAACCGCGGTGGAGATCAGGATATTTATTCTGCCGTGCAGGGGTATAACGACTGGGAGCAGATCCAGGCTGCCGGTCCCGCTCTGAATACTCCCGGTGACGAAGGCGGTACGACCATCACGCCGGATGGCCGGTGGATGGTCTTCACAGGCTGCGACCGTTTGGGCGGCCTGGGCGACTGCGACCTGTACATCGCGGAATATATCGGCGGCAGCTGGAGAAACATCCGGAACCTCGGAGCGACTGTCAACTCCTCAGCCTGGGATTCGCAACCGACACTGTCCCCTGATGGACTGATGCTCTTCTTCGTTTCCGAGCGGCCGGGCGGTTCGGGAGGCACAGATATCTGGATGACACGCCGCAGTTACGGCGGTGAATTCGGAGCCGCGACCAACCTCGGTGCGACCATCAACTCGACGGGAGATGAATTTGCTCCGTATATCTCGGCGGACAACATAACGCTGTATTTTTCCAGCGACACACACCCGGGAATCGGCGGACAGGATATCTACCGCTCCCGAATGACCGATCGCGGCTGGACCTCGCCGCAGCATATCGGCACTCCCATCAACAGCGAGTATGACGACTATTTCTGCAGCCTTCGGCTCAACAGCGACGACCTCTATTTCGCATCGAATCGTCCGGGTGGTTCGGGCGATCTCGATATCTATCTCGCCGTTCCGAATCCCCTTCCTCCCAGCGGAGTCACGACGGTTATCGGACAGGTGACGGACTCGCGCTCCGATTCTCCGGTTGGTGCCGCTCTCACCGTCCGAGATGTCGCGTCGAACAAGATCATGAGTACGTTCTACAGTGACGAGGTGGATGGAAATTACGTCGCGGTGCTGCAGCCCGGGAAGAGTTATATCATTACCTCGGAAGCCCCCGGTTATCTGTTCTACTCCGAGCGCTTCGATGTACCGGCCGATTCGGAAAACGACATGATTCGCAAGGATATCTCAATGACCCGTGATATCGTGCGCCTCCTCGTGTATTTCGATTTCGACAAGGCCACGTTGCAGCCGGCTTCCTACATCGATCTTGACCGCGCGGTAGACTGGCTGAAAGCCAACGCAACGGTCAAGGTGGAACTCGCGGGCCATACCGACAATGTCGGGACACGCGACTACAACAAGAAGCTCTCACAGGACCGGGCGCAGTCCGTGCTGGACTACCTCGTGCAGAAGGGCGTTTCTCCTCCCAGGTTATCCGCACGTGGCTACGGAATGGAAAGCCCGATCGCAACAAACGACACGGACGAAGGCCGCGCGCTCAACCGCCGCGTTGAATTCCGCGTGGTCTCCCGTTAGACGACTCCATGAGGATAACACCACCATTACAGGAAAGGGCGCCCACTGCGGCGCCCTTTTTCATATCCTTGCTTGTCATGGTCTTCACATGCTGTGCAAGCCGCCTATTCATCATCAAGAGGTACATGGACCAGTTCCTGGCTTGAATGCTCCAGAAGGGATTCAATGCGGTCGATCTTGTAGGGTTTGAGGTAGCATATCCGCCGGATGCCGGTATTCAGCAGCGTTTTCAGGCAATGGTAACATGGAGATGCCGTGACATAGATGTCAGCACCATCGATTTCCACGCCGTGCTTGGCAGCCTGGGCGATCGCATTGATTTCCGCATGGATGGTTCGGAAGCAGTTTTCCTCCTCTTCGCCGTCCGGATTGCGGGAAACATAAATCAGACAGCCAACATCGGTGCAGTGTGGATGGCCTGCAGGCGATCCGTTGTATCCGGTAGCGATGATGTTCTTATCCTTGACGATCACCGCGCCGATTTTCGCGCGCGAGCAGGTTGCGCGCTCCGCGACGATCGTCGCAATACGCATGAAATACTGGTCCCAACTGCTTCGGGATGACATACAAGCTCCATGAAACATATGACGTGATACCAAATAATATACGTGCTCATGCGCCGGATTTCCTAACATCTGTCAGCTTGTGATTGAGTGAATTCTGTCTAAATTATGGAGGCCAACGCGTTGTACCCCCCAAACACCGAGGTTGTTGTATGCCGCCGCGTAAACCCAGAAAAATCTTCGTTATTGATACCAATGTCATCCTCCACGACAGCTCCTCCATCTACAAATTCGAAGAACATGACATTGTCATTCCCATCGCAGTCCTTGAGGAACTCGACCAGTTCAAGAAAGGCAATGATTCACTGAACTTCCACGCGCGCCAATTCGTGCGCGGTCTCGATGCCCTGAGCGGAGACAAACTGTTCAATGGCGGTGTGAAAATCGGCAAAGGGATGGGCAATATCAGTATCCGCCTCGATTCGGAAATCGATAAGGAATTCTCTCTCAGCTTCCCCAGCCAGACGCCTGATCACCGTATTCTCCACTGTGCCTTTGCCCTCAATAAGGCCCATCCTCGCCGACAGGTGCTTCTCGTTACCAAGGACGTGAACCTGCGCATGAAGGCGAAGGGTGTCGGACTGATGTCTCAGGACTATGTCTCAGACATGGTCATGGACCTCGACACACTGTACACTGGCAGAAGTGTTCTGGAAAATGTCGACGAGACCCTCATCGACTCTCTCTATCAGCCACCCTATGAGGTACCGGCCGAGCATTTTGAAGGCCATGAGAAGTTTAAACCGAATGAGTTTTTCATTGTTCGGTGTGGACGCAAATCTGCGCTCGCCGTTTACGATGCCACCATGGAGATGATGAAACGCGTGGACAAGTTCTCTTCGTACGGCATCACCCCCAGAAACTCCGAGCAGACGTTCGCCATGAACGCGCTCACCGATCCTAACATTCAGCTCGTGTCCATGTGCGGAAAAGCAGGTACCGGCAAAACACTGCTCGCACTGGCTGCGGCACTGGAGAAGCGCAAGCTTTACAGACAGATTTACCTGGCCAGGCCGGTCGTGCCGCTGAGCAACAAGGATCTCGGATACCTTCCCGGCGACATCCATTCCAAGCTCGATCCGTACATGCAGCCACTCTTCGATAATCTCGGAGTGATACAGAACCAGTTCGCGGAATCAGATGTCAAGCACCGCCGTATCCAGGAAATGCTGAAGGAAGAGAAACTCGTCATCTCTCCCCTTGCCTACATTCGTGGCCGCAGCCTCGTCAACATCTTCTTCATCGTGGATGAGGCGCAGAATCTGACACCGCATGAGATCAAGACCATCATCACGCGGGCCGGAGAAGGCACGAAATTCGTGTTCACCGGTGATATCTATCAGATTGACCATCCGTATCTCGACAGCCGTTCGAATGGTCTCAGCTATCTGATCGACAAGATGAAGGGACAGAAACTCTATGCTCATGTCACCCTGGAAAAGGGTGAGCGCAGCGAACTCGCTGAGATGGCCAGTGACCTCTTGTGAGCCATCCAGACGCGAGGTGAACAGGCAGCACATCGTAGCCGACGGCATCGCCACGATGTACTGCCGCAAGAGGAGGCCTGCCACTTCGTGCCGATCAACTCTGGATCTGTTGTTCAACAGCAAGCGATTGCCGGCATACAATGAATGCTGATCACAATTCCGAACAACGCAGTCGACATAAACAGCTCGACCGCGCACTGACCCGGCACCAGGGCGCCCCGGATGCACTGGTTGAGGTGCTGCATACCGCGCAGCAGCAGTTCGGGTACCTCTCGAAGGAAACACTCTCGTACATTGCAGCCCAGATGCAGCTTCCGCCCAGTCATGTGTATGGCGTTGCGAGTTATTACCCGTTTTTTCGACTCACCCCACCCCCGGAACGAGAAGTCACCATCTGCGCCGGCACGGCATGCTACGTCAACGGATCCTCCCGGCTCGAAAAAGAGATCCGTGCGCACTGCTGCGCAACAAAGGATCCGAACGATACACCCGCAGCCGACATCGGCACGGCCCGCTGCCTTGGAGCCTGCGGAAACGGCCCGATTGTCAGGGTCAACAATGATGTACTTCTTCGCGCCAACGTCGATGATGTCAACGCCGCTCTCGCTCAGCAAGAGGAAGATGCGTCGTGACTATTGAAGAACTATACGGCATCGGCGAGGAATTCCGTAATAAACTCGGCACGTTTCGCGCAGAAATCCAGGTCTGTGGCGGAGGTGGCTGTCTGGCGGCCGGGGCCGACGACCTGCTGAAGAATTTCGACTCGGCCTGCCGTCAGCATGGTCTCGAAAACAAGGTGCGCGTCGTAGCAACCGGGTGCATGGGACTCTGCGGTGCTGGTCCGCTGGTACGTGTCACATTGAATGACGTGATGTACACCAGGGTCACTCCCGATGATGTCGCGGGGATCGTCGAAGACTATTCTCGAAAGCTGAAGCGGTACAAAGAGCGATTGCTGCCCGGCGATTTTGCATTCTATGGCAAACAAAGTCCGGTTGTCCTCGAGCACATGGGTCACATCGATCCCTGGTCGATCGAGGACTACATCGCGCATAGCGGATACGAAGCGCTGGCGAAATCCGTGACCTATCATAATCCCGAAAGCGTCATTCTTGAGATCCGCAACAGCGGCCTGAGAGGCCGTGGGGGGGGTGGATATCCGACGGGCCTTAAATGGGACATTGTTCGTCGGGGTCCTGCGGGAAACAAGTACATCGTCTGCAATGCCGACGAAGGTGATCCGGGATCATTCATGGACCGCGCCATGCTGCAGGGCAATCCCCACTCCATTCTCGAGGGTATGGCAATCGCCGGCTACGCGGTTGGTGCTCAGCAGGGATACATCTACGTCCGTGGTGAGTATACACGCGCGATCGAATGTATGCGCCATGCAATCGAGGAGGCGGAACGGATGCGTCTGCTCGGCAATCGCATATTCGAATCCGGCTTCAATTTTCACGTCGACCTGCGCGTCGGTGCCGGCGCTTTCGTTTGCGGGGAAGAAACCGCGCTGCTCAGGTCGATCGAAGGACTGCGCGGTCAGCCGCGCCCCCGTCCGCCTTTCCCATCTCAGAGCGGACTCTGGGGAAAACCCACCGTTGTCAACAATGTGGAGACGATCGTCAACGTCGCTCCCATTGTCCTGCGGGGCGCCCGCTGGTTTTCCGGAGTGGGGACGAAAGGCAGTACCGGTACCAAGGTGATCGCTCTCACAGGCCGTGTCAATAATACTGGCCTTGTCGAGGTACCCATGGGCACGACCCTGCGCACGATCGTCGAGGATATCGGTGGTGGCATCGTAAACGACGGCATCTGCAAGGCTGTGCAGTCCGGAGGTCCGTCCGGCGGCTGCATTCCAGCGAAACATCTTGACGTTTCGTATGACTTTGATTCCCTCTCGTCCGTCGGTTCGATGATGGGGTCGGGCGGACTCGTCGTCATGGACGACACTACCTGCATGGTCGACATGGCGTGCTATTTCATGGATTTCTGTCGCAGCGAATCCTGCGGAAAATGCATTCCGTGCAGAGTGGGCACCGTGCAGATGCATCGTCTCCTCGATAAAATTCGTCGCGGGTCGGCACGTGAGAGCGACATCGAGACGCTGGAGGAACTCTGTGTCATGATCAAGGATACCAGCCTTTGCGGACTTGGGCAGTCGTCACCAAACCCGGTGATCTCGATTCTGCACTACTTCCGAAAAGAGGTCGAGCAGCATGTATTCGAGCACAGTTGTCCTGCCGGTGTATGCTCGTTCGAGGATGCCGACCCGGCGTCCATCGCTCCTCCGACCTCGAGTGAGGATATCAGCCATGCATGAGATCAAAACTCTCTCGATTGATAATGTCATGGTCAGCGCCGCTGAGGGGACAACTGTTCTCGATGCAGCACGAGAACACGGGATCGATATCCCAACCTTGTGTCATCTTGACGGACTCGAGGATGTCGGCGCCTGCCGCCTCTGCCTGGTTGAAGCCGAAGGACAGAACAAACTTCTGCCCGCGTGTGTCACACGCGTCGAGGAAGGCATGTCGGTCAAGACGCATTCACCACGCCTGCTCAAATATCGCCGCATGATCCTTGAACTGCTGTTCAGTGAGCGAAACCATGTCTGCTCGGTGTGCGGCGCAGACGGACATTGCGAACTGCAGACACTGGCGCGCCGGGCGGGTATGGATCACGTTCGATTTGACTACCTGCATCCGGCACTCACGCTGGACGCGACACACGAGCGATTCGTCCTCGACCACAACCGCTGCATTCTCTGCACGAGATGCATCCGTATCTGTGACGACGTCGAGGGCGCTCACACACTGGATACTGCCGGTCGAGCTTGTGATACAAGCCTCGTCACCGACATGGCGGATACCTGGAGTGATGCTCGTTCCTGCACCTCCTGTGGTAAATGCCTTCTTGTCTGCCCGACCGGCGCCCTGTTCGAAAAAGGCAGTCTGCCATCGGAACACCATGGAAAAGAGGAATATCTGAAGTACATCGTCAACGCACAGCGGAAAATGCCATGGAAGAGATGAAAACCCTTGGTACGTTCTGGCTGGGAGGCTGCAGCGGTTGCCACATGTCTTTCCTCGATCTTGACGAGCAGCTGGTCGCCCTGAACCAACGCGCACGCGTCGTTGCAAGCCCATTTATGGACACGCGGGCACTGCCGGAGCACATGGATATCGCATTAGTCGAAGGTGCGGTTTCCATGGATGAGCACCTCGTACAGCTGCAACGGATACGTGAACGAAGTCGTATCCTCATCGCCTTCGGTGATTGCGCAGTGAACGGCAACGTGACCGCGATGCGAAACTGTTCAAACCATAAGACGTCACTGTTGGAGCGCTTCTCCACCACCCCCGTGGCACAGCAGCGCTCTGATCATCTGCCGCAAGTGCTTGAACGCGTTGTCCCGCTTCACACGGTCGTCCCTGTTGAATATCATCTTCCAGGGTGTCCGCCAGATGCGGACCTCATCTGGCGCGTTCTTGATGACCTGCTGGACGGGCGCAATCCCACATTCGAACTGGAGCACCGAGCAAATGACTGAGAGCCGCCGTGAAATCGTGATCGATCCTGTGACCCGCGTCGAAGGACATGCGCGCATCAGTATCATGTTTAACGAGCACGGCCGTGTCGAGGACGCGCGCCTGCATGTCGCCGAGTTCCGGGGATTCGAGGCCATCTGCACCGGACGCCTCATCTGGGAGATGCCGCGCATTACCTCGAGGATTTGCGGTGTGTGTCCGGTCAGCCATGCAGTCACCTCTGCCAAAGCAGGTGATGAGATCCTCGCGGTCACAATTCCCCGCACTGCGGAACAGCTTCGGCGTATCCTCGTACTCGGCCAGTGGATACAGTCGCATGCGATGAGCTTCTTTCACCTTTCCTCCCCTGATCTGCTCCTGGGCTTTGACCAACCTGCCGAGAGCCGGGATTTCTTCACCGTCATGCGTGACAACGAGGAATTTGCGCGACGCGGAATACGCTTGCGAAAATACGGCCAGGAAGTCATCTCCCGTCTGGCGGGTAAACGGATTCATGCGGACTTTGTCATCCCCGGAGGAGTGCGAAGTGCGCTGAGCGAGCAGAACCGGGATATCCTTCTCGACGGTCTGCCGGAGGCTCACAGTACGATTCGAATGGCTCTGGATTTCATGAAGGCCTGGCTGGAATCCCCACATGATTCTTTTGACATCATGGGGAGTTTTCCCTCGCTGTCGATCGGCATGATCAACGAGCACGAGGAGCTCGAATACTATGATGGCACACTGCGCATCACTGATGCTGCGGGAAACATCGTGGCAGACAGAATCGACCCTCGTACCTACCGAGATTTCATTGCTGAGGAAAACGAATCCTGGTCCTACATGCGTTTCCCTTATTACCAGCCGCTCGGACCGACCCGTGGCATGTATCGCGTGGGACCACTGGCACGTCTGAATGTGTGCGCTCGCACCGGTACGCCCAGAGCTGATGCGGAACTTACCGAGTACCGCCAGCGAACGGCGCCACAGGGGACGGCACAGAATTCCCTTTACTACCACTATGCACGCCTGATCGAGATCCTCTTTGCGCTCGAGCGCATCGAGCAGCTGCTCACCGATCCCGAGACCCTGCGTAGTGATACGCTGCGATCACGCGCGTTCTCCAACCGTCCTCAAGGCGTAGCAGCCACGGAAGCACCGCGCGGCACCCTGTTCCACAATTTCAGTGCCGGATCTGACGGTGTCGTTAATCGGACCGATCTGCTGATCGCCACCGCGCAGAACAACCTCGCGATGAACCGGGGGATACGGCAGATAGCGACGCATCTGCTCGACGGTCCCGGGCAGGAGCTGCCGGAATCCCTCCTGAACATGATCGAAGCTGGTATTCGCAGCTACGATCCGTGTTTTTCCTGCGCCACACACGCTCTTGGCCGAATGCCGCTGCGCGTCGACTATCGTGACCAGAACGGGGCCCTGCTGCGCAGTTTCGCACGAAAAACCTGATCTTTGTTCTTCTGGGAGATTATTGTACTTTTGCGCATACACGACACACATCCTACCATAGAGGAGGTTGCATGAGGAAATTCACTTTTCCGCTGATCGTTCTGTTCTGTCTGTCTTTCCTCTCAGCACAGGCTCAGCAAACCACGGTCATCGTGGAAGATGCGACTGAAACCGAGGATCAGCATCTTAAAATCGGAGCGCTGGCAGGACTGACACTGGCGATGAACACGACCGATTACAACGTGCAGCGTGTCACCCGCTCGCTCGGACTCGGTTCGAATTTTGGAGTACGCGCAAGTATCCCGATCGGACAGAAAACGCGTTTCGTGACCGGTCTCGGATACCATACGCTCACCTTCAGCGATGAAAATGAACGTATCTCCTTTAACGACAATATCAAGGATCACAGTATCGACCTGCCTGGTACGCTCACTACCGAAGGCACCTTCCAGTATACTGTGTTCACCGCCATGTTTCAGTTCAGTTCCGTGTTCGTCGGAGTGAACATCGGCCTTCCGACATCAAGCGAAATGAAGAATAGCGCCACTGGGTTCGATATCCCAGACGGCGGTATCGATCCAACAGACTGGTATACTCCCCCGCGCAACGAATTCAATCCCGACGGGCGCCTGATTAAAAAGGACATCACCCCTGAGGATGATGACATCAATACACTGATCGAACTGCGTCTCGGTGGAGAGTTCCCCTTGTCCAAAACCGCAATTGGCGATTTGAATCTCGGCATCAGCGTGGGCTACACCTTCCAGAATATCATCAAGGATTCGCGCGACAACCTGCCGCATATGCATACGAATTTCTGGCTTCCCAATGTGCTTTTCCATCTATCGTATCTCTTCAACATTTAGAAGCCGGCACATCGTGTTGAAGCGGGTCCTGCGGGACCCGCTTTTCGTTCCGCTTTCCGTGTTTTCGCGCACCACGGCAATTTCGTAGATTGTACCATTCGAACAGATATGTATCGGGGCATACCATGATGCGATCAACCGCGGCAGTTGAGGATATTTACAAGATTATCTACACCGAGCACCATGATCCGTATTCGGTTCTGGGCATTCACAAAGTCACCTACCGTAAAAAACCCTGCATGGCCGTGCGCGCATTCATGCCCCTCGCGACACATGCCTGGGTGCTGCGCGAGTACGACGACGGTCGTGTAGAAGACTTCCCTATGCTGCGCGTGCACGGAGACGGTTTCTTCGAATTTGTGTTCGAGGACGAAGAGACGCCCTTTCCCTACAAGCTGCGCCGAACCACTCTGGACGGCGAGGAACATACCTTCCACGATTCATACGCCTTCCTTCCGCAGCTCACCGATTTCGACCTGCATTTATTCGCCGAGGGGAACCACTACCGCATCTACGACAAACTCGGAGCGCATTACCGCGAGATAGACGGTGTCGGAGGTATAGAATTCGCGGTCTGGGCACCGAATGCACGAAGTGTGAGCGTCATCGGTTCTTTTAACGGTTGGGACCGGCGCCGCCACGCCATGCGTGTGCTCGGTTCCTCAGGTGTCTGGGAAATTTTCATTCCCGGCGTCGATGATGGAGCGCTTTACAAATTCGAGATCAAAACGCAGATCGGACATATCGCTGTGAAGGCGGATCCTTTCAGTTTCGCCATGGAGGAACGTCCACGGACAGCCTCTGTCGTACACGTGAGCCGCGAATTCGACTGGAGCGATCGTGACTGGATGAAGCTGCGCCGCGAAAGCGCACCCCTCGACGGTCCGATGTCAATTTATGAAGTGCATATCGGATCCTGGAAAAACGTGGACGGTGAAGAAGAGCGTCCGTTGAATTACCGTGAACTCGCCGACACCCTCGTTTCGTATGTCAAGGAGAACGGCTACACCCACGTCGAGTTTCTTCCGATCATGGAACACCCTTTCGACGGCTCCTGGGGTTACCAGGTGACCGGGTATTTCGCGCCGACGAGCCGGTACGGTTCACCCGAGGACTTCATGTTTCTCATCAACTGTTTTCACGAAGAAGGTATCGGGGTTCTCCTCGACTGGGTCCCCGCGCACTTCCCGAAAGATCAGCACGCCCTCGGCTATTTTGACGGCTCACACCTCTTCGAGCATGCAGATCCGCGGAAAGGTGAGCATATGGACTGGGGAACGCTCATTTTCAATTACGGGCGCAACGAGGTGCGCAATTTCCTGATTGCCAATGCGTTGTACTGGATCGACCGATTTCACATCGACGGACTGCGCATCGACGCGGTTGCTTCCATGCTGTATCTCGACTACTCTCGCAACGAGGGCGAATGGGTGCCCAATGAATTCGGAGGGCGAGAAAACCTTGAGGCGATCAACTTCCTTCGGCAGCTCAACTGGGCAATCCATTCGTACTACCCCGGTGTGATGGTCATGGCGGAGGAATCGACATCCTTCACCGGCGTGACACATCCGGTCGACAGCGACGGACTCGGTTTCGACCTCAAGTGGAACATGGGATGGATGAATGACACGCTCGAATACTTCGAGAAGGATCCACTCTTCAGGAAGCACCACCACAACAACCTCACTTTCAGCATGCTGTACGCCTTCAGCGAAAAGTTTCTGCTGCCGATTTCACACGATGAAGTGGTGCACGGCAAGAATGCGCTGATCACGAAGATGCCGGGCGATTACTGGCAGAAATTCGCCAACATGCGCCTGTTCTTCGGATACAAGTACGGTCACCCGGGAAAAAAACTGCTGATCATGGGACAGGAATTCGGCCAGTGGAACGAATGGAATCATGACAGCGAACTCGACTGGAATTTGCTGGAGTTCGACGCGCATCGCCAGCTGCTGACCTGGGTCCGTGATCTGAATATGCTGTACCGGCAGGAAAAAGCACTCTTCCAGGATGATTTTTCCTGGGAAGGTTTCCAGTGGATTGAGATCGAGGATGCCGACCGCAGCCTGCTCTCATTCGAACGCATCGCGAAGGATGCCGGTGAGCGTCTCATTTTCCTCTGCAACTTCACTCCCACTGTGCACCACCACTACCGTCTTGGTGTCAGTGAAGCGGGGACGTACCGTGAAGTACTCAACAGCGACTCAGAATATTATGGCGGAAGCGGTGTTGGAAATTGGGGCTCCGTCTCCACGGAGGACGTCGCCTCGCACAATCGTGAACAGTCACTGGTGTTGACCGTGCCTCCGCTTGCGGTATTGATCCTGAAACGAGAGTCCTAGTCTGCCCGGTCATTGACCATCACCATGCATGTGCCTGCGGGCACGGTGATGCGTTTACCCTCCAGAAGCCCCAGTGTCGCGGTTCCCGCCCTTTGTGCGTCGACAAGTATGCGCCAGCTGCATTGTTTCGGCAGAATGTATTCCGCTGCCGTGGCCCTGTTTGCGTTGATCAACACCGCAATGCGGCAGCCGTCGCCATCCATACCGATGACGAATCCACTGGCAAGCTCCGTGCCGGACGACAGAAAGTGGTAGGCGCTGAGCGGCGCATTTCGCAGCACGGGATATGCAGAACGCAGTGCTATCAGACCGCGGTAATATTCGAAAAGTGGGCGGTTCCATTCGCGCTGCCGATAATCAATCCAGTTCGTCTCATCATCCTTTTCATAGCTGTTCCGGTCGATCAAGCCCGGTGTGGTACTCTCTCTCCCCGTATCTGCAATGACTTTGCTGCGTGCAAATTCCTGTCCCGCATGAAGCATGACGGCACCGCGCGCTGTGAGCAGCATGACTGCAGCCAGTTTTGAGATGCGGAGCTGTTCCGGAGTGAGCCGCACGTGCCGTTCAAAATCACCGATGGGCTGCCCGGGCCGGACGGTGCCCGTGGCGATGCGTATGGTGTCACCGAGTGTATATCCGTCGTGTGATTCGAGGTAATTGACTGCGTGTGCATGTGTCAGAAATGGGCCATGCTTCTCGCGCACGCTGCCGAGCATCCAGGTACCAAAATTCTCAGGCGATTTTCCGCCCCAGCTTCCGAAGATGTACCCGTGATGATGCTTCGGATCGCTGCCCTTTACACCATCCCGGAAGATATCGTTCCATGAGGTGTATCCGAGTTCCGAGAAGCCGGTGAGGTCGTATGCCCCGCCACCCCATGGCTCTGCGATGAGAATGACATCGGGATACACCTCTCGTGCACGATCCCGGATTTCTTCGAACGTTTCGCGGTCGATGATGGGAGCCAGATCAAAACGGAACCCGTCGACGTGGTACTCTTCGAGCCAGTGCAGCACGCTTTCCACGATGAGACGACGCGTCATCGGCATGCGCGAATCGAGGTCGTTGCCGCATCCGCTGCTCTGCAGGAATTCACCCTGCGGCGAAGTTCTGAAGTAATACTGCTTGTCGATGTATTTCAGCGGCTGATAGTCGTATTCCGAAGTATGGTTATACACCACATCCATGATCACCGCGAGTCCGGCGCGATGCAAAGCCTTGACCATGTCCTTGAATTCCGTGACATGCGAAGGAGCGGCGGTATTCCAGTGCTCAGGCCGCGTCTCCGCTCCGGTCGCGTAGCGCGGTTCCGGTGCGAAAAAGAACGAGGTCATATAGCCCCAGTGATTCGCTTCGTACGGATTCCAATCGTTGTACAGGTTGCTTCCGGCGTGCTGATGAAACGGTGGTTCGATAAATGCGAAGTGCTGACTGGGCATCAGCTCTACCGCGTTCACGCCGAGCTGACGGATATGGTCCAGACCACCACCGGTGTTTCCATCCCATAATCCTCGATATGTGCCGGCCAGACGCGTGTCTCTGCCGCTACTGCTGTGCGCGGTCATATCCTTGACGTGCATTTCGTAGATCACCAGATCCTCGGCGGAAACTGCAACGTGCCGGTCATCCTCCCAGTCATACGCGGGGATGTAATCCGGGAGCAGACATCGCGCTTCGTTACGGTAATCGTTGCGCGTCACCACCGCGCGTGCATAGGGATCACCCACGCGGATTCGCGAATTGAACATCTCACCGGAATAATGCGGTCCGTCGATACTGAAGGCGTAATAGCGTTCGGGCAGCGGACGAGCCAATGTCAGCTGCCAGATTCCGTCGGCTTCACGGGTCAGGTAATATTGCGTACCGATAGCATCATCATGCGCATCGAACAGGTGCAGACGCACCCTGCTCGCCCTTGGTGCAAAAAGTCGGAAAATGTAGTATTCGTTTTCCGCGATGCACCCGAGCGGAAGATCAGAACGCAGCGCCTGCAGACATGGAGTTACGTCAATGGTGGCGATACCGGCTCGACGCACCAGCACCGTATGCGCGATGGAGAGGTCGAGGTCATCGGTCGTCACAACTGCTTCGTAACCCTCCACTTCAACGGAGTGAATCTCAGCAGCCGGGGCGAGAACAATATCGGTGCGAAGGAGACCTTGCGGCACCTCGGTGAACAGGATGTGAATCCTGTTGAGAGTTTCAAGACGAGCGTATTCAATTCGCATGCGTGACATCGTGATGGTCAAGATAGAGCTCAAAGCTGCGGATGTGAAACCGCACCGCAGAAAGATAGGTGTCCCGGGCTACAATTGGCAATTTGCTTCGACCTGGACCCGAGGGTAAATTGATCGTTATGAAGCTTTCGAATCACACAGCCCACTACCGTATCGACGCGGAACACTTCGATTATTTCGAACAACACTCCACCGCTGATCATGATTCCGCGCGACGTATACAGGATGCGGTGTGGGATTGTGCACGGATAGCTTCATCCGATACGGTCCTGGATATGGGAAGCGGGAACGGTTGGATCCTCGAGCGACGCGGAGCGGAAGACCGTGTCGCCACAGTTTGCGTAGACCTGGGAAAAGCCAATTTGCTCCGGCTGAAAGAAATCCACGGCCGGCGCGTGCATGCCGTCGTTGCTGATGCCCAGCACCTTCCCTTTCGCAGGGAAGCCTTCTCCCGCGTCATCGCATCTGAAGTGCTCGAACACGTTAACGATCCCGCTGCTGCTGTTCAGCAGGCAGCCATGGTACTTTCTTCCGGCGGACGCTTCATCGCAACGACGCCCTACAGAGAAGTCCTGCGATATTATCTTTGCGTCCACTGCAACCAACCCACACCCGCCAACGCGCACCTGCATTCATTTGATGAACACGCGCTGCTGGAGATCTTCGGGCGATCGGACTTCAAGGAAACGAGTTATTTTACCTTCCAGAATAAGGCCTTTCATCATCTTCGTCTATCCCCGCTGCTGCGATTTCTCCCCTGGAGAGCTTGGAGGGTGATCGACCGATTTTTTACATTGGTAAGTGTGAAATGCCACACCATTCTCGTCACAGGATCTCGGTAAAACGCCCGTTGCGCTCAACATCAATTTCTTCCATCCCGCTTATGTCACAGCATTTCCGTAGAAGCCTCCTTCTGTTTCTCATATCCTTCGTCTTTTGCCTGCATGAACCGATCGCAGCGCAATCCGTTATACCCGAAACACCGGGTGCACCCGATAGAGGCCTCGTAAAAACTGTCGTTTCCTCTCCGCGGATCGAGGCACACGGCGGCGCGTACCTGCCGCTTAAAGGACACATCCGAGGCCTTGTTGTGTTCGTTCAGGTTCGCAATGACGAGGTACAGGATTCGGGATGGCCGCTCGGTGAATTGCCCGCGTGGAAGGACTCGTACGTCCAGCAGCTCTCGCAATATTTCGACGATATGTCGAATGGAGAGCTGGAGCTCAATCTCGATGTCTACCCTGATCTGATGGTGACACAAAATACCGAAAACGGGTATCGCGAATGGGGCCTGGATTTCGGATATGCAATCAAGGAGATCATCGATTCTCTCGACGTGACGATCGATTTTTCACTCTATGATACATGGGACTCTGAAGGAAATGCGTATGCGCTGGAGGAAGCTCCCGATGGAAAAGTGGATCTGATGATATTCGCGTTCCGGAGCACCTCGAACGTGGATTTCCTTCCATGGTCAGGCATCTCGGATCTGGGCTTCGCCGGATATCATTTCGTGGATGAAGGGTTTGATCGATTCATCTACGGAGGTACCGGTGCATGGAACGACGCCGGTTCAACCGGACTCACCCTTGCGTACCGTCCCGGATACAAACTTGTCATGAACGAATGGTACGCATTCAAAATCAGTATTCACGAGCTGGGCCACAAGTTTTTCGGTGAGGGACATCCTTCGGAACTCTACGGGGGACTCGGACTCATGTCCAACGCCAGCGCCGGCTACGCAATGAACAGTTTTGAGCGTCACCTTGCCGGATATATGACCTATCGCGAATTGACACCCGAACGCGACACGATCGTTACCCTGCGCGACTACGTCACGCACAACGATGCCGTGCTGATCACCGTTCCTGATCTTCTGCGATCGTACTACGCCCTGGAGTTCCGCGCAAAAGTCGACCACTGGGATACCGCTCCTTCCGAAGGTCTCTACATCTACCGTATCTATGACAGCTGGAGTAAAAACCAGAAGAAAGTGCTGGTCATCAGCGCGGAAGGAGCATACGACTGGGAACTGGATACACTGACGAACAAAATTCATCCCGTCCGTCCATCGCCACTGAAGGGTTACAACCGGCTTCAGCGCATCCCGATAAACGGTAAAAACTACTGGGCGGAGGGCTGGCAAGGCACACCCGATGTTGCGTTCAATATGAGCAGGTCGAATTTCGCCGTGTGGAAGAATCCCACCCCGGATTTCATGTTCGGATCTGATACCGTGGAGACGAATCTCCACATCGATGTGCTCGATATGACCGACAGCACGGTGACCGTGAAAATCTCATATCAGGACCCGGTGATACTCGCGGCAGACAATCCCCCGCTTCCCGGTCAAACTCTGGGCTCTCCCTATCCGCACCCTCTGCCTTCCGGAACACGCGGATTCTCGATACCGGTGCAGCTGGAGAGCACGGCGGACGCCCGGTTGCTTATTTTCGACGCCCTCGGCAGGCAGCTTTCTGTGCTGCACGACGGCAGGCTGCCCGCCGGTGAGAATCTCCTCCGCATCGAAGCGCCTGATCTTCAGGCCGGCACGTATCTTCTTGTATTCGAAACCCCGGAGACGAGGTATTCGCGCTTGCTCATCGTTTCGCAATAGCTGGAGCGGTCATGAAACACCTGGATGCACAGAGTAATTTTCTCGGTCTCGACATCGAGCATGCCTCACTGGATGCGGCGGCGATCGCAATACTCCAGGCCCCGTATGAACACAGCGTATCCTATGGCGGCGGCACTGGAGGCGGACCGGCTGCCATTCTCGAAGCCTCGCATTACGTGGAATTCTGGGACGAAGAATTTCAGCGAGAATTATGCTTCGATCTCGGAATCACGACCCTTGAAGCGCTGCGCTTTGATCAGCTCAGCGATGCGGCCGCCCTTGACCATATCACGACACCGGCACGTGAACTGCTGAAACGCGGTAAATTCGTCGTGACGCTCGGAGGCGAACATACCGTTGCAGCGGCTGCCATCTCTGCGCACCTCGAGCAATGGCCGGAGATGACCGTCTTGCAAATCGATGCGCACTCCGACCTGCGCGAGAGCTACGAAGGCAATCCCTACAGCCACGCGAGCGTCATGGCCCGTGTGCTTGAGAAACTCCCTGCTGATCGACTTGTCCAGGTTGGTATCCGCGCACAATGCCGCGAGGAATTCGAACGCATCCAGCAAGACGGTATCAACACCTTCTTCGGGTGGGAGATCCGACAGGGTATCTACGGTCAATCCTGGAAGGAACGCGTCCTCGATGCCTGCGGTGAGAATGTATACATCACTTTTGACGTTGACGGACTCGATCCGTCCATCATGCCCTCGACTGGTACACCCGAACCCGGCGGCCTGTACTGGGATGAGACAATCCAACTGATGAAGATGCTGGGGAAGCATCGGAGAATCGTCGGCTTTGATGTCGTAGAGCTCGCTCCCGTTCCCGGCGCCCCCGCGCCCGACTTTCTCGCTGCGAAGCTTGTCTACAAGATGCTGAACGCGGCCTTTACGGGGAGATAACTACCCGGCATAGTACTTTTCGATCCGTTCCAGGGCTTCCTTCATATCCGCAGGCAGTTCGGATGAGTAAAACACCTGTTCCCGGGTGGACGGATGGACAAATCCGATAGTACGCGCATGCAGCGCCTGGCGTGGAAGCAGCTCCAGAAGCCCGTTGATGAAAGCCTTGTAGCGACCAGTCACATTTCCATAGTGAATGCGTCGACCCCCGTAAGTCGGATCACCGAATATCGTGTGTCGGATGGATGCCATGTGAACGCGTATCTGATGCGTACGTCCGGTTTCAAGCCGCAGACGGACATGAGAAAAATCATCGTATTCACGCAGTACTTCGTAATGCGTGACCGCGCGTTTTCCGCTCTCAACAATGGCCATTTTCTTCCGGTCACTCGGGTGGCGTGCGAGCGCTGCGTCAACCGCGCCCGTGGACTGGCGAAAGCGACCCCATACTATAGCTTGATATTCACGCACGATGCTGTGATCGGCAAACTGTCTGGCCACGAACTGATGCGCGCGCTCATTCTTCGCCACGGCCAGCAGACCGGAGGTATCCTTGTCCAGTCGATGCAGAATTCCCGGTCTGTCCTCTCCACGCTCGCGTGAAAGGTTTTCGGTATGGTAGAGCAACGCATTGACCAGAGTGCCGCAGTAATTCCCGTATGCCGGGTGCGTCACCATGCCGGCAGGTTTGTTGACGATGATGATGTCATCATCCTCATGCACGATGTCAAGGGGAATGCGCTCGGCTTTGACCTCGGGAGGCGGAGGCTTGGGTACGGTACAGATCACGAGATCACCGGGGAGAACCAGGCGTCCGGCTTTCTCCACAACGTTCCCGTTCACCGTCACTCCCCCGGCGTCGATCAGCGCCTTGACCTTTGAGCGGGATGCGTTTTCCACACTGCGGGTGATGAACTGGTCAAGACGCACGCGCACGGCCCCCGGCGCGGAGCGTAATTCGTAGATCGTCACATCCGATGTGGAATCGTCATCCGGAAGATCATCAGGCGATACAGGTGGATCTTCCGCGAACTCAGTCATTTTGAGGTGGGAGGGTATCTGAGCGGCGCGTTTTCGTATCTTCAGCATCCTCGGCAGGGTGCGCCACTGTTGCATCAGGAGAGGAGGCCTCTTCCCCTGCAGCCGAAGCATCAGAAGAAGAAGGTTGTGCGGGTCGCGGCATGCCGACGATCAACAGGGTAACAACTCCTACCGATACCGCGGCGTCGGCGATGTTGAAAATCGGCCAGAATTTGAATGAACTGCCACCCAGGCTGATGGTAAACAGATCGACATCGATAAAATCGACCACGTTGCCGTAAAACAGCGGAGCCGTATCGTGAATCAGGCCGTAGAAGCTGCGGTCGATCAGGTTGCCCACAGCCCCGGCGAGGATCAGCGCCAGTGCGAGACGGAAAAGCAATCCCTCGGAGCGGTGACGGTAGAGATACACGACGATGCCGATCGATGCGATGAAGGAAAAAATGACGAGAAACAGCTTCCCGGCAATCGCCAGTCCGAACGCCATGTTGGGATTTTCGATATAGGTAAGTTTCAGCCAATCGCCAATAAGCGCGATCGATTCGCCATAGTTCAGCCCATCGACAGATATGCCGAGTCCGGGTATGGTGATGCCTTTCACGGACAGCTTGGTCAGCTGATCCGCGATCAGTACTGCTAAGGTAACATACAGAATGCGCATGGGTGTCTGGACTCTACTCTACCGCGTCTTGGTTTCCTGTTTACAACTGACACACATGCGGGCATGGGGCACGGCCTCGAGACGTCCCTTCTCGATCAGGTTTCCGCAGACGATACAGATGCCATAATTGCCGCTTTTGATTCGCTGAAGAGCGTCTGTGAGGTGCGAAATGAATTTGCGCTCGCGTGCTGCGAAAAGGTACGCCTTCTCCCGCTCCATTGCGTCGGTACCCTGATCAGCCATGTGAAGAGAATAGGTCGAATCTTCACTGAATTCGCCCGAGGACGAGTCCATCAAACGCTCTTCGATGCTCAGCAGCTCCTCGTTGGCGTCATGAATTTTCTGAAGGATGAGAACACGGAAATAATCGAGCACATCCGATTTGTAGCTTACCTGGTCGCGAGGAGCAGTGGGCGCCACGATTTCGCCTTTCTTGCGAAGGAGTGAACCTTGTTTCCCCTGGTACTTGGGCACTGCAACAGGAGCTTTTTTACTGCGCCGGGTGTACTTTCGCTTGGGCTTGTTCTCCTCAATAGCAGCAGGAGCCGCTTTTTCCGCAGTTTTTTTCGCCGGTCGCTTACGCGTTACTTTTGGAGTAACTTCTTCATTCTTCACTTCTGGAACAGCCTTCTTCACGGCAGTCTTTTTCGCCGGCGTCGCTTTCTTTGCAGCAGTCTTCTTCGCGGGAGCGGCCTTCTTCACAGCAGTTTTCTTCGCCGATGCGGCCTTCTTTGCGGGCGCAGCTTTCTTCGCGACGGCGGTTTTCTTCACCGGTGCGGCCTTCTTCGCCGGAGTAGTCTTCTTCGCCGGAGCAGCTTTCTTCGAGGCGGTGGTTTTCTTTGCCGGAGCGGCCTTCTTCGCCGGAGCAGCTTTCTTCGCGGCGGTGGTTTTCTTCGTCGGTGCTGCCTTTTTCGCGGCGGTGGTTTTCTTCGCCGATGCTGCCTTCTTCGCGGTCGTCTTTGCGGAAGACTTCTTGACCGTGGATTTTGCGGAGGATTTTGATGCAGCGGATTTCTTCGCCACAGCAGCTTTCTTCGTTGCGGGCGCTTTCTTCGTTGCGGTCGGTTTCTTGGCCCCACTCGCCTTCTTCGTGGCGGATGTTTTCTTCACGGTACTTCCTTTTGTTCCTGCCGTGCTTTTTCGAGCACCGGCTGCTTTTTTTGTTGACGCGGTCGCTGACTTTCTCGTCGTGCTTTTCTCCGCAGCAGATTTTTTACGGGTCGCCGCGGCCTTGCTCTTGGCCGCAGACGCAGTCTTTGCAGGCTCTGCCGATTTCCTGGTAGTGTTCTTCTTCTTTGATGTAGAGGCTTTAGTCGCCGATCCGGCGCCCGTGCCCTTCTTCTTTGTTGTTTTCGTTGCCATGATGTTTACTCCAGTGATATGGCAAAATACTCACATCGCTGATTAACCTGCTGCGATGCCCGAGATCACGACGCTGCAGCTCAAATCGTTAACGCTGATCGTGACGGCACTCTCCGTCACATCGGAAATTTTTTCGATTTGCACGGCAAGCGTTTCAGCGCAAATATACGATTCCCTCCGATTAATTGCCTGCTCCAGTCGATCGTCCTCAGTAGAAAACTTAATGGCGATCCGATCAGTGACTTCAAGCCCGCTTTCCTTACGCATAGCCTGTATCTTGCTCACGAATTCGCGTGCGATGCCTTCATCGACAAGTTCGTCGTTGAGCGTGGTGTCCAGAGCAACGACGATGTTGCCGTCCGCACCGATCGTCCATCCTTCGATGTCCTCATGCTGAATGGCGACGTCATCCGCTCCGAGCGTCACAGCCTCACCCTCAATCTCGATCGTGATTGACCCTTCACGCTCAAGTGCGTTGATCTCGTCGATACTGAATGCCACGATACGTGCAGCGATCTTCTTGACGAGTTTGCCGAATTTTGGTCCCAGGGCCTTGAAATTCGCTTTTGCCCGTTTCTTCAGTAGATCTGAATCATTGGCAATAAATTCAATATCCTTGATGTTTGTCTCTTCAAGAATGACCTCTCGCATCGCCTGAACGTGACCTACAACATGCTCGCCGGTGGTCGCAAGCAAAATGCGCGCCAGGGGCTGACGGGTCTTCTGCCGTGTCTGCTCGCGCAGACTCCGGGTGAGATACACCACGCGCTGCGCATCATGCATCTTCCCCATCAGTGCGCGGTCGATTTCCCCTGCCTCGGGCAGGATGGCGAGGTGTACCGACTCGGCAGCCTCCATGTTCTCCGTCAGGCGCTGATACAGGTTCTCCGCCATATACGGAGCAATGGGCGACATGAGTTGTGCGAGTGTGAGGAGACACTGATGCAGCGTCTGATACGCGGAAAGTTTATCCTCAGACATCTCGCCTTTCCAGAAACGACGGCGATTTCTCCGCACGTACCAGTTCGAAAGCTGATCCACCGTAAACTCGGTGATCGCTCGCGCCGCGGGAGTCACGTCGTACGAATCCATGCTGCGCCGGAACGCGTCGACCAGCGTATGCAGCTCGGTAATGATCCATTGGTCGATTTCGGGTAGACGTTCGAGGGGAACGGAGTCCTCCCCACCGGTGAATCCGTCGATGTTCGCATACAACACGAAAAACTGGTATGTATTGATCAACGCGCGGAAGAAATTCTTCTGAACACCCTCAATATCCTTCTCGTTGAACATCGTCTGGCGCCAGGGCGGACTGCCGACCGTCAGATACCAGCGTGTCGCATCGGCTCCGTAATCGGTAAGTACCTGGAACGGATCGACGACATTGCCGCGGGACTTCGACATCTTCTGCCCGTTCTTGTCCAGTACCATCTCGTTGACGATAAGGTTCTTGAACGCGGGCTTGTCGAACAAGGCCGTGGCTATCGCATGCAGCGTATAGAACCATCCGCGTGTCTGATCGATTCCTTCACAGATAAAATCCGCTGGGAAACTGTTTTCGAAGAGTTCCTTGTTCTCGAAGGGATAGTGATACTGGGCAAAGGGCATGGCCCCGCTGTCAAACCACACGTCGATCAGTTCGGGCGTACGGCGGTAGATCTTACCGTCACGTTCGAAGAGAATGTTGTCAACCCACGGTTTGTGGAGATCGAGTTCTTCGCGAGAAGGACTGATACGTTCGCCGTCCTTGATGATGAAGCCCTGCAGGAGTTCTTCGACCGAGCCCACGATAAACATGTCCGAACCGTCTTCGGCGATCCAGATCGGCAACGGGGTTCCCCAGTAGCGGTCGCGGGAGAGAGACCAGTCCTTGTTGTCTTCGAGCCAGTTTCCAAAACGGCCGGCACCGACTTCCGGCGGACACCAGTTGATCTCCCTGTTGAGTTCGATCATTCGAGCGGCGTAGTCCGTCGTCCGGATGTACCAGCTGTCCCTGGCATAGTAAATCAACGGGTTGTCACAGCGCCAGCAATGCGGGTAGCTGTGCATGTAATCTTTCGATGCCCGGTAGATCTGTCCACGCTGCTTGAGCAAACGTACGATCTCCGGGTCGACACCGTCTTCCTTGTGCGAGGAGTACTGCAGCGTCTTGACCAGCCGGCCTTTGAAGTCGGACACCTCATCGGTGAACCGCCCGCTGGTGGTCACGGGAAGAACGAAAGGCAGATCGTACTCCTTCATCATTTCGTAGTCATCGACACCGAAGGCCGGAGCGATATGCACGACACCCGACCCGTCTTCGGTGGTGACGAAGTCGCCCGCAATCACATAGAACCCTTTCTTCTCGACCGGCACGTAGTCAAAGAGGCGCTCGTACTCCATTCCGAGCAGCGCCTCACCCTGCATCTCTTCCAGGACTTCATATTCCTCGGTGATCACCGACAGGCGTTCCTTCGCGAGATAGAGCACCCCGTGCTCTTCGCTGCGGATCTTGACGTATGAGACCCCGGGATTGACCGCCAGCGCGACGTTGGAGATCAACGTCCACGGCGTTGTGGTCCAGACCAGGATGCTGGCGTCCTCATTCCTGCACTTGAATTTCGTGTAGACATTCATGTCCTGCACATCGGCATACCCGAGCGCAAGCTCATGCGAAGAAAGCGGCGTTTCGCAGTGCGGACACTGCGGCACGATTTTGAATCCCTTGTAGATCAGACCCTTCTCGTAAAATTCCTTGAGCGCCCACCATACCGATTCGATGTATTCGTTCGTGCAGGTGATGTAGGCATCCTGCAGGTTGATCCAGTACCCCATACGCTCGGTCAGCTTCTGCCAGCCGTCGGGATACTCGATATGGTGATACACGAATTCTTTGGCCTTGGCGTTGAACTCCGCCACGCCGAATTTTTCGATGTCTGACTTTTGCTCAAATTTGAGCGCGCGCTCGAGCGCAACTTCGATGGGCAGACCGTGCGTATCCCATCCCGCCTTGCGGAGGACACGGTGCCCGGTTACTGTTTTGTACCGG
>PKTF01000249.1 GCA_002869275.1 Ignavibacteria bacterium | reverse complement strand
CGCTTTCACCTGCAGCATATCCTGGCAGGTTTCCACGCAGAGGATGTCCGCGCCACCCTCGATCAGGCCGTCGATCTGTTCGGCATACGAGTCACGCAGTTCGTCGAAACTGATGTGTCCGAGAGACGGGAGTTTGGTGGTCGGACCGATGGAACCAGCTACGAATCGCGGTTTTTCCGGTGTGCTGAATGAATCGGCGATACGACGCGCGATCTGCGCGGCGAGGACGTTGAGTTCGCGTGCCCGGTCGCCCAGATCGTACTCTTCGAGTACCACACTCGTTGCGCCGAAGGTGTTGGTTTCGATGATATCCGCGCCGGCCTCGAGAAATACGCGATGGACGTGCTCCACTGCTTCGGGCTTCGAGACCACCAGGTACTCGTTGCAGCCCTCCAGTTCGGTTCCCCCGAAATCCTCCGCGGTCAGATTCTGGGTTTGCAGGTTCGTTCCTGTTGCTCCATCGAACACCAGGACGCGGCTCGTTATTGCATCGAAAAACGGGTGGCGCATGCTGCTTCTTTCACGTGAAAAGTGTTGTGAAGCAGAAAGATAAGGAAAAATGATTCATGATCATGGCTCAGGGCTCAGGGAAGCAGGATCATGGCGCAGGGCACAGGGAAGCAGGATTCTGTTTCTTGACCTTGATCGTGAAGATGATCAATATTGGGAGTATGGTGAACGAAATGGAATACAACTTTACAGCGCCGGTGCTGCAGACGGAAACGGGCCTTGTCAAGCACTACTTTCCGATTCCGGATGACATCGGCGAGGAATTGTGGAACACTGGTGTGCGAAGGGTGATCGCGACTCTGAACGGACGCGAATATCGGCGGGCCCTGTCCGGCACGGGCGACGGCGGCCGCTGTCTCATCGTGGGGGAACCCCTGCTGAAAGAAATCGGTGCGCGGCTGAACGACATGGTTGATGTTACGCTCAGGGCAGATCCCGAGCCCGATTCGGTGGACATCTGCGAGGAGTTTGCCGCGGTACTCGAACAGGACGAAGACGCCGCCCAGCGGTTCTATTCCATGACCTCGGGCATGCAGCGCTCTCTCATCCTCTACGTCACCACGGCCAAACGCGAGGAAACACGCATCAAGAGGTCGCTGGAGCTGGCGTACAAACTCCGCACATATACGTTGAGTGGGGATCGCCCCGAGTAATGCTTTGGGCCGTATGCTGTAGGCAATATGCAAGAAACCAATGCTTTGCGAGAGACTGGTGTTTCCCGGATAGATCCTTCAGCCTATGGCATACAGCATACGGCCTATAGCCTACGTCCTAGCGCCATTTAATCGAGCAGCCCATGGACGGAACGACATCAATGCTGATCTCACGTCCGGCAAGGAGATCGTCGAGGACGATGCGCAGGTCTTGCCGGGTGACATGATACTGGTCCTGCCAGTTGTCGTCGATACGTCCGTTGTAACACAGCTTGCGTTCGGCGTCGAATACGAAAATATCAGGGGTGCAGGCTGCGTCATAGCTCTTCGCAACGTCCTGACTTTCGTCCTGCAGGTATGGGAAGGGGAATTTTTTGTCTTCGGCTCGCGCGATCATCATCACCATGGAGTCTGCCTGGTACCGTTCCGGATCGTTGGGATTGATCAGGACAAATTCGACTCCCTTCGGGCGGTAATCGTTCTGAATCGCGATCAGCCGGTCCTCGCTCGCAATCGCGTAGGGACAGTGGTTACAGGTAAAAACGACCACGAGCAGCTTCGCGTCGTTGAAGGATTCGGGGCTGTAGTTTTTTCCATCCACGCCCGGAAGATCGAAATGCGGCATCGGAGTGCCGACGGGCATGCCGTTGGAATGCATAAGAGCCATGATCGCGCTCCACAATGATACATCGCGCGTAAATTACACTTTGCGCGGCCGGGGTGCAATGGTTGACCATGAGCTCATCGACGATGGATCTGCGAAATGGTATGAAATTCGTATCCCTCCAGAGCATCGGAGCTGCTTCGCGGGCCTCGAAACATCCTATTCCCCGGGAATGGGATCTCCCGGCATATCGTCTCCCCATATCGCCTACGGCATACAGCGTATCACGCGATGGGGTTGCATGGAAAGACGGCATGTACCATTTTCCTTCCTTCACCAACGATGTGCCGCATGCGCAATATCCTCTTCCGTACTATCGGTGTCACGCTGCTCCTCCTTATGGGGCTGGGCGGTGGCGGCGCGCTGCAGGCACAGCGGCTGCAGCTCGATGCGCCCGACCTGGTGCTGAATGGCGTCCAGTTTACCCTCGCCGTTGTTGCGCTCGATGCGGAAGGTCATGTGGACAGTTCATGCAGCGGTGAAGCCGTACTGTCGGGTGTGGCGATAGGGGAGAACAGTCGAACAACCGTCGTGCTGGAACATGGGAGGTTCGTCACCAAGGAAGCGCAGATCGACAGGAGCGGCGAACAGCGTATCTCCGTGTCGGCTGCAGGGCGCACGATCTCCCATTCCCTGCGCGTCATCCCCGGCATCCTCAGCATTCTGCCCCCGCTGCTGGCCATCGTGCTGGCATTACTGCTTCGGCAAGTCATCGTGTCGCTGTTTGCCGGCGTGTGGCTTGGCGCCATCTTCGTCTTCGGTTACGATCCGCTGGGCGGCTTCCTTCGCGTCCTTGATCATTACATCATCAATGCGCTGGCGGACCCGGATCACATGTCCATTGTCGCGTTCACCATGCTATTCGGTGGCATGGTGGGCGTCATCTCGAAAAGCGGGGGCACACTCGGCATCGCCGAGCAGCTCACGCGCCTGGCGCGAACTCCGCGCGGTGGACAGGTCGCAACATGGCTCCTCGGCTTCGTGATTTTCTTCGACGATTATGCGAATTCCCTGATCGTCGGAAATACCATGCGTCCGATCACGGATCGCCTGCGCATCTCGCGCGAAAAGCTGGCGTTCCTCGTCGATGCCACGGCGGCGCCGGTTACCAGCGTGCTGTTCATCAGCACGTGGATCGGGTACGAGGTCGGACTGATAGACGCCGGATTGAAAAGCGTGGGCATGGTTTCGGAGAATGCCTACTCCGTTTTCCTTTCCATGCTGCCATACAGTTTCTATCCTATCCTCACGCTGGTGTTCGGTGCGCTGATCGCCTTTACCCGGCGCGACTTCGGTCCCATGCGCACAGCAGAACGACGTGCACGGCTCGAAGGAAAGCTGTACCGTGACGGTGCGCAACTGGCGACGGATCTCACCGACTCGCACGCGGTTCTTCCCGATGAAGGGGTGCGGCCCCGCTGGTGGAATGCCGTCATTCCCATCGCGACGGTTGTCATCGGGGCGCTGGTCGGACTGTACATCACCGGGGTGGATGCCATCGAAGCCGCGGGCGGACAGGATTTCAGCATTGGCTCCATCATCGGCGAAGCGAATTCGTACAAGGCGATGCTCTGGGCCTCTCTTCTGAGCTGTGTCGTGGCGATCGGGCTGGCCGTCGGACAGCGTATTCTCCGTATCACCGAGGCGATGGATGCGTGGTTCAACGGGCTCAAGTCCATGCTGCTGGCCATGCTCATTCTCACACTGGCCTGGAGTATCGGGCAGATCACTTCCGAACTCCACACGGCGGATTACCTGGTGCAGATCCTCAAAGGCAGCTTGCCGCCGCGGTGGCTCCCTGCCGTGACCTTCATCGTGGCCGCCGTCATTTCTTTCTCCACCGGTACCAGCTGGGGCACCATGGGGATCCTGATGCCCATTGTCATTCCGCTCTCCGTCGTACTCGGTCAGGATGCCGGACTGGCCGCGGCCCCGGCGTATACGATCACCCTTGGCACGATTTCCTCGGTGCTCGCGGGAGCGGTATTCGGTGACCACTGCTCGCCGATCTCCGATACGACCATTCTCAGTTCGATGGCGTCAGCCTGCGACCACATCGACCATGTCCGTACCCAATTACCGTATGCGCTCCTCATCGGTGTCGTCGCAATCGTGCTCGGACTCATCCCGGCAGCGTACGGCATCTCTCCATTCATCTGCCTCGTCGTCAGTGCTGCCGTACTCGCTTTCGCTTTGCGCTGGCGTGGAACGCGGGTGGATTGAATTATTCCGAAAACTTGATATCTTGAGTACTGGCAATCCCGAGAAGTACAATCAATCATCTATCCGAAGGGTATTTCCCTCGTGACTCATATTCTAGTTGTAGACGATGAGCCGGATCTCGAACTGTTGATACGTCAACGATTCCGGAAGAAAATTCGCGAAGGCGAATATGCATTTTCCTTCGCAGCCAACGGACGTGAGGCGCTGGCCGCTGTCGATGAGCGGTCGGAGTTGGACGTCGTGCTCTGTGATATCAACATGCCGGTCATGGACGGCTTGACCTTTCTCTCCCACGCGGCGGAACGTGTGGATTCGGATTTCAAAACGGTGATCGTCTCCGCGTATGGCGACATGCAGAACATCCGGACGGCGATGAACCGAGGAGCCTTCGATTTTGTGACCAAGCCTATCGATTTCGAAGATCTTGAACGCACGATCGAAAAAACGTCTGAGCAGGTCCTGGCGCTGCGTGAGGCCCGAAACGCGCGCGAATCGCTCGCAAAGCTGCACCGCGAACTCGACGTGGCCAACCGCGTTCAGCAGGAGATCATCCCGAAGAAATTTCCGGCGTTTCCGGAGAACCCGGAATTCAACCTCCACGCAACCATGCGCCCCGCATCGAGCGTCGGCGGTGATTTCTATGATTTCTTCAAGCTCAACGACCATGAACTCGGAGTCGCGGTGGGCGACGTCTCGGGCAAGGGCATTCCCGCGGCGCTCATCATGACCGCGAGCCGTTCGCTGCTCAAGTCGCAGGCCCTTCAAGGCACGCCTCCCGCACAGTGCCTGTCACTGGTAAACCACGCGCTCTGCAGCGAAAACATTTCCTCGATGTTCGTATCGCTGTTCTACGGGGTGCTTGATTTCCGCAACGGGACATTCAAATACAGCTGCGCCGGCCACAACCATCCATATCGGATCGGCACGTCCAACGTCGCCCATATCGAACCCGTGCGCGGTACGGTACTCGGTGTTGACGCCAGTCTCGAATACAAGGAGAATCTCGTGCGCCTCGAAGCGGGTGAGCGCATTATCATTTACACCGACGGTATTGTCGAGGCCTTCAATGCCGCGCGCGAGGAATATTCCGATGCGCGGCTGCAGGCGCTGCTCGCCGAAAATGCCACCGCAACTGTTGAAGAACTTGTGACACTCGTCATGGATGACGTCGGCCGGTATGCCGGCGAAACTGAACAGTCCGACGACATGACCGTATTGGCCGTGGAATACGTCGGAGGCCGGTGAGCTGTCCGGAAACACAGCCCTTGAGCCGTACAACCCATCGCTGTTATAGGAGGACCCATGAATTCATTCCGTGGAAAGACGTTCAGATTGCTTTTCATCGCTCTGCCAGTGCTTGCTGCAACGGTCCTGTTGTGGTCGTGTAAGCAGGAAGAGGAGGCCAGTCAGTCAGAGGACAAAGTCTGGAAGCTGAACATGATCAAGTACGAAGAACTGCGCCAGACGAAGGATGCTGAAGAGGGTTTCCGCGAAGGACTGAAGGAATCCGGATTGATAGAAGGCGAGGACTACGTGCTCGTGTCCCGCAATGGAGAGGGCGACAATAAAACAGTGCTCTCGCATATCGATATATCGAAGACGGATGGCACCGATATCCTGATTTCCCTTCAGACCTCGACACTGCACTCCGTCGTAAAACGAGGCGAGGGTATTCCCGTGGTATTCATGGTCGTCGCGAATCCCTTCGTCATCTCTTCGGTGGGGAATGACGATGAAAGCCATCTCCCCTATATCACGGGTGTCTACACCAACACGACCTTCGACGACATGATGGAGTATATCAAGGCCTGCCTGCCGAACGCGAGTTCGATCGGAACCCTGTATTCCTTCCCGGAACTCGACGGACGGTATTACCGCGGACAGCTGAAGGATGCCGCGGCCCGTGTGAATCTGGAGCTGAAGGAACTCGGCGTCACATATAAAAGCTCTGTACCCGGTTCCACTCAGGACCTGATAGACATGGGTGTCGATGCGATCTGTCAGATCGAGGACAACCTCACCACCTCAGCCTTTCCAAGCCTGATGAAGGTCGCACGCGACAACAAGATACCGGTGTTCTCGTTCGTGAATGAACAGGCCGAGATCGGTTCGGTAATCGTGTATGCGCCGGATTATCGTCTCAGCGCCAAAAAGGCTGCCAGGATGACCGCCCGGATCATCAGGGGTGATATACCGGGCGATATTCCCTTTGACCGCGTTGAAAAGTTCGACCGTATCGTCAACCTGAAAGCCGCCGCCGACCTGGGCATCACGATCCCGCAGTACATTATCGACCAGGCGGATATCGTGATCGGCAAGGACGATTAATTCGGGGCGGGCGCCCCAGCGAACGTTAAGCCGAAAGGATTCCGTATGGAGTGCATCCGGAAAGGATCGGGAAAAGTTCAGGGACTGGATGTCTCGGGGAAACTCGATGCATACTGGTCGGACGCGCTGAGCAACGAGCTCGAGTCTTGCGTACATGATGGTGCTGTCGATATCACCCTGAATCTCTCGCAGGTGAGCTTCATCAGTTCGGCCGGACTTCGCGTTTTGATCGTGTACCTCAAACAGATGCGCGCGATCAACGGAATTTTACGTATCACCGAGCCATCGCAAAAGGTACGTGATATTTTTGATCTGTCAGGCCTCAGCGAACTGCTGCTGCAGGCCGAGGAGAGCAAGGACACGGTCGAAGACCTTCCGCCCGCCCGCATGCTCGATGACGGGAGCGGTTCTTACTATACGTTCGAATTGGTGAACGACGAAGCGGGGGAGTTGTCTTACACTCCCGAACCTGATGCACCCGCTCATCAGAGGCGATTTCCCCAGCTCAGTTTCCCTTCCTCACGCTTCGGTTTCGGCATCGGCGCCTTCGGTGACGTCGAAAGCGGTGCGCGCACACAGTTCGGAGAGTTTCTCTCTGCCGCAGGGATTACGGTCTGCGTGCCGAGCGACGAACGCGCACACCCCGATTACATGATCGAGGATGGCGTGTTCGTACCGTCATTGTCGGTGTACTCCGGTATTGCGGCTGACGCTGTTTTCGCGCGCGAGCTGCGATTCGAGGCGGCGCAGCACGTGAGAGGGCTGCCGCTTTCCGCGGTCGCGAGGCTGGCGATCGGCGAGGAGCATTCCGCGGCGGCTGTTCTGATGATTGCCGAGACCGTCGCGCTCATCGGCACGACTCTGAAAATCTCACCCGAGGAAGGCCTGCGCACGTTTTCCGTCGAGGATATTCGCGGACGCTATTCCTTTACCACTGAACCCTCGTACCAGCATTGCGTGTGTGTCGTTTCCGGCGTGGTGAGCCGCCACCCCGCACCGTATCTTCGTCCGCTGCATCCCGAGGCTGAATTGCACGGACATGCACACGCTGCTGTCTTTTCGTACCGGCCGCTGCCGGCGGGACAGATCGACCCGCATTCGTTTATCCGTTCCCTGTATGACGAAGAGCGCATCCACACGGTACTGCATCTGCTGTATGACGATCGTAACACGCTTAGCAGTGTTGAAAGTGAGTTCGTACGCGGATCCATATTCGTTCATCCTCTGCGCGACCTCCAGGTGCTTTCGGATACTGAGCCAGGACCTCAGGATGCAGAGCAGACCGATGCCACGGCGAGCGGTAGCGGCGTATGACGGCGTTTCTGAGCGATATCATCGATGCGCTGGGGTATGGCGTCACGTACTTCCCTCTGGTACTGGGAGTGTTCCTCAGCTTCCGCCTGCAGCGCTTTCCGGATCTCACCGTCAACGGTTCATTCAGCCTGGGTGCTGTGGTAACGGCGAAAATGTTGATGTGGGGGGCGGACCCTGTAACCGCGACTTTCGCCGGATTTCTCGCAGGAGCCGGCGCCGGAATGATCACGGGTGCTCTGATTACCGGACTGCACATCGAAAAGGCGCTCGCCGGCATCCTGGTTACCATCGCGCTGTACAGTGTGAATGTCATGATTCTCGGAAGTGTGGAATACCCGTTCGGTGATTTGCACACATTGCTCGAAAGCATGCATGCCGGGGCGGAACAGGTATTTGGATCAGGCTCCACTGCGTCTTTCCTCGGCATCGAAGTGTTCATCAGACCGCTGTTCTGGCTTCTGGTGTTCGGCATGTTCGCCGTGGCCCTGCTCCTGGGAATTCGTTGGTTTTTCCGTACCCGGCTCGGACTGGCCATGCGCTCCGCCGGCGAGAATCCTTCTGCGGCACGCGTCGTCGGAGCCAATGTGTCTGCCATGGTCATCCTGACCTTGATGCTGTCTAACGCTCTTGCGGCCCTGTCGGGGACCCTCTGGGCGCAGAACTGGGGTACGGTCAGTCTCGAAGACGGGACGAGCGCCATTGTCATCGGTCTCGCGGGCGTTCTCATCGGTGATGCGTTCTTTGGAAAGCGGCGCTTCTCTGTGCGTCTTGTCGGCGTGCTCGCCGGCACACTCCTGCATGAATTGATCCAGAAAGCAATTGTCACGTTGTTTGGTAACGTTCAACAAGGGCTGAAGCTGATCACGACCGCAGTCGTGATTCTCGCTATTGTTCTTCCACGTCTGAAGACGCGCCTGTGGAGCCCGGCGAAGGTCGAGGAAAAGAAATGACCTGCCTGCAGCTGCAAAATATCACCAAGACCTTTCACGGCGACGGCGGCGTTGCCGTCCGGGCACTCGACGGAATCAATCTGCGCATAGAGCAGGGCGCCTTCGTTGTTATGCTTGGATCCAACGGAAGCGGAAAATCGACGCTTCTGCAAATCATTGCCGGTGCCGATGCTCCTGACAATGGAACGGTCTATCTCGATGGACAGGATATCACGCAGCTCGGCGAACATCAGCGTGCCGCCTCGATCGGGCGAGTCTTTCAAAATCCTCTTCAGGGAACAGTGGGAACAATGTCCGTTGAGGAAAATCTTGCTCTGGCCGCCTGCCGTGGCCGCCGTTTCAACCTTGCGCCGGCAATGCAGCGCGGACTCCAGGATGAGATCCGGCAGCGCCTCGAAGCGCTCGGCATCGGTCTTGAAAACCGCATGAAGCAGCCCATCGCGACCCTGTCCGGCGGTCAGCGACAGATCGTCACTCTGCTCATGGCGGCATGGCATCAGCCGCGACTGCTGCTGCTCGACGAACATACCGCCGCGCTGGATCCGCAAAGTGCTGAATTGGTGCTGCGGATGACCGGCAATATCGTGGAGCAAAGTGGCATCACCGTTGTCATGGTGACGCATTCCATGGAGCAGGCGGTCAGCTTCGGTGACCGTCTCATGATCGTTCATCATGGAAAAATCGTGCTGGATCTCAGCGGGGTGGAAAAGCACCGCGCGCAGCCCGATGAACTTCGTCGTCATTTCGAGGAACTGCGCCGCACCGACTTGCTCGACGAATCCGTCGCGTTGCTGCTCCGCGATCAATATGTATAGTCCGGCGACAGCTGCCGTCGCCGGCGCTCTTTGGAATTGGGTGATTGCCGGAAATGTTGTACTCTTCCGTCAGAGATAGATTATGAAGCTGTTCTGGCCCTTTATACCTCTTATCGCAGCACTTGTCCTGCTCGTTTCTCCGCCCGCCTGGGCGGACATGTTGGTACGCATCCTCCTTGCTGCACTTGCGCTTCTGGGTGTGTTGATCTGGACACGCACCTGCCGGCGACCACGAAGCACCGGGGGGCAGCGCCTGGAACAACAACTCGCTGAACGCACCGAGGAAGCGCACAATATCAGCATCGCGCTCGAAGAAACGCGCGAAGCATTGAAATCCACTCAGGAGAAACTGACCTATTCCAGCAGGATGGCGTCACTCGGACAGCTCACCGCAGGGATCGCTCACGAGATCAAGAATCCGATCAACTTTGTTAACAATTTTGCAGAGTCCTCAGTGGAGATCGCCGCGGAACTGCAGGAAGAGATGGGGAAGAGCGAAGGATTGCCGGAGGATTTCCGCGAACGCACTGTCGGTCTCATCGATGAACTTGTACTCAATGCCGATAAGATTCGCGAACACGGACAGCGGGTGAACCGTATCGTACAGAGTATGCTCGTTCAGTCGCATGGTACGAAAAGCGAAGCCGAGGAAGTGGCGCTGAACGAATTCGTCGATCAGTATGTCTCGCTGGCATTCCACGGGATGCGCGCACAGGTGCAGGATTTCAACGTGGATATCGACCGCCGTTACGACGAAGCCATCGACAGCCTGCCGATCGTGAGGCAGGATATGGCCCGCGTACTCATCAACCTTCTGAACAACGCGTTCCAGGCCGTCAACAAGAGAAAGGAAGTCACCGATAGGGAGTTCCTGCCCCAGGTGCGCGTCAGCACCGTTCTCCACGAGGCTGAGGTGGAAATCAGCATTGAGGATAATGGCGGCGGGGTGCCCCAATCGCTGCAGAAGAAAATATTTGACCCGTTCTTTACGACGAAAAGTGCGGGCAGTGGTACGGGACTGGGACTTTCCCTGAGCCGGGAAATCGTCGTGGATGGGCACAATGGACAGTTGCGTTACGAGCAGTCAGACCTGCAGGGCGCGCGTTTCGTGATCATGCTGCCGCTCGCGGGCATGGGCGGCGGTGCTCAGGAATGAGGATTGTGGTGGCGGAAACGCTCGATGTTCTCTTTCTCCCCGATAATCAGCACATCATCTCCCTCCTCGAAACGGTAGCGCGCCGTCGGTAACGTACCCGGACGCGCTGACGGATCATCCGATTCGTCCGATTTTTTCCTGATCAGAATCACTTCCACGCTGTAACGGTTCCGGATATCGAGTTCGATGATCGTGCGTCCGACGAAGTGGTCGGGGATCGTCGTTTCCACGATCTGATGTGTGTCGAACACATCGATCGTGCGGTCGTGCTCCAGGCCCGACACGATTGAATGCATGCCGCCCGCCAGATCTTTCTTGAAGATCTCCTTGTTGTACATGTCAATCACGTCTTTCGCCCGTACGCGCCCGATCAGCGTGCGCGTTTGTTCGTTTTCCACTACGGGCAGCTGCCGGCTGTCGATGCGACCGAAGAGGTGCATGACCAGGTCCAGGTTGTCGTCGGGTTGCACGCACTGTAGATCGGTCTGCATCAGGTCCGATGCGAGAATGAGCTCCGGCGGAATATCCTTGTCTTCGATAAATTCCTTTGCCGTCTGCAGTGTGATCAATCCCTGGAGCGTTCCGTCCTTGTCCACGACGAAATACTCTTCGTGCTTACCTGTGAGCATGGTGCTGAGCAGATCGGGCAGAGAGGTCGTGTTGAGGACGATGTTCTGGTCCTTGCGTACGATGTTGCGCACGCTGTGTCGGCGCAGCAGGTTGACGTCACGCCCCGCGAAGAGGTCGATGCCCTTTCGCAGCAGCTTGAGCGTATAGATGGATTCTTTTCTCACCTTGGTGGTGAACGCCGTGGCGATGATCGACGAGATCATCAGGGGAAGGATGATTTTGTAGTCGTTGGTCATCTCGAAGATGATCAGGATTGCCGTGATCGGTGCATGTGTCGCGCCTGCGACCACCGCGCCCATGCCGACGAGGGAATAGGCGCCCGAGGAAGCCGAATATTCCGGGATGAGCATGTGCACGAGCGCTCCAAAGAATCCTCCCGTCATGGTGCCGAGGAACAGCGACGGAGCGAAGACGCCGCCCGAACCGCCCGAACCCAGACTGATACTCGTGGCGAGGATTTTCGCGAAGATGAGCAACAGCATGGTGATCCATGAGAGATGTCCGAGCAGCGCCGCGTTCATCGTGTCATATCCCACGCCGTAAATATGCGGCACGAACACACCCATGCTGCCGATCAACAACCCGCCGAGCATAGTTTTCAAGACGCCGTTCAATTTCATCTTGTCGAAAAAATCTTCCAGCGTGTACAACGTCTTTGTGAACAGCAGGGCTACCGCTCCCGACAGTACGCCGAGTATGGCGTAGGGGATGAGTTCGAGCGGACTGACCAGATGGTATTCCGGCACTTCGAAGGCCGGGAAATCGCCCAGGAAGTATCTCGAGACCACTGTGGCGATCACCGAGGAAATGACGATCGGACTGAACTGCGCCACGCCGAAATCGCCGAGAATGATTTCCACGCTGAACAGCGCACCGGCGACGGGCGCATTGAACGCCGCCGCGATGCCCGAAGCCGCACCGCAGGCGACAAAGGTTTTCGTGCGCCGTGGGTTGACACGCAGCAGCTGTCCGATGGCCGATCCGATGGCCGATCCGATCTGGATTACCGGTCCCTCGCGTCCGACCGATCCGCCCGCGCCGATATATACCGAGGAGGAAAACAGCTTGGCGAGTACCACGCGGGGACGGATTTTCCCGTCACGCAGGGCGATGGCTTCCATCACTTCCGGCACGCCATGCCCCTTGGCCTCCTTCGAAAAATAGTACACCACGACACCGACGATCGCACTGCCGAGGACGGGGATGCCGATCTTCATGTAAATGGGCACGGTATCGAGATGCTGCAGCGTGAGATCCCAGCTTCCCCAGAAGAGCATTTTGAAAAGCTTGATCAGCCACTGAATCGCGACGGCGCCGAGGCCGCCCAGCAGTCCGATGATGACGGCCACGATGACCATGAACGTGTGTTCGGTCCCGCGAAAACGTTGAAAATAACGCTCCAGCCCCGAGCGGAGGTTTTGAAGGAAAGCAGATGATTTCTGAAAGATAGGATGCAAGGTACGTGACGAAGAAATAGAGGGATAGACGAAGATACACATTCTATGCGAAATGCACATCCGGCCTGCGCTGTCTCGATCCGTGGAAAATTTCTCCCCACAGTGATTATTCGAGTGTTCTGCTGTCTAATACCCGTAAACGTATGTATTACCAGAGGCAATCATGATCAGGGTACGAAACATTTTCACTTTTACAGTTTTTCTGTTGCTGCTGTCGCAGACAGCCTTCACGCAGGGAAATGAGACAGACTACCGGTCCGACGCCGGAGTCCGTCTGCCCGTGGAGAACATCGTTCTCAGCGGAGAATACCAATCAGACAATCCTTCTCTTTCCATTCCCGACGGCGCGACAGTGCTGCGCGATCCGGTGACGGGCATGCTGCACCGCGTGATTGGTGGAAACATGCGCATCGACGGGTACGAACGCATCACTGAAGAAAACATCCATGCTGCGGCGCAGGCATTTCTGCACCAGTACCGCGCTTCGATCGGCATCACTGCCGACCGACTGAAGCTGCAGCGCGTCACGCGGGTGAGCGATCGCTGGTACGTGACCTGGACACAGATCCATGATGGGCGCGAGGTCTTGCTCTCTGAAGTCGAGCTTCGCCTGCATTCCAACGGCCGCGTGACGGCGTTCGGATCGGACGTCTATCCCGATATCGCGCTCAACGATACGCCGCTCATCACGGCCAGTGACGCATGGGCAGCCGCGACCGAAGGCCTGGAAGCCGAACAGTCATTCCGCAAAGCTGCCATTTCCGTTCCTGTCATACTCCCCGTCAAGAGCCGTAGCGGAGTGGAATACCATCTCGTCTATACAGTGCCGGTGACCGAAACAGTTGGTCATCGCTGGCTTTCCCATGTCGATGCCATGGACGGGACACTGCTCTGGAGGCGCCCGATGAGTTTCGGCGTGGGCACCGAGGGCAGTGTGTATGGCGGCGTGACGCTTATGCATCCGCACGAACAGCAGCTGACCGATCTGCCGTTCGCTGACATGTATGTGCAGGTGGATGGGCAAAGGTATACAACGAACTCCGAAGGTACATTCGAGGCGGATATCAGCAGCGAGGCGAATGTGGAGGCGACGTTCGAAGGACCGTGGTGCAAGGTCGACCTGGAAGACCACGATGAAGGAAGCTTCAGCGGAAGCATGCAGCCGGATACGCCCTTCGGCCTCGAATGGACGGACGGGAATTCCCACAAATTCGAACGCATCCTGTTTTATCACACGAATGCGAATCACCGCTACCTGAAGTCCATCGATCCCGAATTGACGGCCATGGATTTCCAGACACTTGTGACCGTGGAGTTCGGCGGAGATCAGCCCAATGCCATGTCTTCGGGCGATGAAGTGCAGTTTCTTGCTGTCGGCGACGAAAGCATGCGCATGGCCGCGGCACCCATGGTGCTGTATCACGAACTCGGCCACAGCCTGAATATCAAGCTGTACGAGCAGCTCGGCATCAGCGGCGGCATGCAAAACCGCGCCTGCCAGGAAGGCACGGCCGATCTTCATGCGGCAGTGATCACCGATTATCCGAAGATGGGCACCGGCGTGTTCGCCGAAGACGAACTGCGCGTCATGCGCGATCTGGAAAATGACATGGTGTATCCCGACAGCCTGACGGGAGAGAGCCACTACGACGGTCAGGTGCTTTCGGGAGCTTTCTGGGATCTGCGCAAGGCGACCTCGCTGGACCTGGTGCGCCGCCTGTCGCATTTCGCGAAGTATGGTCTGCCCGACGATCCCAACGACGGTATCGCGTTTGCCGAGTGGTTCATCGAAACGCTCATCGCCGATGACGACGACGGTGACCTGTCGAACGGCACGCCCCATGCCGAGGAAATCGCGCTTGCATTCGGTCGGCATGAGATCGGTCCGGGACTGTTCATGAAATCGCATTTTCGCCACATTCCCGTAGTTGATACCGACGATACACTCAATCCATATCAGGTGCAGTTCGTCCTGCAAACACTTGCCATCAGCGGTGCGGAGGTGCGTGACGTGCATGTGCTCTACTCTCTGAACGGCCAGAGTGAACGGACACGTCTCGAGGTCGCCCCGACCGGAACAGGAGAACTCAAGGCGTTGATTCCTCCGCAGCAGCGAGGAACGATCGTGACGTACGAGATCGTGGCAATCGAAGGTCTGACGGGCAACACCGTCCGTTTTCTCTCAGATGCGGAAACCGGGCAGCCGTACCAGTTCCTCGTGGGCTTCGAAGACTTTTTCGTCGATCCATTCGAGGAAGACCGGGGCTGGACGGTCGGTTCGGACGACGACAGCGCCACGCAGGGGACGTGGGAACGTGACAATCCCGAAGGCATCGACATGACGCAGTTCGGAGGCCCGTTGCTGCAGCTCGCCGACGATCACACCGATAACGGCACGATGTGCTATGCGACAGGCGTGCGGGGCGGATTCAGCTTCATGGAGAACCTCCCGAATGGGCGTACTACGTTGACCTCACCACTGTTCGACCTGAGTGACGAAAGGACGCCGGTTCTCCGTGCCTGGTATTTCTTCACCAACCTGTCCAATCCGACGGCACCGGACGCGGGCAGCGGACGATTTGACATACAACTTTCAAACGATGGCGGTACCTCGTGGATGAGCGCATACGCCACGGAGAACGCGACCGGCGGCTGGACGAAAGTCCTTCTTCGTCTGGAGGATTACGTCACGCTGTCGGACGCCGTTCTTGTTCGCTTCGTCATGGATGCCCCCTCATCGAGCGGTATGCTCGACGTACTGACAAACGCCATGATCGACGATTTCGCAATCCTGACGGTGAGCGACGGCACGGTGTCGCCCGTGCGGCCCGATGCCACGCTTCCATCCGGGATCGCGATTCGCGGCAACTACCCCAATCCGGTGGATGCGTCCACCGACATCATGTTTGCACTGACATCGTCCGAAGCCGTGCAGCTTGACATACATGACATGCTCGGGCGAAAAGTCGCCCGGCTGCTGCAGGCCGAAATGTCTGCAGGCGAACATACGGTACGGTGGAGCAGGAGCAGCAGCAGCGGCGTCCGCGTCCCATCTGGTACATACATTATCCGACTCACTACCTCCCACGAGGTGACGACGCGGAAGCTGATAGTGCGCTGATCCTTACGCGCCTCTCTCCACCCTCTACCAAAACGGGTCCCGTGTGAGCGGGACCCGTTTTCTATCACTGATCGTTATCGCGTATACACGGCGGTGCCTGAGGCGGTGACCATGAGCATGCCTCCGCTTGCGCCAAGATTCTCGTAATCGAGATCGACGCCCACGATGGCGTTTGCACCCACGGCGGACGCACGTTCCTCCATCTCCTTCAGTGCGATGTCTTTTGCGTTACGCAGTTCGTTCTCATATGTGGCCGAGCGTCCGCCCACGATGTCTCGAATGCCCGCGAAGATGTCCTTGAAAATGTTCGCGCCGAGAATGGCTTCGCCCGTGACGATGCCTTTGTATTCCTGAATGGTCTTTCCTTCGATATTCGGCGTGGTGGTAATGATCATTGATAATCTCCGTTTCTGAGTCATGAATATGTGTGCAGTCCGAAGTGACTGCCGGGTGTTACTTCTGCACGACGAGACGCTGCACGTGTGACTGCGTGCCGGATTCGAGTATGGCGTGATACACTCCCGCAGGGAGTGACGCTGTGTTCCAGGGAACGGTATGTGTGCCCGCCTGCAGCGGCGCGTCATGAACCGTAGCGATGAGGCGTCCGTCCGCGGTATACACCCGCAGGGCAACGTGGGCGGCCTCGACGATGGAAAACGTGAGCACGGTACTGCTGTGCGCCGGATTGGGATAGATGTGCAGTTCGGGTTCGGCGGGAAGCACAGCTGCTGCTTCCACGACCGGTGAATACTCGCTGCTGCCGTCGAAATCGATCTGCCGGAGACGGTACCGCACGGTTGCGGCTGCGGGAGGATGCTCATCGGTAAAGCGGTATTCGCGTGCTGCCGTGGTGCTGCCGCTGCCGCCCACGAATCCGAGGCGTTGCCAGCCGTCCGCATTCTCGCGCTGCACTTCGAAGCCGTAATTGTTTTCTTCCGTCGCCGTGGTCCAGCGCAGCTGCACGGCCCCGGCAGAGAGGCGCGCGGCAGAGAAACTTGTCAGCTCCACCGGCACTCCGCCGTTCGTGGTTTTCAGGACCAGACCTGAATTCCCCACGGCGAAACCGTTCAAAACGTCGACAAAGAACACACTGCGTATTTGTCCGGTGACACCGCTGCCCTGCTGTGTCCAGCTGCTGCCGGCGTCCGTCGTATACAGAATGACGCCGAAGTCACCGACCGCCCAGCCGTTACTGGCGTTGCCGAAGGAAAGTCGTTCAAGGTTGCGCGTTGTGGGAGAGGAAATCCCGGTCCAGCTCACGCCGGCATCGGTCGTATGCAATATCGTCCCGCCATCACCGACGATGCTGCCGGTGTTTGCTGTGGAGAAAAACACATGCTTCAGATCCGTTCCCGCTGAGACGCCGCTGTTTATGGGTGCCCATGACACACCTGCATCCGT
>PKTF01000108.1 GCA_002869275.1 Ignavibacteria bacterium | reverse complement strand
CACGAACATCATTCCTATCATCCACATCAGGTACACTGCGATGGACAGAAGATCTTTCCTGAATTCCAGTGTCCGATCATCCGGAACAGGCCTCGCCATGCCGGCGAAGGAAAAGCCGCGCAAGGGCACAACGGGTCCGGAGATCGCACGCCTTCATCAACAGGCGCTTGCGGAACGTGAGGGTAGTCTGAAGGGACTGCCGGAGCCCGTGGCGCTGCCTCGCCTCGTGACTGCGGGACTCGATCCGTACGTCCCCAGCGGCGAAACGCCCTGGGACAAACAGCGGGCCGGCTATCTCCTGCGACGGACACTGTTCGGAGCCACGCGTTCCGACATTGACACGGTCTTGACTCAATCCCCGGGTGATGTGGTCGACCAGCTGCTGCAAGGCGGCACGATGCCCACACCGCCGGGATCCTGGGTCACCGAAGACTATTATTACGACAACACGAATAATGACAGCGTCAACCGCGGACGCCTGAAGGATCTTCGCGAGTGGTGGACCGGACTGATGGTCGAGCAGGGGCTCTCAATCCGCGAGAAAATGACCTTTTTCTGGAGCGACCACTGGGCGACCGAGGCCCTGACCGTCCGGTCGCCGCATTATAATTTCTGGTTCGTCGACCTGTTCCGTCAGAACTTCCTCGGGAATTTCAAGCAGCTGGTCAAGGACGTCACCATATCCCCCGCCATGCTCATTTATCTCGACGGCTGGTACAACACCAAGCGGCGTCCGAACGAAAACTATGCCCGCGAGCTGATGGAACTTCATACGCTCGGCGAGGGCAATGGGTATACCGAAGACGACATCCAGGAAGCGGCCCGCGCACTGACTGGATGGACCCTGAAAAAGATCGGGACGAGTCCGGTCGGCACGAGTCTTTATGACCCGAAGGCCTCGGAGTTTATCGCATCCCGCTACGACGAGACGGAGAAGACCTTCATGGGCCGCACCGGCACCTGGGGGTATGAGGATGTGGTCGACATCATCTTCGCAGAACGTGCACAGGAAGTGTCAGAATTCATCTGCCGCAAGTTGTATCGTGAATTCGTCTATGAGATCGCTGATGAGACCATCATCGGGCAGCTTGCGACCATCCTGCGTGACAACAACTGGGACATCCTCCCCGTGATGCGCACGATGCTCAAGAGCGAGCATTTCTTCGAGACGGCCAACATCGGTGCGCATATCACGTCGCCGCAGGAATTCTACATCGGATCGATCCGCGCACTGGATATCGAGACGACGAATTACAAGTACATCTACCAGGTGTGCAGCGCCCTGGGCTGCCAGCTGCTCGAAGCTCCGAGCGTCAAGGGCTGGGATGCCTACCGTTCATGGATCAGCGCCAGCCGTCTGGCCAGCCGCTTGTCTGTCGGCGACGAACTCGTATTCGGCAACATGAGTTCGACACCGAAATACAGTGTCGACGCGATCGACTACGTGTCGACGCTTTCGGATCCGAACAACGCGCGACAGATGATCCAGGATATCCTCGAGTACATCGTGCCGCTGAAATTGAGCACGAACCAGTTCGAGATTCTCCTCGACAAACTGCTCGCCGGCGCACCGGAATATGAGTGGAACATCAATCTCCCCGGTGCGGAGGGCCATGTCAAGGATCTGCTCAAGGCGATCCTCCGTCTCAGCGAATCACAGCTTTGCTGACCGCATGATTTCATTGATTCACAGCATCAGGATGTACACATGAAACGAAGAGAATTTGTCAAGACCAGTGTCGCCGCCGGAGTTGTCGCGTCCACTGTCGGCAATATCTTCGACCCTTTTGCGGTCAAAGCATATGCCAACGGCCCTTCCCTCGCCCGAGCGGCGATGAATGCGGGAACAGGACGCGTGCTGGTGGTGGTGCAGCTGGACGGAGGCAATGACGGACTGAACACCGTCGTCCCCCGCGAAGACAGCAACTACTACAATCTACGTGACACGCTCGCGATACAGAATCCACTTATCCTCAACGAGACCCTCGGATGGCATCCTGCCATGACAGGGTTCGAACGGATGTACAATGACGGCATGATGGCCGTGGTACAGAACGTGGGGTACGACAATCCCAACAGGTCGCACTTCCGTTCGACGGATATCTGGTTCACGGGATCCAACAACAGCAAACCATCGGATGAGAACACGCACCTGACCGACGGCTGGCTGGGACGCTATCTCGACCACCGTTATCCGGGTTATCCAGATCCCTCGGTCACCCCCGAACATCCCCTCGCCATCGAAATCGGCACAACGACCTCGCTGATGATGCAGGGCGAGAATATGGGGATGAGCATGGCCATCTACGATCCGGATACGTTTTACCGAATCATCTCCGGCACCGACATCAGCGGAGGTGACCCGCCCGACACGAGTACTCCTGCCGGGCTCGAACTCGAGTACATTCGCAACATCGCACTCGAAGCGAACCAGTACGCCAAACCAGTGCGTGACGCGGCCAACCAGGTGCAGAACAACGATGTGTATCCGAGCACGTACAACGATGTGGCGGAGAAATTGAAAATCGTTGCTCGCCTGATCGCGGGCGGACTCGAGACGCCGATTTTCGTCGTCTCGCAAAAAGCCTACGATACGCATGCGCAGCAGGACAGCGGTACGACGCCGCGGCACACCCAGCTTCTCGGACGCATGTCTGACGCAGTGAAATCCTTCTTCGACGATCTGAAAGCATTTGGTGCGGACGACCGCGTCATGCTGATGACGATGTCGGAGTT
>PKTF01000152.1 GCA_002869275.1 Ignavibacteria bacterium | reverse complement strand
GGCGCCTATGCGGTCAATCCGATGAACGACGAACGCATCCCGATCTGGATCGCCGACTACGTACTCGTCACCTACGGTACGGGAGCCATCATGGCGGTGCCGGGACATGACGAGCGCGACTGGGAATTCGCGCGCACCTTCGGCCTCGAGATTCGCGAAGTGATCAAGGGCGGCAATGTTGAAGAAGCGGCCTTCACCGATACGGAAAACGGCGTGGCGGTCAACTCCGATTTTATTAACGGACTGGGTTATCGAAAAGCATTCGATCGAGTCGTGGAGTGGCTCGAAGAAAAGGGGATCGGACGACGCAAGGTGAATTATAAACTGCGCGACTGGCTGTTTTCACGCCAGCGTTACTGGGGCGAACCCTTCCCGATTATTCACGTGCAGCATCCCGACGGTCGCGAAGAAATCAAGCTCGTGCCCGACGCCGACCTGCCTGTCACGCTTCCGGAAGTCGAGTCGTACAAACCCAGCGGCACCGGTGAGTCACCGCTTGCCACCATCGATGCCTGGGTGAACACCACCGACCCGGAAACCGGACTGCCCGCGAAACGCGAAACCAATACCATGCCGCAATGGGCGGGCTCTTGCTGGTACTACCTCCGCTACATGGATCCGGCCAACGACGAGAAATTCCTCGACAAGAACAAGGAAGAGTACTGGGGTCCGGTCGACCTGTACGTCGGGGGAACCGAGCATGCCGTACTCCATCTGCTTTACGCACGCTTCTGGCACAAGGTGCTCTACGACCTCGGGTACGTTTCCACGAAAGAGCCCTTCATGCGCCTCGTCAACCAGGGCATGATCCTGGGTGAAGACGGACGCAAGATGTCCAAGTCCTTCGGCAACGTCATCAACCCGGACGACGTCATACGAGACTACGGCGCTGATACGCTGCGACTGTTTGAAATGTTCATGGGTCCGCTCGAGCAGGTCAAACCCTGGAACACCAAGGGTGTGGAGGGCGTGCACCGTTTCCTCAACCGCGTCTGGCGCCTGTTCATCAAGGACGATCCCGAAGCCACGGTCGCCGCTCTCGATCCGACGGTGCAGGACGTCGCCGCCGATGAAGACTCGCTCAAGGTGCTCCACAAGACCATCAAGAAAGTGACCGAGGACATCGAGGGACTGCGTTTCAACACGGCCATCTCGCAGATGATGATTTTCGTCAACGAGATGAACAAGAAAGACCTGCGCCCGAAATCGGTCATGGACCAGTTCGTCCTGCTGCTCTCTCCCTTCGCGCCGCACCTGGCCGAGGAACTCTGGCGGATCCTGGGACATGAATCCAGCCTCGCCTATGCCGACTGGCCTGTGTTCGATCCCGCATACACGGTCGAGGACGAGGTGGAAATCATCATCCAGGTGAATGGCAAGCTGCGTGATAAAATGCTCGTCGCCAAGGGAACGGCGAAAGACGAACTGGAGTCCGCCGCGAAGGGCAACGAAAAGCTGCTGCCGTTCCTTGAAGGGAAGACCATCGTGAAAGTCATCGCCGTACCCGATAAGCTGGTGAACATCGTGGTGAAGTAGTCCGCGTGCAGCCACAAGTATGACCGGAAAAACACATCTCGCAGGGGGCTTTGCCGCCGGAACCGGATTGTATGCTGCTGCCGGCAGCATCCCGGGTCTGGAAGGCGTGCTGCCGGTATCCGTCAGTATCGTCGGCGTACCGGTTCCGATGCTCGTGCTCGGCACGGCTGTGAGCGTGGTGGCAGCCCTGCTTCCGGATATCGATGAACCGGAATCCCTCATTGCCCATGCTCCCGACGCGGTGAGAAAACAACTGGGCAAAGGCCGGAAGGGCGCGGACCGCTCAGCCCGACGTTCAGCAGGCATGCTGCTGCGATTGCTGCAGGTTGTCTTTACATCGCTCGCGTGGCTGGTGCGTTTGTTCGCAGGCGGACATCGCGGTGCGACACACATGCTGCTCATCGGAGCAGGCTTGAGCGCGGGAATGTACTTCCTGGGAGATGCCATTGGTTTCGCGTCGCTCTGGCTCTGGTTTGCCGTGGGCTACGGGAGCCACCTTTTCCTCGACATGATGACGCCGTCTGGACTGGAATTGCTCTGGCCTGTCGTGCGGCGTCCCCTCCGCCTGCTGCCGCGTCCGTTATGCATTACCACCGGCACCGCGGGAGACAGTGTGATCCGCGTCCTGCTTCTCGCCGCTGGAGCATGGTTTCTGTATACAGCGTTTTCAACGATCGCCTGATAGAATTTCCGTACAACGACGGAGCCGCAGTGAATTTGCTTCTTCAGAAGAGCACACACGACCGCAGGCGGAATATTGTACTGCTCGGCCTGTCCCTGGCGGTTTTTTTCGTCATGCTGGTGCTGGTGCAGGATGGAATGACACAGCCCGTGGATGAGGATATCCTCCTTTCCCTCCGACAGGACGAAAACCTGTCGCAACCCCGCGGCCCCGGCTGGCTGCTCCCCGTCGTTCTCACGGTGACGCACCTCGGCAGCGGGTACGCCCTGACGGCGATCGTCCTCGCGCTGACGCTGTTGCTGCTGATCAGGCGCAGGCGACGCGACGCCTTCCTGTTCGCACTTACGTCTATCGGAGGAATGCTGCTGCTGTATTCGGTGAAGGCGCTCGTCGCGCGTCCCCGTCCGGACATGCTTCCTCACCTGTTATCGATCGGGGAATACAGCTTCCCGAGCGGACATGCGATGATGACGATGCTGATTTTCTTTCTCGGTGCAGCGCTGTTCCTGAAACAGCAGCAGTCCGTCGGG
>PKTF01000105.1 GCA_002869275.1 Ignavibacteria bacterium | reverse complement strand
CCGTCCATCAGATCGATGAACGCCCGCCCGGCCTGTTTTGCACCGGCATTTCCTGCTCCGCTCATGGAGCCGGAGGCGTCAAACACCAGAGCTGCGGAGATCGCGGAGGTCGGCTGCACGCAGGACAGGGCGAACTGCGTTACCGGGACCCCTTCCTCCTCGATACGGAAATGCTGTTTCTGCATGTCATACACATCCTGCCCGTTGCATTCCACCGAGAAGTACAGCTGTATTTCGGGCCAGTTCACGACGATGCGCCGAAAGTCCAGGTTCGGCTGCCCAACAGCAGTCATGACATAAGTACATCCCATCAGGATGATGAGAAAAGCGTTCGTCAACTTGTTCATGAGGAACTCCATCCGAATGATTGCCAACCTCCCCCGATGCGGCCACACTCGCCCCGAATGCGGTTCCGTTTCATCGGGATTGCATATCTCCCGCAGATTATGAAGAACAGCAGTAAATGTCAAATTCTGATGCAGATATCCAGTTATTCTTGTGACGGCAGAAACTAGCCGCCCTCGATCCTCAGACCGACCTGCCATGCAAGAAAACTGAACGTGTCCACGAGTTCCTCGATGATCTTGCTCAGTGGCTGCCCACCCGAATGCCCGGCCATCGTGTGGTGTCGCAGAAGAATCGGTTCCGGTCCGCTGTTGGCCATCTGCAGAAGCGCCGTCATCTTGCGCGCATGGAGAGGATCGACACGCGTATCCTCCTCGCCCGTGATCATCATGGTCGCCGGGTAGACCTTCTGTTCAGACACGTTGTGATACGGTGAATACTTCCTGAGATAGGGATACTGCTCAGGATTATCGCTGGAGCCGTACTCCGGTATCCAGAAGCCTCCGACGAGGAACTTCTGATAACGAAGCATGTCCATGATCGGATAGGTTGCAACCGCGGCGCCGAAGAGTTCAGGCCGCTGCGTCAGGCACGCCCCTACGAGCAGACCTCCGTTGCTGCCACCGAATATCGCGATACGCTCGGGGCGTGTATACTTGTGTTCAATGAGATACTCCGCGGCGGTGATGAAATCGTCGAACACATTCTGCTTGTTCTCGCGCATGCCGGCCTGATGCCAGTCTTCACCGAACTCACCGCCTCCTCGCAGATTCGGAATGGCAAAGACTCCGCCCGAGTTCACGATCGACGCTCCAAGCGCGGAGAACCACGGTGTCACCTGGGCTCCGAACCCTCCGTACCCGAACAACAGGACTGGCGCATCACCGTTAAGCTCGAGGTCCTTGCGATGCAGCAGAAACATCGGGATGCGGGTGCCGTCAAGCGATGCATACCGCACGCGGTTCACGGTGAACTGATCGGTTTCCACCGGCACTGTTGTCTTGAACCACAGTGATTGCTCGCCCGTGCCGACGTCATAGCTGTAAATATGTGTCGGGATATGGAAAGAGGTATAACTGAAAAACATCTCCTGGCTGCTCCAGCGCCCACTCGGACCTTGGATGCTGCCCATGTCATCGAGTTCGATGTCCCGAATGCGCTTGCCGGTGAGATCGTAGATCGCGGCCTCGTAATGTGCATCCCTGAGCGTGCCGACGAACAGGTGTCCGCCGATTGCGTCGACGAGTTCGATTGCGGCGTCGGGCTGTTCAGCAATGATCTCCAGCCAGTGTTCGGAGTCAGGCTGCAGGCATGCAGTTTTCATGACGCGCCAGCGGGGTGCGTTGCGATTCGTCATGATGACGAGGTCGTCACCGGCAAACATTCCGTAGTTGCGTGTCTCCCCGTCATCAACGATTGTCTGGAACTGCGGTCCCCGCGACAAATCCGCCAGATGCAGCGCCACAGTTCCCGCCGAACCATCAGAGACGGAGACGAGCAGCCACCTTCCGTCTTCTGAAAGGTCCGCCCACATGATCTTTTCCGGGCCCAGGCCTCCGCCAAAAATTTCCCTGTCCTCCACCGCACCGTTTCGCAATCGATGCAAATACAAACGGGGACCGAGTACGCCGTACCGCGTGTAGTACACTCCGCCATGATCCGGAGAGAACTCCACACTCATATAGCGGCCGGTTGGGAGGAGTTCGGGCAGATCTCGTCCTGTCGCCACATCAAGGAAGCGAATGTGCGCCTCATCCGCCCCACCGCTGCGCACCGCGTAGCAGATCAGCTTCCCGTCATGAGAGACATCCATGAGCTGAACGGTCGTGGTATGGTCCTTGCTCATTTTATGCGGATCCACGAGGACGCGCTCGGGCCCGTTCAATCCGTTCCGCACACAGATCATCGGCAATTCGTCGTCCGCACGCTGACGCGAATAGAAATACAGTCCCTCCACTTCCACCGGACGTGAGACACGTTCGATTTTAATCAGCTTCTTCATGAGGGAATGCAACTCTTCCCGGCCTGCAATCTGCTGCAGCACGCTATCGGTGTATGCGTTCTGAGCTTCGATCCACTCCCTGGTTTCGCGGCTTTGTCCGTTTTCGAGCCATCGATAATTGTCGGTTATGGCTTCGCCATGCAGCGTATCGACCACCGGATCGATCAGCGATTCAGGCGGTGCCGGCACATGAATGCTTCGCTCACCACAGCCGACGGCCATGCATATGGCGAACAGCATCATTAAGGAGACAATCGTGCCGCACGGTAAAATGGTTCTCGTCGTTTTCATCATCGACCCTCCTTGAGCTTTGAAGATGATAACACGATGCACTGCCGCCATTGACGGTCACAGCCGATACGGTTAACGAAGATGCACTTTCAGTGATTGGACAAGAAAAAGATG
>PKTF01000233.1 GCA_002869275.1 Ignavibacteria bacterium | reverse complement strand
TGCTGTATGCCGTGTTCATCATCGTTGCAACTGATATATGCAGAAAGCGCATATCTCCCGAAGGAAATATGCGCTTTCGTTGTTCTTGACGTACTTCTTGCCTACGACTTAAGTCCTAGGTCCTAGGTCCTAAGTCCTACGTCCTATGTCCTCCTAGAAGCCGACGCGGAAGGTAAACACGTGCTGACCGTCGAACACCTCACGGACGCGATAGGCATAGTCGAGATACAGCTTCGCGTTGCCCATCCACTGCTGCAGACCCACACCGAAGGCCGGACCATACATATAGCCCGCACCGCCGTCGAGATCCGTCTTGTCGTTACCCGCGATCGGATACGAGCCGCGCAGCGACAGCGTCTTGCTGAACGTGTACTCCAGCGCCAGACGATACTGGTCCGCAAGGAAGTTGTTGTTCTCGAACGAACCCATCAACGCGATGTCATGCATCTCGTCGAGGCTCCGACGATACGCCATGCCGATCTCCAGCGACGTCGGAAGCTGGAAGCCCGCCGACTCGATCTTCAGCAGCTGGTTGTCGCGGTCCGCATCCACTTCGTTGACCATACGCAGAAGGCCCGTACCGTCATACTTCATGTTGCCGCCGATGTGCCGCAGCGACACGCCCAGCTCCAGGCCTTCGACGCCTGCCAGACCCGCGTACTGCACGCCGATATCAAACGCGAACCCGCTCGCCGACACACGGTCGAGCTCTTCGGAGATCAGGTTGATCGTCACGCCCGAACGGATCCGATCGGTCAGCGCGCGCGAGTACGTCACGCCCAGCGTCAGGAACGTCGGTGAGTACACCGCGCCCGTGCCGTCCGGCTGACGCTCGTCGGTGATCAGGATGTCACCGAACGAAAACGCCTTCACGCTGAAACCGACATGACCAAAGCCTTCAAAATTGCTGCCGACGCCAAAAAAACTGACGCCGTCATTATCCAGTCCGTTCATCTGCGAGAACAGGACTTCGACACCGTGTGTGGAACCCGAGAGTCCGGCGGGATTGTAGTAGATCGCCTCGATACCGGTGATACCGGCCGTGTACGCGCTGCCTAGGGCGATCCCCCGCGCGCCGACGGGAATCAACAGCTGGTCTGCAGCCGCCGTTCCTTCTTTGTTGCCACCGCCGGCAACGGCCTCGGATGCCATCAGGGACAGTGCTGCGATAAGCACCACTGCTACATATCTGGGACTGATGCGCATGAGAGTTACTCCTTTATTACGTTCATTCTCTTTCATATTCGAATTCAAGATGCTGCGCACGTGATCAGATCCGATCCAGGAACTGGGTCTCGGTGACCACGGCGAGTTTCAGGATCTTTTCCACACCCAGGTCGGGCATTTCAACATGGATGTAATACAGTCCGCTCGCAACCGGCAAGCCGTTGTCGTTCTGCAGATTCCATGTCGCGTACTGCGTGCCGTCGTCCGGTTTCTCAAACGAGGATACCAGAACTCCGGAAACCGTGTAGATCTTGAATTTCGCGCGCGGCGGCAAGTGATTAAACGTGACAAAGCGCTGGTACTTGTTGCTCTCGCGCTTGTTCGCCCCGTAATACGGATTCGGGAACACGTTGATCGACGTGATGTCTTCCTGAGCAACCGTCTTGTTGTAGCTCGGCGGAAGCGTCGTGAACACGAACTTGTCCTCATCCGAGAACGGGACCTTCGGCGTGATCCGGTAGAACGAACCATTGCGCCAGGCCATTGTGAATCCTTCGTACTGCGCCTTCAGCAGATACCAGCCCCAGTAAATGATCGGCATTTCACCGCCATTGGTCTGGATCGAGAACGAACTGCTCGAGTATGCCGGATTCGGCGTCTCGCTGTATGGCTCGTCGAGAATGAACAGCATCTCACGGTGGTTCACATCCGTGGTCGGATTGTACATGCGGTTGTTCCCCGCAAGGTTCCGCTGCTCGACCCATGCGTACGAAAGCTGCATGTGGTTCGCCGGATCCGGATCCGTCACGTCCCACACCGTGATCGGTGAATCGTAGTAGCCGTCGTACATGTAACCGCCACGAAGATACAGGTAGCCCTTCGACCAGTTCGAGGTATCAAACCGGATCTCCACGACTTTCTTGATCTCATGGCCGCGCACCGTCGAACCCCACTGGCCCGGACGACTCGCAAGAGCGGAAGTGGTATAGCCCATCTGCCAGGAGTAGCCGCCCTCACCCTTCGTGCTCTCATGCGCCTCGAAAACTTCCGGACCGCCTTCCCATTCGATGAGAAGGATTTCGTCATGATTTTCTTTCGGCTCGCCGGGGTCGTAACCGTCCTTGTTGAACTGGCGGTAATACCCGGTGCCGCTCACACCGATCTTGAAGCCGTCGACCAGGAAAAACTCCTTATCCAGGCCTTCCATCGACTCACTCTTGTTGATCAGCACTTTATCCTCGGTGATGTTCCGCAGCGACCATGCCGAATAATCGTTCACGGTCAGCGTTTCATCGATGAAGCCGTCGAGGTCGTGGTCGTAGGTCGTCTCGACCTGTCCGAGCGACTCGAACGTCACTTCGTAGGTGTCGCCGGTCATCTCCAGCGGATCCACCGTAACGACTTCCACAAAACCGGCAGACTTGCCCGACGTGTGGTTGACCGGGATATGCTCATCGGCCTGTTCGCCGAAGCGCCAGCCGGGATCAGTCGTCTGCGGACGAAGTGTCAGGATCGTCGGCGTCGATTCGAGCTGACGCGGCGACGCTTCAGGATCTTCGTTGTACGCATACGCCGTGACGGCGAAATA
>PKTF01000171.1 GCA_002869275.1 Ignavibacteria bacterium | reverse complement strand
CTGTGCAGGATGCATCTCTGTCTTGAGTGTGAGAGGGGGCACTGTGCAGGCTGCATCTCTGTCTTGAGTGTGTGGGCCGAACCAGCGGTTCGGCCTGAGGAGGAGGTAGTTGGTTGGTTGCAGTAGTAGGTTGCTCTGTGTGGGCCGAACCAGCGGTTCGGCCTTACAGCATCTCATCAGGTCAGATGGAGTATTCCAGCACACGAACCGCTGGTTCGTGTGCCTGGCACCTTCACCTCACCAGGACAGATATGGTGGGGCCGATCCGTTGGATCGGCCCACACAGCCCCCACACAGCCCCCACACAGCCCCCACACAGCCCCCACAGAATATTGCAGTACCTAAAGAATGGATTGTTCTCCTTGTCTGGATTTTGCAGCTTTTCTCTTCAATTCACAGCTGATAGGGAGAATCAGATGCTTCATTATGGGCAATCAAGAAGACTGAAAGGGTATGATTATGCAGGATCCGGATACTATTTCATTACCATGAACACCCATTTACGCCGGAACATCTTCAGTCATATCCGGGATGGGGTGGCAATCCTGACACCGGCAGGAGAGATCCTGCTGGAGGAGTGGTGCCGGGTTACTCTTGTACGGGAGAATGTACGGGCAGAGGATTGTGCGATCATGCCAGATCATTTTCATGGGATTTTGGCAATCAGGAGTGACGGCCATGATCTAACTCGAGTAGGAGAGTTCGTTAACCGATCAGGATCCCTCGGTGCGATTCTGAGCCAGTTAAAATCCAGGGTGACAAAACGGATTAGAAGGATTCCAGGCCACTCAACAGACAAGATCTGGCAGGACAACTACCATGACAGGATCATCAGGACAGCATATGAACTGAGGAAAATCCGGGAGTATATCAGGAAGAATCCAGCCCATTTTGGTAGGAAGCACAGAAAAGGTCAGTGATATGCACACAAGAATCAGCCGAAGAACTAAAAAAGTATACACAATGTATATACAGTTAAGAACCAGAGCTTGAATACTGTATTGGGTGGATAGATCTGCTTGAATTGGGGAGGGGGGTTGTGTGGAGAGTGGGATATCTGGAATTTGTGTGGGCAGTGGGATATCTGGTGTTGATCTGTCTGTGGGATATCTGATTTTTGTGTGGGCAGTGTGATCTTTGGAATTTGTGTGGGCCGAACCAGCGGTTCGGCCCCACAGCACAGCTACTGACCGGCTGCCTCAATCCGGCACACGAACCGTTGGTTCGTGTGCCTGGCAACTGCAGAGCACCGGGCCAGATATTGTGAGGCCGATCCGTTGGATCGGCCTACACACAGCATCACAAATCAGCAGCAAACCTCTTCCCCCAGGCCCACACAGGATCAAGGATTATTCTTCAAACTCCCATTCACCCTGTTTCTTGAGTCTGTCCTCAAGGTTCTGTCCCCTGAGGAATTCCATGGTCTCTGCTGGCGATCTCCGGACCAGGGGAATGGTTGTCCGGTTGGCCAGCTCAACGGTCAGGATCGAGACCACGGCTGCTGCCTCCGAAAGGTATTTTCGGTTGACCAGGTCGAAAGTATCTCCGAAATCATGATATGTTTCGACCATGTGCTTGTCCAGGTGTCCGAGGGGAGTGATGGTGGGGATGCCTGCGAGCATGAAGGGCTGGTGGTCGCTGTTGGTCCAGGCTCGGTTGATCACACCTCGACTCATATCGAATCCGCGAAGGGAGGAGGCGAGTTCGTTGAGCAGGGGTAGGACATGATCATTTCCCATGGCGCTGAAGCCGCGGGGCGAACCTGTCATATCCATATTGACCATCGCGACGATGTCGTCGTTGGCGTGCATCTCCACGTATTTGCGTGAACCCCAGAGTCCCATTTCCTCCCCGTTGAACCATACAAGCTCTATCGTACGCGGATTGTCGGGAGCGATATTCTGCAAAAGGCGGGCTACATCGAAGAGGATTGCCGTTCCAAGTCCATTGTCAATACTGCCCTGACCGATGTCCCACGAATCGTAGTGCGCTCCGACGACAATTGTTTCCGCCGATTTCCCGGGCAGGGTGCAAACGACATTCGCGCTTTCGACTTCGGTGCAGTATGATTCGGTGGTGATGCGCATTCGTACCGGTACCTCACGCTGCAGCAACCGCTGCAGCCGCTTGCCCTCTTCCCAGGTCAGGCTGAAGGCCGGAACGGGAGCGGGGTGTCCGCCGAAGTTGCTCATGCCGCACATCAGCATCCGACCCTTTTTATCGTTGATGAACAATACGGCCCTCGCTCCGGCATCGCGCGCATGCTGGATGACCTCCGCACGCAGGATGGCCGGATGCCCGCCAAGCTTCTCCTGTGTCACCAGCACGACCTTGCCCTGGACATCCACGGTATCGAAATCTTCCGAATACCCACGGTTTGCCCATACCAGATCAGCCTCGAAAGCGGGCGTCTTCTGTACATACCCGAGGGCAACCGCACGGAATACACGACTCGATGGTGCGATCATGCGCACTTCATCATTGCCTCGAATCCAGCCGGGAACACTGAATCGTTCCAGCCGTGGCTTGAGTCCGTGTTTCCGCAACTCCTCCTGAAGGATCTCCAAGCCCTGCTCGTTCTGAGCCGAACCAATCCATCGTCCCCCCGCTTCATCGCTCAGCCGCAGCAGCATGTCATACGAGGCATTGTCGAGAAACGCAGAACCCGCCAGCTGCCGCTGAAGCAGTGTGCTCTGTGCAGATAGCGGAGTCCAGATGAGAACTCCAGCCACCAGCAGCAACAATGCTTCAGAAAAGCGCCTGTTGATGGTGTTATTAGGCAGAAACTGCATCATTTTCTGTGTAAATCGTAGCACATGCATGTGTGATGTCCCGTTATTGCGTATCAGTGCCGGTAAAAGAGGAAGCCAGGCGGACACGATACGATTTCGCTGTGGATAGCCTGTGGAATACTTAAGTATCAACTTGATATAATATCTGTAACATGTTGTAGTGTAATGCGTAACGCTCGATTGTGAAAGTTGTCCACATTAGGTGTTTATCGAACGTGGTCACCCTCCGACCGCACTGGTTTTCAATTTCCCGGCCATCCATTTCCTCGAGAGGAAGAGGGAGATCGGTGTGATCATGGCGATGATGCCATAGAGTAGCCAGAGCATTTCCGAGTTCCGGGGACCGGCTTCAGGGACGTAATTCGCCAGCATGTGGCCGGAATAGAGGCTGGTCAGCAGCTTCGTCAGGAACCAGGGAAACTGTGCGATACCCATGTACTGCCCGGTTTTTCCTTCCGGAGCGAGTTCAGCTGCCAATTGCAGGAAGCGTGGCTGCCACATGGCCTCGCCGGCGGACATGAGCAGAATATAGGCGAAAAGCAGAACGACGTTGGGACCAATGGCCAGGAAAAACGTTGGCACGGCCATGACCAGGGTGCCGATAATCATCATTTTGTAGACATCCACCTTGCTCGTCAGTGCCGCCGCCAGCGGAGTGAGTACAAAGATCAGGAGGGGATTGAGGTTGACGAAGAACTCCATATTGTCGCTGACGAAGCCCGGAAACGCCCGGTCGACGTACTGCGGCAGCGTCAACCATTGATGGGCGAACAGCGTCTGCACGGGAATCAGAATAAAAATGAAGAAGCTGAATTTCACATCCCGGAGAGGGTGCTCCTTGATCCAGGTAGTGAGGTTGAACGGTTTCCTCACTTTCACTTCTGCGGCTTCTTCAGAACCCGTTTGTTCCAGCCGGGCGCTGCGGATCGCTCTTTCAACTGTTTTTTTCGAGAGGATGCCCAGGATCAGGACGACGCTGACGGCCGTCAGAGCAGTGTACACCCAGTAGATCCCAGAGATGCCGAATGCCTGTCGGATGGGAGGTGAAATGATACCGGGCAGGAATCCGCCAAGATTCATCAGAGCATAGAGTGCCGCGTACCCCATCGCAGCGGTTTTCTTCGTGGTGAATTGCTTCACCGCCGTGTAGGCGGCAGGCTGATACATGCCATACCCGAGGACGACGAGGAAAAGACCGCCGATCGAGGCCATGTATACCGGAGACCACATGCCGCCGCCGCCGAGCAGCACTCCTCCCGAGAGAAGAATGCGTCCGAAGAACATCAGCGCAAGTGCGAGTCCGAGAGCCACGCGTACGCCCCAGCGGTCCGCGAGTTCGCCGAAGAAGAACATCGCAAGTGTGATTCCGCCGGTGAAAGCACCCACGATCCATCCTGCCTGCGCGTCGGTGAGTTCAACCGACTTGTTGAAGTAGATCGCGAGCAGTGTCAGGATACCGAAATAGCACATCCCTTCGATGAGGTACGTCAGATTCACTCCCCACAGAGCTCGCGGCGCTTTCGCGATGTGGATGAATGGTTCGATGAGTTCTCGTAAGGGACTGGATTTCTTCTGCGTACGTTGATCGTCCATGTGTGCCCGTCAGGTGTTGTAGTGGAGAGGGGATCCCGGGATGAGTCAGCTCCCTCGGGAATATAGTGAATACCCTTGAGCATTGCATTTCGGAGCGCGGACTGCTATTATCAGGCAGTCTGACAAGAATACCACTGTATGTAGAACTGTGTTTGTCCTGGAGGAATTAGAGATGAAATATCTGAACTATCTGAGCGTCGTCCTGCTTCTGTCCGTGCTCTTCATGGCGTGCTCGGAAGAAGATCCGAGCATCCGCGTGCGCAACGATCTGGACAAAAAGGCAAATGTACAGCTGAAACCCTCGGTGGGCAGCACGAAGAACATCAATGATGTTGCGGGTGGAACAACGACCGTATTTCACGACGTCCAGGAAGGGGAATGGACCGCCACGGCCAGCATTTCTTCGGAATCTGTTGCTCCGACGGCGACTTTTCGCACCGAGAACGACATGAACTACACGGTGGTGATCATCAACGCCGAACCACCATCGATGGAAATCCTGGTCGAGGATAAATAGACGAAGTCCGAATCAGGTGAGCGGTATCCAGTAGGTGATTTTCAAGGCGATGAAGTTTGCCCCGGGACTGTTAAACGATTCGAACAGGTCCAGCGGATTAATGATGGCGCCTCGTGCCTCGTAGTTCGAACGGTTCTGCTGCCAGACCAGAAAGAGCGTGCTTCCGCGAACCCATTCCCACCGCAGCACGACATTGCTGCGATAGGATAGGACGTTGAAATCAGGATTCGGAAAGGCGACGCTGCCACCCGCATCCGTCGCTGTGTACATGCCCGTACTTTCGTCATATGCCAGGCTGGTGCCGGGGTCCGAACCATAGATCATCAGATAGGTATCGCGCGCGGCAGGCAGGAGCCCGAAACCGAGATAGTTCCCGCTCGCCGCAAAAGGCTCGGCGTATACTTCAAGCGTCAGGTCAGGGGAGAACGCATAATTGATCCGCAGTCTCGCGAAGAGCGTGGCCTGGTCGATCGTGGAGAACAGGTAACGTCTGCCGAAGGTTGCTTCGGGTCCGTTGTCGGTACTCATCAGGTACTGACGGGTGCTCACGCTGCGGGTGTATCCGGGTTCGATCGATATGTCCCACCTGCCGCTGGTTCGAACGGAAAAGCTGCCCCCGACACTGTAATTCCAGGCGTCGAGTTCGGTACGGAATGTCGACGCATAGACGCTCCACCGGGTATCGCTCGAATAATTGTTGCTTAACGTGCCGTAGAGATTCCATCCCGCGCCTGTATTCATCAACGGGCCGCCTCGTGTCATGTGGTCCGCCAGCGCATCCAGTCCGTAGTCGAAATAGACGGCGGCTCTCCAGAAATTCGTGAATGTTGGATGTACGGACAAGCCCAGATTTGTGTACTGTCGTATGCCATCGAAATTCCATCCGTTTGCCAGCTGCAGTTCAAAACGATAACTGTGAAACAGCGTTCCGGGTGTGTTTTCACGGTACTCGAGGTCGACCCATGAATCGATATCATCGGCGGCATGCAGGCGACCTGCATCGTTGATTTCGAAGCCGGGTGACTCTGCAGATCCACCCAAGCCCCACAGCCAGTGCTCACCGCTGTTCTTGTCGAAACTCAGGGAGGCGGCATAGCCGCTGAGGGAGGTGCGTTCAGGATCGAAGGTTACATGGTCTGCATCAGGCCGCTGATAGTAATGCGTGCTACGCTGCTGTACCCTGGAAATTGCCTCCCGGGTGCCGCTGATATCGCTGTATCCGGCAAAACCCTCGAGTTCGTAGCCTCCGTGATCGAAGCGAAGATTCCAATCCACGCCCCCGCTCACAGCGCGGCGCGTGAGGAGATCTTCCGCGCTTCTCGTGCGCAGATCACGCTCAACTCCGGTGAGGATGACTCCGACGGTTGAAGCCTCGTCGTCGATTTCCTGCTGCAGGCGGATTACCCCAATTCCGGATAGGGGAGCGATCTCTTCTTCACCATAGGTATTGGTGGTGGGATCATAGGTCTCGACAAATTCACGTTCGGTCATGGCGCCCAGGGCACCGATCGAAAGGCCCGAAGACAGGCGTCCACTCAGCTTTGCCGCTCCGATGATCGAGGTCTTGCCCGGATTGTCGGAATACTGCGCACTTGACGAGAGCTGTGGAGGCGCCCCGATACGTCGGGAATAGAAGTAGTCCGGCCCGCGACCACGGAGAAGTTGGCTTCCTTCGATGAAGAACGGTCGCCGCTCGCTGTAAAACGACTCATACGCCGAGAGGTTCACTTCCGCGGGATCCGCTTCTACCTGTCCGAAGTCTGGATTGATCGTCGCGTCGAGAGTGAGATTTGGGCCAAGTCCCATTTTCAGGTCGATGCCGGTGTTGCTTCCCCAGTCCGTCTGTTTATCGAAGGGATTCTGATTGTCCTCGACATGCCTGGTAGTCAGGTCGGCAGCGACATACGGGGTCAGTTCGATCCGCGAACTCGGAGAAATCCCTTCGATGCCGACCATGTGGCCGAAGCGCGAAGACCAGCCAGACACATTTTTGGGAATGAGTACCCAGTAGACATCTTCATTTCTCGACGGAATGAAACGGTTCATGTTCAGGCCCCATAGCTGCGATGATGCCTCGTTGAATCGCAGCTGTGAAAGGGGAATGCGCATCTCCGCCGACCAGAAACGGTCTGTCTGCTTCACACGCGCTTCCCAGACCGGATCATAGGAATAGTCACGCGAATGCTCACTGTCTTCAGAGTGGTAATATTCGAAACGTACACCGTCAGCCGTAACACCGTACGAATAGGCTGTGCGGTTGTCGTGGTAGGTATCCATCGAGAAGATGATCCGCTCGGAATTCCCTGCATTGTCGCGTCTGCTCAGTGTTGAAATGATTTCGGCGGGATCGTCCACATACATGGTGGCGCCGATATAGAGTGCCTCGTCATCGAAACAGAAGCGTACCTCGGTTTTGAGTGTCGCGGGTGCTCCTTCAACCGGTTCGCGCTGCAGGAAATCGCCGGTTGCGACGGCCTTCTGCCAGCATGCTTCGTCCAGAATACCATCGACGAGAATGGATTCCCCCCTGACGGACAGCACGCTGACCTCACGTGTCTCGGGATTCTGAAGCCTTGTATCCTGTGCGAAAACGGGAAGCACGTTCAATGCGATGAACGCGAGCACAGTGCACCAGAAGTGCCATCGATACGTATATGCGAAACCCATGATCTTCAGGAAGAGTGAGACGGCAGACATCCGAATCAGTTTACGTGGATCAGGAAACAGGGTACCCCGTGCGCGGACCAGAGCAGAGTAGCAACCGAAATATAGTAATTTGTCCCCTACTTTCCTCCGCTCGGCGAATGATTCTCCCGGACTCAAAGCAGCTCAAACGATGCCTCCCGAGCCTGAATGTAACCGCGGTATCAGGTACGCGATGACGGGCCGGTGATTGACGGTTGTGCGCAACTGCGGGATTTACTAACATACCGGATAATCTTTGTGACCAATATTCTGAAGAATGAACGACGAACATCCTGTTACGGAAGAGGTGACCTGTCTGGTCGTTGGAGCCGGCATCGCAGGCCTGATGGCGGCTCGCGAACTGCGTCGCAAAGGCGTAGAGGTCATCATACTTGATAAAAGCCGAGGAGTCGGCGGACGCATGGCGACCAGGCGCTTCGCTGGTGGTGTGTTTGATCACGGCACGCAGTATTTCGCACCCTCCAGTCCCTGGTTTCAGACACGTATCGCCGAATGGCTCGACGATGGCATCGCGAGGGAATGGTTTCGCGTCCGTTCCTTCGAGATGGATCCGCGATTTCTGTCGGCATCGCGGTACTGCGGATCTCCGGTGATGACGGCGATCCCGAAGCAACTTGCCGGCGATATCGACGTAAGGACCAGCGAACGCGCATCTACGCTCAGCAGGGAGGAGGATTCATGGGCGCTGACGACGGATAGCGGCAGCAGGTATATCGCGCGTAGCGTGATTTTGACAGCCCCGGTCCCTCAGTCACTCGCGCTGATCGACTCGATCGGAATCGAGTTATCCGGCGAACAGCGTGAGGTTCTCGAGAATATCGAGTATGAGCCCTGCCTCACCATGCTTGGAGTCTGTGAAGGCGCTCCGGATCTGCCTGATGGCGGGGTGCTGGAGTTCGAGCGGGGCAACCTCCGCCGAATCATGGACAACGCCACGAAGGGCGTTTCGCCTGTGCCCGCACTGACGGTGCATGCAATGGGGGATTTCAGCCGAAAGCACTTTGACGACACGGAGGACGAGATTCTCGCATCGATGAAGGAAGAAACTGAAACAGTGGTCGGTACATCCATTCGCGAAGCGCAGCTGCACAGGTGGCGATACAGCCAGGTGGTGCAGCCGCATCACGCTCCCATGCTTGTCATCGACAGCGACAGACCACTGATCGTAGCGGGCGATGGATTCGGGGTAAACGGTGTGGAAGGCGCTGCCCGTTCGGGTATGCAGGCGGCGCTGGCAGTCATGCGTCAGCTGGTCTGAGGAGTGCAGGATGGAAGCGGACTGGAAAGTAGACGACGTGTTTTTCATACTGCAGGTATTCTGTACGTTCACGCTGACCGGTATCATCTGGTTCATCCAGATCGTGCATTACCCGCTTATGCGCAAGGTGGGGAAGAACCGCTTTCTCCGCTACGAACAGACCCATACCATCCTCACGGGATTCATCGTCGCGCCACTGATGCTTGTCGAGGCGGCCGCGGTGATCTTCGGCGTCCTGTATTCCACACGCTGGATCACCGATGATTCCTCCGAACTCGGTGGCGTTCTCCTGCTCATCATCTGGATGTCCACCTTTTTTCTGCAGATGCCGCAGCACCGCAAGCTCTCCCGTGCCTTCGATGTGCGTGCATACCGTCGTTTGCTCTGGACCAACTGGATCCGCACCTACGCCTGGAGTTTTCGTTCGGTGATCCTTGTGTTCAACATGCTCCGTGCATTCACCTCCTGACCACCCGCGTTCACGATCTACTGCACATGTTCACGACATGACCACGCGCCGTCACCTCCTGACCGCACCTATGCAGCAGCTGTCGGCTGAGCGCCTTCTCGAGGGACGAGAGTTGACATTCAATCGTCCACCCATTATTCTGAAACGAATTGTGCAATCATCAGCAGGGCCAGCGCCATGAGCCACAAGAGTATCACCGAATTCATCACACATCATTACCGTCACTTCAATGCGGCGGCACTTGTGGATGCCGCGAAAGGGTACCAGGTACTTCTAGACGATGGAGGCGGCATGTTCGTGACCCTCGCAGGGGCGATGAGCACGGCCGAACTCGGTCTGTCGCTTGCCGAGATGATCCGGCAGGACAAGGTGCATGCAATCACCTGCACGGGTGCGAATCTCGAGGAGGACGTGTTCAATCTTGTCGCGCATGATTTTTATGAACGCGTGCCGCATTACCGCGATCTCACACCCGAGATGGAGCTGGCACTGCTCGACCGGCATATGAACCGCGTGACCGATACCTGTATTCCGGAGGAGGAGGCGATGCGGCGGCTGGAAAGGGCCATGGTCGATCTGTGGCTTGACGCCGACAGCAAGGGAGAGGCCTATTTCCCCCATGAGTATTTCTATCGCCTGCTGCGCGAAGATCGGCTCAAGGAATACTACATGATTGATCCGTCGAACAGTTGGATGGTCGCCGCTGCGGAAAAGAACCTGCCGATATTCGTACCAGGCTGGGAAGATTCCACTCTCGGCAATATTTACGCGGCGCACAACATCATGGGAGAGCTCAACAACGTGCACACGGTGCGCAGTGGAATTGAGTATATGATCGAACTCGCACGGTGGTATACCGAGTTTACGAAGGATCGTCCGCTGGGCTTCTTCCAGATCGGTGGGGGCATCGCGGGGGATTTCCCCATCTGCGTCGTGCCCATGCTTCATCAGGACCTTCAGCGCACGAATGTGCCGCTCTGGGCGTATTTCTGTCAGATCAGTGACTCGACGACGAGTTACGGATCCTATTCCGGCGCAGTGCCGAATGAGAAAATCACCTGGGGAAAACTCGGGGTGGATACGCCGAAATATGTCATCGAATCAGACGCTTCAATCGTCGCGCCGCTCATGTTTGCTTACATCCTCGGCTGGTGAACGGGCAACGGTAAACGCGTTTGATCACCGGAGCGGAGGACAGAAAATCGCTGCGGGGGGGCCGGCCACATCAATGGCCGCGCGATCGGCGAAATAGCGTCCCGCACGGCAGTTTTCAGACCTCGTCCGCGTGCGTCGTGTGTTTGTTTCTCAGCAAGATTTCGAGTACATTTGTCTTTAATCCCGGCCTGACTCCTCGCAGTACAAGCCCGTCGAAGTTAAGTAAAATAAAGCACCTATGGCATCCGCCACATTCCCCATCCAATTCAGGAAAACTCAAATGCTTCCTGCTGCGCCCGCAGCCGGAACCTATTTCGATAGCGCAACAAACAGTAAAAACCAGGAGTGTACGTATGGCTAAGATCCGCGGTGATATTTCTATCGACGTAGAGAAATGCAAGGGATGCGAACTCTGCGTCGTCGCCTGTCCGCAGGATGCAGTCGCCCTCTCAAGTGAGATCAACAAACAGGGGTACCACTACGCTGTTTTGATCGAAGACGTGTGCACAGGCTGCACGAGCTGTTCTCTTGTGTGTCCCGACGCCGTCATCACGGTGTATCGTGAGGACCGCAAATCCAAGAAAAAAACACCCGTGGCGGAAGTACGCAATGTGACCGGCGATATCAAGATCCAGGTTGGCGCGGAAGAAGGGAATTGACCGCGTACTCCCGCAATTTCGACTGTTTTTCATTACTGAGCATATCCGACCAAAGGAGTTTACCGTATGGGTGAATTACGACTCATGAAGGGCAACGAAGCGTTGGCTGAAGCGGCGATTCGGGCCGGAATGGATGGCTACTTCGGCTATCCGATTACACCACAATCAGAAATTCTGGAATATCTGACGCGCGAGGCCTACAACCGCACGCAGTGTACGGTCTTGCAGGCGGAGAGCGAAATCGCCTCGATCAACATGGTCTACGGTGCCGCAGGTACGGGCGCGCGTGTCATGACCACGTCGTCGAGCCCCGGTATCAGCCTGATGCAGGAAGGGATTTCCTACATCGCCGGCGCCGAATTGCCGTGTCTGCTGGTGAATATCAACCGCGGCGGTCCCGGACTTGGCACGATTCAGCCTTCGCAGGGAGACTATTTTCAGTCTGTCAAGGGAGGTGGTCATGGCGATTATCGACTGATCGTTCTCGCACCTGCCACCGTGCAGGAAATGGCTGATTTCGTTCTCGAGGGCTGGGAGATGGCAGAGAAGTACCGCAATCCGGTGCTCATACTCGCCGACGGCGCACTCGGTCAGATGATGGAGAAGGTCGAACTGCGCGAGCAGCAGCCGCGCGGAACGCGTCCCGTGCCTGACTGGGCGACAGTCGGAAAAACGAAGGACCGCGAACGCAACGTGATCACCTCTCTTTTCATCAAACCGGAAGAGATGGAGCAGGTCAACCTGCGTCTTCAGCAAAAGTATAAACTGATCGAGAGTGAGATCACCCGGGTCGAGGAACTGCAGACCGATGATGCGGACTTTGTGATCGTCGCCTACGGTCTCTCCGCGCGTATCGGAAGCAAGGTCATGGAACTTCTGCGCGACGAGGGCATGAAGGTCGGTTTGATCCGACCGATTTCACTCTGGCCATACCCATATGCAACCGTCTCGAAAGCGGCTGAGCATGTCAAGGGTTTCCTGTCACTCGAGCTCAACGCCGGCCAGATGGTCGAAGACGTCCGGCTCGCGGTGAACGGCCGCTGCCCGGTCGGACATTACGGCCGCATGGGCGGTATCATTCCGTCCCCCGAGGAAGTCGCCGACGTGATCAAAAAGATGTATTCAGAGTTATAACAGGAGCATACAATGCAGGAAATCGAACATCACTACGACGAGATGGACATCGTATGCGAACGTCCTGCCGCGTTGCTCGACACGCGCATGCACTACTGTCCCGGTTGCGGACACGGTGTTGCGCATCGCATCCTCATGGAAGCGGTCGAGGAACTCGGACTCCAGGAGAAAACCGTTGGCGTGGCGCCGGTCGGCTGCTCGGTCTTCGCTTACCACTATATGAATGTGGATATGCAGGAAGCCGCGCATGGCCGTGCAACGGCAGTCGCCACCGGCATCAAGCGCACCAATCCCGACAAGATTGTTTTCACCTATCAGGGCGACGGTGACCTCGCGGCTATTGGTACGGCAGAAACCCTCCACACGGTAAACCGTGGTGAGAACGTGCTGATCGTTTTCATCAACAATGCGATTTACGGCATGACCGGCGGCCAGATGGCGCCAACGACCCTTGTGACGCAAAAGACGTCTACCACGCCGTACGGACGTGAAGTCCCGGTCATGGGCAATCCCCTCAAGATCACGGAACTGCTGGCGCAGCTCCCGGGCGCATTTTTCGTGACCCGCCAGGCTGTCAATACCCCCGCGAACGTGCGTAAGGCGAAGAAAGCCCTGCTCAACGGGTTGAAGTGGCAGACGCTCAACAAGGGCACCTGCTTTGTGGAGATCGTCTCCAATTGTCCGACAAACTGGGGCATGAAGCCGGTGGAATCCAACAAGTGGCTGGAAGAGAACATGCTTCCGTTCTATCCGCTCGGAGATATGAAAGTACCGTCGAAGGAGGAATTAGAGAATGGTTGAAGAAGTAATTTTCGCCGGATTCGGAGGCCAGGGCGTCTTGTCGATGGGACAGGTGCTTGCATACTCCGGAATGATCGAAGAGCGTGAAGTATGCTGGATGCCATCGTACGGACCTGAAATGCGCGGCGGCACAGCCAATTGCATCGTGACAGTGAGCTCCTCAGCCATCAGCAGTCCGATCATCGGTACCTTTGACACTGTTGTGGCACTTAATCAGCCTTCACTCGACAAGTTCGAGGGAGCGGTGAAGCCGGGCGGCACACTGATTTATGACAGCACGAATATCATCGATCCGCCGAAACGGACCGATATCGATCTCGTGCCGATTCCCGCCAGTGAGGAAGCCGTCAAGCTGAAGAACACGAAGACCATGAACATGATCGTTCTCGGCGCGTTCATCGCGAAGCGGAGCACTGTCAAGATTGAAACAGTACTCAAGGCCCTCAAGCAGGTGCTTCCCGAGAGGCATCATCACCTGATTCCGCTCAACGAGCAGGCACTGCAGCGCGGACAGGAACTGGCTGAAGCCGCGGTTCCCGTCGCCTGATCCGATGCCTTCGTATCGCCTCGAGACAGAAGGCGGAGCCGTGGCTTCGCCTTCTGCCCGTTCAGGGGTGAAAAAGAGTTCATTGATCGGGAACATCCGGTGCATTAACGTACTTGAATAGAGAGTCACATGTTATCGTAACAAGTGGCACCTTTACGTGTTATTCCTTCATGCGTTTATTTATTCGCCACATAGTGATTTTTCTGCTGTTCTCCACGGGTCTGAGCGCTCAGCAGTTGCGCATGGACGCGCTGGAGAAAAGCTTCGGGACGATGCGTCCGCTCGAACGTCGGACATTGACATTCACGGTATACAACGACGGCCCCGTCACCGCCCATCTCGGACAACCGCGTCCCAGCTGCGGCTGTACGGCAACCATGCTCAGCAACTCCACGCTCGCACCGGGAGACAGCGCCGTGGTGGAGGTGCGCTTTCATGCCGCACCAGGGATGATGGGACAGATTGCCAAATCCGTGAGTATGGATCTTCATGAAGAAAGCGGCACGACGACTTTCGCGGTACTCCGTATCCGGGGTTCCGTGGTGGGAGACGTGATTTACTCACCCGGCATGCTGCGTTTTACCGCTGTGGTCGGTGACACCGTCAGGTTACAGCTGACCCTGTCGTCGAACACAGACAAGCCTGTACGGCTGCAGAGTCTTTCTGCTTCGCTGCTGGCATACGTCGATACAACGGCAGGGAACCGTTATCACATCGACCAGGTGCAGTCACGTCCGTTCACTGCATTCGACCTGCATCTTGAAGCCGAACAGCTGATGCCCGACGACAGTACGCGACTGTACATGCAATTGCGTCCGACAGAGAAAGGGCAGATCAACGGAACCATTCGTGTTCCGATCCCGGATGGAGAACTGCGTATTCCTGTCAGCGGCGTGGTGCTGCGCACGCGCGCGCCATGAGGCCGCACTTTGCGTTGCCGAAGACAGGGCAAGTTTCGTCGGCGGCGATGCACAGCGGCATTGTTCCCGAAACAAGGAAGTGTTATTTTTACCGATCAATGCATTCAACGGAGGTAGATAGAATGAAAATCGTGAAAGCGTCAGTAGTTACTGCGTTGTCCATCGTGATGTTCGCGATGTCGGCAACGGCGCAGACGACCACGGATGTGCAGAGCTGTTTCACCATGGAGGGGACCACTGAATACTACTTTGGTGAGATCGATCCGAGCGAGACGGTTGAACATACATTTGTTTTCAAGAATAATTGCACGGAAACCGTGGAGATCAGTCAGGCCCGGGCGAGTTGCGGCTGTACGGCGGCTGTGATCAGTGAGAAAGTCGTGCCGCCGGGCGGCGAAGCAAAGATCAACGTGAAATTCACGCCGCCGCGCGGATCCCGCGGCAAGTCGACCAAGTCGGTAAGCATTTACCTCAAGGGCAACGACAAGCCACACACCGTGATTCGCATTTCCGCCAAGATCAAGACCGATTTCGAAGTCCACCCGCAGTACATTCAGCTCCTGGGTGCAGAGGCCGGCAAGCCGATCAAAGGCACGGTATCGGTGAAGAATGTATCGGATGGTGAACTCAACATCGAGAATGTCTCTCTCAGCATGACGACGTATGCCGATACGAGCGGCACTGGGCGCACCATTGCTATTCCGCTCAACGCTGCGCGCGTGACTCCGGACGGCTTCAAGCTGCAGCCGGGTGAGAGTCAGGACGTGACGGTGCATGTCACCCCCGAGTTCAAAGGACAGGTCAACGGCGCCGTGCGCCTGAAGACAGGAAAGAACGACGGCATCATCCAGGTATTCGGCGTCGTTCGCGCCGCGCAGTCGCCCACGCTGCGCCAGCCCGAGGGCAAGAGCGAAACCCTGATGCTCGATTCCAAGTAACACAGTCATTCCAAGAAGCGGAGACAGGATGAAAAGGGTTATCCCCGAATACACGGCACTGGTTGATATCCTTCAAGATGCCATCGACAAGGAAGAAGACGCAAAGCGTTTTTATCTTGAGGCTGCGGAACTGGCACAGGCAACCGATGTACGCGATTTCCTGCTGACGATGGCGGAGATGGAGCAGGGGCATGCCGACATGCTCGCCGAAAAACTCGCATCTCTCAAGTCTGATCAGACCGTCATGAACGGCATCCTCTCAAGCTTCAATGACGAGCCGGAGGAAGACAGGGGATAGTCTGTTTGTTTACTGTCTGTGACAGAATCTGGAACCGTACCGTGAATATTCGCGGTACGGTTTTTTTGTTTAGTGCATACGAATTCATTCGCCACTCTTTGATATCTGAACCACGCAATCTATATTTGTAGATGCGCCGGTCAGTTTCAACTTGAGCGCTAGGTCTTTTACGCGGATGTCGTTCGGCTTCGTCGGAACTAACCGGCTTCGGGCTGCGGCGTGGTAATCTGCGGTGACTGCAGGAGTGGAGGAGGGAAGACATACCGGAGAGATGCCGGAGTGGTTGAACGGGGCGGTCTCGAAAACCGTTGTACCCTTCGGGGTACCCTGGGTTCGAATCCCAGTCTCTCCGCACCCTTACCGACAGGCCCCGTCCTAACCCGACCGGGCCTGTTTTTATAGGACTTACCGAAGCCGTCATTCTGTACAGGACGCCCGAATCCGACCCTGTCTTGCAACTTTATTGCGACGCGGAATTCGGACTCTGATAATCCTGAATGGATGCGCACCGCACTCGCGCGGGGAAGCGAAAATACAAAAGGGATCACAAATCCTGATCCTTTTTTCATGAGAGAACCCCGTCGGACCACCGAACCTGGTTGTACAAATCATCTCGCCGTGATGTATGTAAATTGCGGTCAAACAGATGGCCTGATTGGCTCATATGAGCCAGTATCGATATGCACCGTTCGCCAGAGGTCCGCGAGGATGGTAAATGCGAAACTCAAGTGCAATATATCCGTAAAAGAAACACAACAGGATGCTTCATAGATACGGAAGGCCTCGGACGGCCTATCCGAAGGAGGTGTGAAAACATGAATGCAATCGGACTCGCACTCATGCTGATGCTTCTGTTCGCCCTGCCCTCCGACACGACGATGTTCGTCAGGACGCTTGGCGGCGTTGAGAACGACTACGCCGCCTGTATCCAGCAAACAGCGGATGGCGGATATATCATCGTCGGGCAGACGGATTCATTTGGCAACGGAAGTCGGCGCAATGCTGATGCATGGATCATCAACCTCGATAGTCTCGGTATCACCCGGTGGGAGAAAACATTCGGTGAAGCCGAGAAGCGCGACGGTGCGCTTTCAGTAGACAAGACGACGGACGGAGGATTCATCGTCGCGGGAGCGATGATTCCGTACGGAACAGACTATCCTTCGATATGGATCGCCAAGTTCGATGCGGACGGTGATTCGCTGTGGACCCGTATTTTAAAGGGATCGATCGTCTCTTCGGCCAACGCCATCCGTCAGACCATTGACGGAGGATATATTCTGGCAGGAAGAGGCGAGGAAAACCTGCTCAAACTCGACAGCCGTGGAAACCGGGAGTGGGGCTTGCGCTTCGGTCGCAGCCTGTTTTCCGTAGACCAGACACCCGACGGCGGTTTCGTCGCGGCCGGAGACAGCACCTACCAGCAGCTCGAGTGGGATTACATTCCCGCGCTTTCCCTGATAAAGGTGGAT
>PKTF01000311.1 GCA_002869275.1 Ignavibacteria bacterium | reverse complement strand
TGAACGTGAGCCGTATGGAACGCTCGGAGACCGGTTGCTGAATGAGTATCGCAGGCAGGCGCGAGAAGGGTTGGACATGCTCCAGGCACCGGCGGATGTCTTCGAGTCCCTCCGTCGAATGTGGTCGATGAATCTCGATTCCGCTTTTGCCCGAATCGGTGACCGAATCCTCACCATCGGGGATGCTCTCGACCGGCTGCAGACGTTTGATCTACGGCTGCACGCCGAAGAACTGCCACGCTTCCCCGACCTGTATCGCGGTCGCGTCCGTGACATGCTCGATCGATTTCTCATCACACAGCATGGATATGAACAGCGTCTGGACCAGTCGGATGATGTCCGTCAATCAGTGGCGATGTGGGCGGCGAACGGACTGGCGGAAACCGTTCCTGAAGTGCTGTGGGAGCAGTATATCGCAAACGACGACAGCCTCTGGGCGTTCTACACCGGCAGACCCGATCTGTTCGGACCGCCTGTTGAGGTTCGGATAATCGAGGTGCTGCATGCCAACCCCGAGATCATGGTTCAGGTGCGAGAGGCCTTCGATACCGGGGCGAAGTTGGAGGGTCTGGCCGTTCGATATTCTCAACGCGAAGGTGCGGCGGAAACGCTGGGCAAGAGTGAATGGTTTGCAGTCAACCGGCGCGGTGTGATCGGCCGCACCGCTTTCGGACTGCGCATCGCAGATGCTGCCGGGCCGATCGAAACGAAAGAAGGATGGGTGTTTCTGCAGCTGCTCGACCGTCGTTATCCGGGAGGAACGTTCCCGGACTGGGACGCATTGCGTGATTCCGTCACGGTCCGTTCGAGGGAGGGCGTGATGCTGTCACGCACCGAACAGCTGCTGCGCCGTCTTGCCGCGCGCGAACAGATCTCCATAGATCTCGAAGCACTCAATGGCACTCAGGTACGTCCCATGCAGATGTTTACGATACGGTACATGGGATTCGGCGGTAAGGTCCCGGCCATGCCGAGTGTGATGCCGTTGTACGAAGCTGTTTTGGAGGGGATGAGCAGAAAGGGGACTTCGGCTCCGTGAGGCTGCCGTGAGCAGGTCCGTCACAGTTGGAATGAGCGCAAATGAAAAAAGGAAGCCGCAAGACTTCCTTTTTTGTCGGGGCGAGAAGATTTGAACTTCCGACCTCTCGGTCCCGAACCGAGCGCTCTACCGGGCTGAGCCACGCCCCGAACTAGGTAGATACAAATGTAGTATTTCCAGCGATCAAAAACAAGAAATCACGAGCGGCTGAAGGCGCTTTTTTAGTAATTTCCGACTTTCCCGCGCAGGTTCTTGTAGAGCATTTCTCGAGCTCGGAAGATGTGGGCTTTCACGGTTCCGAGCGGTAGTTCGAGCTCATCTGCGATCTCTTCGTAGCTTTTCTCTTCCTGATGCCGCATGACGATGACCACGCGGTATTTTTCCGGCAGTTGGTCGATGGCATACTGGATCGTGGACGTCTGCTGATCCTGCAGAATTTCGCTGTCCGGCGTGTGGCTGTCGTCGGGGATTTCGTACTGCTGGTCGCCATCCTGGGACGACAGCGGCCTGTCTATCGAGAATGTTTTCAGTTTCCGCTTGCGGAGATAATCGATGCAGTTGTTCGTCGCGATTTTATAGAGCCAGGTCGAGAAGGCGAATTCATCATTGAAGGAGGCGAGGGAATGGAAGGCCTTGATGAAGGCTTCCTGTGTGAGGTCCTCCACATCGTCGTTGTTCCCGACCATGCGGATGATCAGATGATAAATCGCATTATGGTACTTTTTCATCAGGCGCTTGTAGGCGTCCTGCTTCCCGGCGATCGCATCTGCGATTAGTATTTTATCCTCTGTGCGCGATTGTTCGCGCCGCTCTTCAGGTGTCTGATACATAGTAAACGATGGTCTTCTATCGTTCTAATCTACGTGTTCATGGGCTCAAATCAAACCTGTGCAGGTGATTTCAGACAAACACGTCTTGGAGATGCGTCGGCAAATCCCTAGATTGCATGTCCGTGATATTGAGCACAGAAAGTACCATATGTCTACTATAAATATTCTCTTCATCGGCGACATTGTCGGAAATTCCGGCATGAGCGCCGTGCGGATGTTCCTCCCTTCGCTGCGGCAGAAATACAATCTCAGCTGCATCATCGCAAACGGCGAAAATGCAATGGAGGGAAAGAGCATCAGTGCCCAGCAGCTGGAGGAACTGCGCGAGCTGGGAGTCCATGTCGTGACTTCCGGAAACCACATCTGGGAGAAGTGGCACATTCACAAACTGCTTTCGAACGAACAGCATTTGCTGCGCCCGGCCAACTATCCGCGCGAGAACGCGGGCCACGGTTTCACCGTGTATCCGATCGGAGCGGCGGGCAGTGTCGGCGTCCTGAACATCCAGGGCCGGACGTTCATGAACGCGATCGAGTGTCCTTTTCGTACCGCGGAATGGGCGGTTGAGCGTATGCGCGAACAGACCCCGGTGATCATCGTCGATTTTCACGCGGAAGCGACGGCAGAGAAGGTCGCCATGGGATGGTTCCTTGATGGGAAGGTCAGTGCCGTCCTGGGGACACATACCCATATCCAGACGGCTGATGCGAAAATCCTTCCGGAAGGCACAGGCTACCTGACCGATGTCGGGATGTCTGGTCCGTACGACTCCGTACTCGGAATGCGAAAAGACATCGCGCTTCGCCGCTTCATGAAGCAAACCCCACACAAATTCGAGATGGCGGATTCCGATGTGCACCTCTCGGTCGTATTGCTCGAAATCGATTTCACGACGGGAAAAACCGTCTCCATTCAACCCATGACGATTCCGGAGTTCAGCCGCAATGGAAGCGCAGCGCATTGATGGCAAAGCCATCGCCGCAGAGATTAAAGAAGAAGTCCGCCAGAAGACCGCGCTGCTGAAGGAGAAGCACCGCATCGTTCCCGGACTGGCATTCCTGCTCGTGGGCGACAATGCCGCTTCGAAAACCTATGTGCGTTCGAAGGAAAAGGCCTGTGATTTGTGCGGTTTCCACTCGACCACGATTACGATGCCGGCGGACGCGCGCGAGAGCGATGTACTGGACAAGATCGGGACATGGAATATCGATCCCGATATCCACGGGATTCTTGTGCAGTTGCCGCTGCCCGGTCATATCGACGAAGACCGTGTCATCGAAGCCATCTCGCCGCGCAAGGACGTTGACGGTTTCCACCCGGTAACAGTCGGTAAACTTGTCATCGGCCAGGAAACATTTCTGCCCTGCACACCTGCGGGGATTCAGGAACTGCTCTTGCGAAGCAAGGTCGACACAGCCGGAAAGCATGTGGTGGTCGTCGGAAGAAGCAACATCGTCGGAAAACCAGTCGCCAATATTCTCGTGCAGAAGGCTGCCGGCGCGAACGCCGTGGTCACGATCGCGCATTCAGCGGCGGAGGATATTTCGCGATACACCAGGGATGCCGACATTCTGATCGTGGCGACCGGACGAGTCAACACAGTAACCTCCGACATGGTGAAAGACGGTGTCGTCGTCATCGATGTGGGAATCAACCGCGTCGACGATGCCACGAAAGAGCGTGGATATCGCATTGTGGGCGACGTCGACTTCGACGGTTTGCTGAAAAAAGCATCCGCGATCACTCCCGTCCCGGGTGGTGTCGGTCCCATGACCATCGCCATGCTGATGCAGAACACTCTGCGTTCGGCAGAAAACAGTATTGCACCCTGAAACGCATAACCCAGCACTGACAATAGAGGTATGTCATGGTAATCGGAATTCTGAAAGAGCGTTTTGAAGACGAGCAGCGCGTTGCGCTTTCGCCGTTCGGCGTGGAATCGCTTGTGAACTCGGGTGCGCAGGTCGTCATCGAATCCAGCGCCGGGGAGCATGCGCGTTTTTCCGACGAACAGTATCAGAAAGCCGGGGCCACCATCGCGTATTCGATGGAAGAAGCCATCGGGCGGGGCGATGTGGTTCTGAAAGTCATGCCACCGGGCAGGGAAGAATGGGAAATGCTTGACGAAGGTCAGATGCTGATGTCTTTTCAGTTGCTCGGAACCGGTCGGAAGGACTTCATCGACCATATGCTTTCCAAGAACGTGACGGGCGTCGCATTCGAGTTGCTGAAGGGGAGGGACAAAAGCTACCCGGTACTGCGTCTGATGAGCGAGATTTCAGGGCAGGTCGCCGCGCAGATCGCCGGTCGCTACCTTCGCAGTGATCTCGGCGGGAGAGGTGTGCTGCTGGGTGGACTTGGCGGTGTGGCACCTGCTGCCGTGGTGATCCTCGGTGCCGGTGCTTCCGGACTCGCTGCTGCACAGTCCATTCTCGGACTCGGCGGGCAGGTGATTCTGCTGGATAACAACCTTGAGCAATTGCGTTACGCCGACCACTATTTCGGAAAGCGCATCACCACGGTGATGGCAACACCCGAAAATCTGCGACGTGGATGCCGCATTGCCGACGTGCTGATCGGCGCGATCTCCATTTTCGATGTCGAAAGCCACAATATCATCACCGAGGAGATGGTGAAAACCATGAAATCCGGTGCAGTGATCATCGATATCTCCATCAATCAGGGCGGATGCATCGAGTCGAGCCGTCCGACCACGATCAAGGACCCGGTATTCAAGAAGCATGATGTGATTCACTATTGTGTACCCAACATGCCATCAGTTGTGGCGCGTTCTTCGACGTATGCGTTGACGAACGTCCTGCTGCCCTACCTCAAAGTGCTTATTCCCGGTTTCGATCCGTCCCAGCCCACAGATCCGTGCGTGCGTTGCGGTGTGTTTGCTCATCAGGGCAAACCCACGCATGACATCATGAGGGATATCTACGGAATGGATACAGACGAATACGATTGCTGCTAAATGACTACCAATAGAAAACGCGAAGTTCACAAGGAAATTTTATGGAATGGATGACCAGTTATCGCAGTAAGCTCTGTTCGGCTGAAGATGCCGTGCAGGAGATCAAATCGGGAGACCACGTCTATGTGCATCCCGGCTGCGCCGTCCCGGAAACGCTGATCAGGGCCATGGTGGCTCGCGGCGAGGAGCTGACCGACGTCAAGGTCGATCACATTCTGACCATCGGAGAATCCGGGTATGTAACAGAGGAAATGCAGGGACATTTTCGTCACAATGCCCTGTTCATCGGTGGGAACGTGCGGAAAGCCGTGGCCTCGGGCCTGGCGGATGCGACGCATATCTATCTGCACGAAGTCGCAAAACTCTTCTATGAAGGGATCATCCCCGTCGATGTTGCCCTGATCCACGTTTCACCGCCGGATGAGCATGGATTCTGCAGCTTCGGTGTCGGTGTGGAAATGACCAAACCCGCCTGTGAGGTTGCAAAAACCATCATCGCCCAGGTGAATCCGAAGATGCCGCGCGTCCTTGGTGACTGCTTCATACACATCAACAAGATCGACCGTATCGTCGAAGTCGATCTGCCGATCCGCGAAATGCCGCAGGTCGGTGAAGTCAGTGATCCGAAGGAACAGGAAGTGTATGATCGCATCGGCGGTCATATCGCGGAGCTGATCGAGGACGAATCCACGATGCAGATGGGAATCGGCGCGATTCCCGACGCCGTGCTGAACTACCTGGAGAACAAGCGCGATCTCGGCATTCACACGGAAATGTTTTCCGATGGTGTGATCAAGCTCTTCGAGATGGGTGTGATCAACAACGAAAAGAAAACCCTCCACAAGGGCAAGATGGTGGCGTCGTTCGTTCTCGGTAACAAGACCATCTTCGATTTCATCGACAACAATCCCGTCGTGGAGTTTCACCCGAGCCATTATGTGAACAACCCGTTCATCGTCGCACAGAACAGGAAGATGGTGGCCATCAATTCAGCCCTGCAGGTGGATCTCACCGGACAGGTCTGCGCCGATTCGATCGGTCCGCGTCTGTACAGCGGATTTGGCGGACAGGTGGATTTCATTCGCGGCGCCTCGGCGAGCGAAGGCGGCAAGCCTATCATCGCACTTCCATCGACGGCCCGCGGTGGTGAAATCTCGCGTCTTGTTCCGCATCTGATACCCGGTGCCGGCGTGACCACGAACCGTGCCGACGTGCACTATGTCGTGACGGAATACGGAGTCGCGTCTCTGTTTGGGAAGACAGTGCGTCAGCGCGTCAATGAGCTGATCCACATTGCGCATCCCAAGTTCCGCGACGAGCTCCGCTCCTACGCGCGCGAAGTCAAGTACATCTAGTCTCGTAGATCCTGATCCTGCCGAACAGGCAGCCGACGCCGGGCACATTCTGTCCGGCGTCCTTTTTCTGTTGCATTTCAGGATGAAAACGGCGATACTTTTTAGTGACGAGAGCGTATCAACTACACTTTACTTAACCAGGGTTCCCATGAAGATCTCACGATGTGCAGTGAGTGTGCTGTTTCTTGTTTTGCTCTGTTGCGGACAGGAGGCAGGTGCGCAGTATCGAAGTGATTTTTCATCCGTTCCCCCTCCTGGTGTCCTTTCTCCGGATCCGAGCAAATGGTGGATCGGACCTCAGATCGGAGCAAATCTCAACACGCATTCGGGTGACTTCATCACAGACTTCTGCGAATGCAGCTTTGAGGATGGCTCCGGCATCGGTTTTGGCATGGGTGTCGAAATCGGACATTTCCTTTCCAGCTCCTTCGCATTCGCCGTGAAGGTGTTGTATGATGATCTGCGCGCCGATTACGCGTATAATATCACGCTGCCCACCGAGGTGGAAAACGAAGGCATTCTGGATCTTCCGTATGAACGGAAGAACAGCGTGGTCCTTTCCTACCTCATGGTGAATCCAGTGCTGCAGTTTTACCCGGTCAGTTCGCTGTATGTATTCGCCGGTCCTGCCATCGGCGTGAGCGGCACCGCGACACAGGAATACACCCTGCAGCTGGCAGACGAGAACTTTGAGTATGTAATCGGCGATCCAACGACAAACCTCGTGGAGAAGGACAGCGGCGAAATTCCACGAGTCGAAAGCCTGCGGGCGGACGTACGCGCGGGAATCGGGGCGAATATCCGTATCGGCCGCGGCATCAGTTTTTCACCTGAAGTATCGTATGCGCTTCCGCTCACACGGATCTCGGACGATGAAAACTGGGAGGCGGCAGCTGTGCGTCTCATCGGTGTTTTTAAATTCGACATTTGATTCATATGAATATAGATATCATGCGAACTCCCACCTTCTTCATCTGCGCGGCATCACTTGTCATGATGACTGCCTGCGGCGGCATCTCGCCCGACAACCTTCTGGACCATGACGGAGTCGTCGCGGAAAACCTGGGTGCGGAAGTGAACTCCGAGAAAGACGACTTCGCAATGTTCCTCTATCGCGATCGACTGTTCTATACCTCCAACCGTCCGACGGTCGAAGGGTATATCCAGGGTGACGACTTCTGGTTCACCGACAGGGAAGGAAAAGCCTGGACCCGCTCTCTGAATTACGGAGGAAACATCAATACTCCGCGGGACGAGGGCGCCCCATGGATATCGACTGACGGCGAGTGGATCTACTTCGTCCAGTGCTGGACCGAGGATGGCCTGGGCGACTGCGATCTGTATGCCGCGAAAATGGACTACAACGGCAAATGGCAGGAGATCCGCAATCTTGGCGACCGGGTGAATTCCAAGTACTGGGAATCTCAGCCGTATATTTCTCCCGATGGCGAATACCTGTACTTCGCATCTGACAGGCCCGGCGGCTACGGGGGCACGGACATCTGGCGCAGCAAACGTCTGCGCAGCGGACGCTGGGGGACGCCCAAGAACCTGGGTCCGATGGTCAACAGCAGTGGAAACGAAAAAACGCCGACATTGGTACCGAACGGTGAAGACCTCTTTTTCTGCAGTGACGGCCATCCCGGGCTCGGAGGATATGACCTTTTCCGTTCCACCAACACACAGCGAAACAAGTGGACGAAGGCGCTCAATATCGGGAAGCCCTTCAATTCCCGCGACGACGACATGTTTTTTCGCCTGACTCCTCGAGAAGACACGGTATTCATCGCCTCATCCCGCAGTGGGGGCCAAGGCCAGCTCGATTTGTATTCAGTGTGGCCCAATCCTTTCAAGGACAGCACGCGGTATATTTACTGGGTGCGGGGCGTGGTGTTCGACACAGTGACTGAGATGGGAGTGGCGAATGCACGTATTCGTGTGGAACCCGCGTCTGGCTCACCGTTTACCGTCGAAGCAAACCGTAACGGCCGATTTGAGTTTCGTACGGACCTGAAGCGCCAATATACGATGACCGCATCGGCAACCGGGTACATACAGTCCTCGTTGGAGGTGACGGTGCCGGGATTCCTGTACTATAATGAGTACCGGAAAAGCATCGGGCTTGCTCCGCTGGAGCCAGCAGGCAAATCCATCGACATGGACGTCGACGAGATCGAACCTGACCTCACGATTACATATTTCGAATATGACAGAGCCGAACTGCTTCCTGAATTCAAGGAGGAGGTTCGTGATCTGATGGAGACCGACCTGCAGCCGCTCATCGACGCGGGAGCAACATTTACGCTGACTCTCGATGCCCATACCGATGATCGCGGTTCGGAGGCGTACAATTTCAACCTTTCACGCCGGCGTGGTGCGGCAGTGAGTCGTTACCTGCGTGAGCTCGGCGTACCCCTCGATGCCATCCGTATCAACGCACACGGCGAGAGTCGGCCGGCTGATATCAATTCATCGGACGAAGGCCGATCACGCAACCGCCGTGTCGAGATTCGTATCACGGTCGACGAATAGTCTTGACATCGCAAGACAATTTCATGACATTTTCATGTAACGAATCCCCTTACGATTTGTCATATTAGGTAGAGTTCGCTTCTTCACTCACCAACGGCAAAGGACCAGGATACCGTGAAACGAACAGAAACACGCGTGTCAGCCACCGGCTGGCTTCGCAGCGCCATGGTGTTGCTGGTACTGATGCTTTTTGCAGCACCGGCCAGCGCCCAGTTCCGTCTTCTCATCGGACAACCGCTGTTCGACGATTATCCCACCATCAAGATTCCCGTTGAGATCCTTGACAATACGGCAACGCTCGACAGCGTAACAGCGGATAATTTCATGCTCTGGGAAAATGGAGTGCAGAAGGCCCCGCTGCGAATCGACTGCGGAGATATGCAGGCAGCGCAGAAAATACACTTCTTTTTCATCATGGATGTCAGCTACAGCATGGCGTTCATCGAGGGAACGAACAGGTATGATCGCGACAGCGTGAAGTGGCGCGCAGCCAAACAGGTGTTTATCGAGAGCTTCGATCGCCTGCGTCCGCAGGATGAAGGTGCTCTGGCCAGTTTTGCCTATGATTTCAATTATGAGCAGCCTTTTACCAGCGACAAGGATCTGCTCAAGGATGCTGCTGCCGGCATGAGACTTCGGGCAGGCACGGCCATCTACAATGCTATTGTTACGGCTTCGGGCTATGCCGCACAGAAAGAGGGGAAGAAAGTCATCATTCTGCTGACCGATGGCGTGGACAACAGGTCGAATTACCTTCGTGAAGAGGCCATTGACATTGCATGGTCCCGCGGTGTGCCTGTGTATCCCATCGGGCTGGGCTTTTATCCCGACCTCAACAATCCGAATCGGGTGGACCAGGATACCCTTCGACGCATCGCGCAGGGCACCGGAGGGAAGGCCTTTTTCGCTCCCACGAGCGAGGATCTCGCTGATATCTTTGACGATATCATGGAAAGCATATACACTATCGGTTGCATCCTCCGATACGACACGCAGGATACCTGTCGCGACGGAAGCAGCCGGACCATCGATATCAGAGCCGATGTAAAGGGTCTCATTCTTGAAGAGCAGTTTACGTACACGCTGCCGGATCTGCGGTCGCGGTTGGCGCTGACTCTGGATATGCCGACCGATCCGCTCATGGCGGGGGATACGTACGAGATTCCTGTGCGAATCAACGGAGAATTGCGTCCCGGCCAGGAGTTGAGCGGCGAGGTCGTTCTAACCTACGACCCGGACATGGTTGATGTCCTCGGTATTCGGAACGGCTCGGATGTGCTCGATCCTGCTGACATCGCTATTGCGGAACCCACACCCGGCGAATTGCATTTCACGCTGAACAATGCCATGCCATTGCGTGCGGTCTCCTACAGTAATGCCGACGTCCTGTTCACCATCGAGGTATTGGTACAGCAACGAAAATCCATCGCTGCGTCCTCATTCCTTCTCTCCGTACCCTGGGCGAGCCAGATCTGTGAAATCATGCCCAGTGCGCTGGGGAGCCCGTTCAACATCCATGGATGTCCCTCCAGCATTGAAGCCGGCTTCGACACCTCGGTTGTGGCGCTGCCGGGCGCACTCATGGAGATTCCCATTCTCATGCCGTCGGATCTTGATTTCTCGCAATCCCTGGAATATGATTTATGGCTGGATTACGACCCTGAGATATTCAGCTATCAAGAGTTTCTTGTGGAAGGGAGTATCTCCGAAGGGCTGACGGTGGATGTCACGCCGATCGGAGACGCCCTGCACATCACTGCCGGACCAGGAATTCCCGTTGATGCGGGTCCGGTGCTTCTCACGCTTCGATTCCGTGCGGCCGAGCTGAAGGTGGCAACGTCCTTCGCCTTCCGGCTTCGGGATCTCATCCTGACCCAAACAGCGATCGCGTTCCAGGCTTCCGTATGTCGGCCGCAGGTCGATCTGTTCGGTGATGGGCTCTATGCTGAAGGAACGTGTCAGCCTCTCGTCCGACGCAAACCTGGGCCGGCGTTGGAACAGAGCAGTCCGAATCCCCTGACAGCGGGCAATTCGGCCGCCACGATCGGCTTCACGACGACAGGAACACATCCTGTGCATCTCTCTGTCATTGATGAATACGGTCGCACACACGCCGTACTCGCGGACGAGCTTCTTTCCGCGGGAAGGCACACGGTGCAGTGGCATCCGGATACCGCACCCAGCGGAATTTATCTCTGTATCCTGCGCGAGGGCGACGAAATTCGAACGAAGAAGATCCTTATCACGAGGTGACCTCATGACACGTATTGTTCTGATCGCCACTCTGCTCTTTCTGGGATCTGCAAGAGGAGTGGCACAGGACAGCACGCTCATTGTTCGTCTTACGGAGATCGATATCTCCCGCTTTCCGTCTGTACTTCTCAAACTGCATATCAAGAAACCAGCTCATCAGCTGGTTTCTGTTTCTGCCCGCAATGCACATCTTGCGGAGAACAGTATTCCCCAGCTTGTTGAATTCTTCGAATGTCCACAGGACAGCAGTACGCGACTGTCGATCGCGATATTGCTGGACCGCTCCTCGAGTATGAGGCGTCTTCCCAACAATGAAGCAGATGATGACAGCACGAAAATCCGCGAAGCGAAGAAGGCGATACGAACCTTCATCGACCTGCTCGGTGACCGCGATGAGGCTGCCATTTTCAGCTTCGCAACGGATCCCGTGTTTCTTCGACAGATATTCATCGTCGAACATGACTTCTCAACCGACAAGGACGCATTGAAAGGTTCTCTGGAACCCATTGTCGCCAACGGATACACACGGTTGTGGGAGGCCATCATTGACGCAGTCGACCTGCTCAGGTTGCGACCGGGACGCAAGGCCCTCATCGTCGTCACTGACGGAAGAAACCGCTTCGGAAATATCTATCGCAGCGCGGCATTCCAACGCGCGGTGGATGAAGGTATACCGGTCTATCCCATTGGTCTTGGTGAGGACATCGATGTGGGAGCACTTTCGAGCCTGGCAGCTGCTACTGGAGGCACGTACTATCCTGTTCCTGATGCCACCGACCTTGAAGAGATTTTCGGTTCCCTCGGTTCGGAGCTTATCACGGATGATTGTGTCCTGCGCTATACTTCATCGAATCCCTGTCTCGACGGTACCCGCCGGGATATCGAGCTGGCCCTCTCCGGCATTGGATTTCTCGGAGAGGTCGATTCGTTTTACGTACTGCCCCGGCAGCTCAATCCCGTAACCCTTGTCGTTGAAAGCGGGGTGAATGTCATCGCACGAGAGACTGCCGTGATACCGCTGACAGTGATGGAGCAATTCTCGATCAGTCAGCCCCTAAGCTACGCCATGACAGTCGGTTACGACGATTCTGTCATGCGGTTTCAAGGAGTGCGGACAGCAGGAACACTGTCTGAAAGCAGGCAGGTGATGGTCGCGGAGGATACGCCGGGTCTTCTGCAGATTGAATTGGAGAGCTTCCTTCCCGCATATTCCACGGGTGCTCTCTGTGAGCTGGAATTCGCCACGTTCGCTCGGTTCGAGGATACAGAGACGCGTGTGGAAATCCTTGATGCAGCCATAACTGGACTATGTCCGATGGACCTTACAGCAACCGGTAGTTCGCTGCTGATAGAAGGCTGTCAGGATCAATTTTCATTCGGAAACGGAGCTCAATGGATCGTGAGCGATGGGGAGGAATTCGCGGTACCGATCGTCATACAGCCGAGGCCGACAGGTGCATCTCCATTCGATGTGGAATACAGCGTGGTTTCCCCTGTGTCGACACTGGAGCTGGTCGATATTGATTTTGTTGGAACAACAGGGGAACAGGGCAGTGTGCTGGTTGAAAACATCAGCGGTGGAGTTCGAATCTCGCAAATCCGGGTGCTCGATGCGATCTCTGATACCCTTGCGATACTCCGTTTCCATGCCCATGCTCTCCCCAGGGTGCAGCAATTGGCTTTGGACGTGACCGTGCATGACCTTGCGACCGGCTGCAGTGTGGACATGACGACGGAGGTGCCGCTCATCACCATCGATGGTCTCTGTCAGCCTCTGGTGCGAAGAAAACGCGGGAGTGCGGAGATCAGCAGCCACCCGAATCCGTGTTCTGCAGCAACGACGATCGAACTTGAAATCCCTGATGCTGCCTCAGTGGAACTGTTTCTCTTGGACGCGAGAGGGGGTCGGGTCAAGACGCTTCTTGATTCCCAGCTCGAGGCAGGCAGTCATGCGCTGCGAGTCGACATGGAGGAACTGCCTTCTGGAGAGTATCTTGCGGTGTTACGGTGCGGTGGTCAAGCGGTGACACACAGAATCGTGCGTCTGCGTTGAAACATCGTTTCGCCCTGCTATCATTTTCTCGCCCACTCGATAAGGGTCTCCCGAACCCCATCCTCGCCGAGCTGCGGCGTATCGTAGCAACCGGCCTCGGAGCGCTGCCTGAGCGCTTCATACAGTGAGACGGCAGCCGCAACGGAAACATTGAGACTCTCCACCATCCCCATCATGGGAATAAAATATATTCCGTCGGACAGCCGACATGCCTCCTCTGAAACGCCGCGATTCTCATTTCCCAGCACAATCGCTGTTTTTTGGGTGAAATCGATACTGTGCAGTCCCATCGAATGCTCGGTGAGATGCGATGCGTACACCTTGAAGCCCTTGTCACGCAGTGCGGAGAAACACTTCTCCGTATTGTCGAACACCTCGAATTCCAGCCATTTCGTGGCGCTCGCCGAGCTCTGTTTCCCATGACGTTTCAGGTTCGGGGCCGATTCCACGGTATAGAGGAGGTAGAGCGAACGGATACCCACAGCATCCGCAGAACGAAGGATGGCGCTCACGTTATGGGGATCCCACACGTTTTCAAGCACGATGGTGAGATCGGTCTGCCTGCGGCGCAGCACGGATTCGAGCCGTTGCCTGCGGCGATCAGTGATGGTGTCGATGGTATGCTGTCGTTTCATGCTGTCCTGGACAAATAAAAAAAGCCATCCCGGTGGGATGGCCTGTAGCGGGTGACGGACTCGAACCGCCGACACGTGGATTATGATTCCACTGCTCTACCGACTGAGCTAACCCGCCCTGATAGAGAATACAAATTTAGCGGATACCCGACTGAATTGCAAGCCTCGAAGGCTGTAACAAATGCCTGCTGCCCGGGTTATATTACCGTCCGGCTCGTGGAGTGCGAATTGCTTTGCACTTGTTTGCACGGAGCCGGCATCATCCAGCCAGGGCACGCTCATGAGAACCTCCAAATCGATCAGACTCATCACGATTATGTTGTGCCTGTGCAGTGTGCAGGGATTGCATGCGCAGCCGGACCTCAATTTCAAGCGTATTCGACTGGAATGGCCATATGTCGAAGTCTATCTCTCCGTTGGCTGTGATGGTATCAAGAACTACTTCCTGCAGCGGAGCGATATCAGCATTCGCGAAGACGGGAGAGAACTCGGCGATTTCGGGATCTGGTGTCCCGATCCGACATCGCGATGTCCGATTACCGTCAGCCTTGTATTCGACGCGAGTGACAGCATGATGGGAGAAGGGAACACCGGCGCCAAGGAGGGCGGGTACAATTTCATCTCCTTCATGGATAACGTGATCGATGAAGCCAACGTGGTATTCTTCAACCATGGGGTGACGGTGTTTCAGCACACCACCACGGATACGGCTCGCTTGCGCAACGCTGTATCGTATCTGCCCACGGTCGGATCCACCGCCGTGTGGGATGGGATTTACATGGGGGCACTTCTCGCGAAGAGCCAGGGCAGTAATCAGTGCCGGGCCGTGATTGCACTCACCGACGGCGAGGATAACTCTTCTAAACGCAACCTGGAAGAGGTCGTCGCCTACGCCGTGGAAAACAACATCCGCGTGTTCACCATCGGTTATGGCGATGATATCCGAGAGGACCACCTTTCATTTCTGGCTCAGATCACGGGTGGAGAGTACTTCCATACTCCGGACGCCACGCAGCTGGCGTCGATATATAAACAGATCTCAACTATCATCTACGAATTTTTTCAGGAATGCCTCGTCAGCTACGAGCCGCGCTGTGCTGACGGAATGACACATGAGGTCGAACTGGGTATACCAGATCTGTGTGGAGGCAGCGCGTATGCGACTCGCAGCTATACTGCGCCGCGGGATTCAACGACGTTCAGAACAAAGCATATTTCTCTTGGGGAATGCACGGTTTCGGGCGGAGCTGAAGCCCGCGTCCCTCTGATTCTGCATACGCCGTTTTTCAGGGAAATGCTTTATCCTCTCACACTCGACCTGGCGTTTGATCCGCACGGACTGCGCCTCGATCGAGTAGAGACACCCCCCGGCACCATGCTCGCAGGAATGAATGTACATAGTGCGGATCTCGAAGATGGAGGGCGGGTGCGTGTCCCTGAGTCACGCGTACTCGAAGGAAGCGATACCCTCTGCATTCTGGTATTCAAAACGACTACGACATCGACCACCATCAGCTACCCACTGGCAGTTGATTCCGTGGCGTTCGAGAAAGGGTGTGTTTTGCCTGTCATACAGGACGGCATGGTAGAGTGCACTCCGAGTGCGCCGGGGATAACATGTACACTGTCGGCACCTGATGCGCTGGAGTGGAATTCCGGCGAGCACCGATATGATCCGAATCCTTTCGAAGTCAGGATGGAGCTGAACAACGCCGGTACGCTCGCCGGGCAGGGAGGACGTGTGCGTATAGAATTTGACCCGCTTGCATTCGAGCTGTCGGAACCAGGGACGCTGGTACAGCAGACAGGTGAACTGGAGATCGAAGGAACAACGGCCGTTACGTGGAAGCTCATCGCCAGGGGACAGGGGACAGCGGCCAGGAAGGATATTTGTCTCCGCGCAACATTTGACAACCACCCTGATGTCGTCTGCTGTGCCACGTTGGATCTTCCGCAGGCGGGCATCATGCTGAGCTGCAGCTATGATGTACCGCAGATCATCTACAATGAATCCGCAAAGAGCTTCGTACCGAATCCTTTCGACCTCGATCTGCAGGTAAGGAATATCGGCGTAGTGACCGGTACCGCGTTGAGCGCCGTGCTCCAGCTGCCAGAAGGGGTCTATATTGAAGCGGGTGAGACATATGAAAAAACGCTGTCCCCCGAAAACCTCAGTCCCGGATCAAATGGGAATTCCGGCTGGAAGCTGCGTATTGTATCCTGGCTCGGAGGTGACCGATTCCCGATACAGGTGCAGCTGCGGAGCGGCGGACAAAAGCTGACGACCTGTATCGATACGCTGGTACTGCCGTGGATTCCTCCCGATGCGTGGAATACGATCACTGCATCCGGACCACTGGCGTTCTGTGAAGGCGACAGCGTTCTTCTCGATGCCGGTGCGGGATATTCTGCGTACAAGTGGAGCAGCGGGGAGCGAAGCCGTTTCCTCACGGTCACGCGACAGGGAAACTATTTCGTTGCCTGTCTGGACGCGCAGGGACAGACCCTTCGGAGCGATACGGTCGTGGTGACAGTGTATTCCATGCCGAAGGTACCCGTGATCACGAGACAGGGCAACACCCTCATCTCGGACGCGCGGCCGCCGCTGCAGTGGTACAGGAATGGCGTTGCCATTGATGGCGCAACACAGCCACGGTTGACCGTCGGCGCGTTGGGTAGCTATGAAGTACGGGTGTGGACACACCCATTGTGCAGCAGTCAATCCGAGCCGTTCATCGTCAATGTCCTCTCGCAGCATGGACCGGTATCCGCATCCACGTTTTCACTCGAGGTTTTTCCTGATCCAACCACGGGACTTGTCAACCTGGAGATTCATTCTGACTCTCCGGAACGGGTGCATCTGCAGGTATATTCAGTGCTGGGGAAAACATGCCTCAATGTATCGTTGGAACTCCTCCCGGGTGTTAACCGGTATCAGCATGATCTCTCCGCTGTATCTGACGGAATATATTTTGTTACGATGACGGGAGCGAGCGGAAGAGCTGTGAGACGGCTGCTCAAGCAATGAACAACGTAATCGTGTTAAAAATGAAAACTCCCCGTCCGGAAATCCGGACGGGGAGTTTCTTTGTAAACCGCGCTGTAATAATTGCGGATTACTTCACAAGGCTCATCTTGCGAACCTGGCTGAAGCTGCCTGCCGTCATACGGTAGAAATACGTACCGCTTTCGAGGCCGCTGGCGTCCAGGGTCACCTGATACGTGCCCGGATCCTGGGCGCGCGACACAAGAGTGCCGACTTCCTGGCCGAGCATGTCATACACCTTCACTGTCACATGCTGTGCGCTCGTGATCGAGTAGGTGATCGTCGTTGTCGGATTGAAGGGGTTCGGGTAGTTCTGGCCGAGACTGAATCCGGTCGGTGCGCCAAGGCGCGTGACTGCGGTGGTCTTCGGACCGCCTGCATCGTAATCCCAGGCATCGTAGAAGTTCGGATCGATCGAACCCCACTGGGTGCGGATCGTCACTTCATCCTGGGAGTCGTCGATGTTGGCGATGTGGTTGTTTCCGAAACCGCCTTCGTTGTCGCCGCCATAGATGCCGAACTTGTATTCCTGGCCAATGAACTTCTTCGAGCCC
>PKTF01000054.1 GCA_002869275.1 Ignavibacteria bacterium | reverse complement strand
GTATTGTAAGGAAATACCTCCTAGATTCACATTGTCCGATTAAGATAATCCCCTCGGATTATCACCAGAAATCCTCAAAGATAGGGCGACAAGTCCCCACTTATCGGACGAAATTGAGCGCATGCACTCGTGTTCAAATGCTCAATCCAAATGGACGCAATAAGTATCATTCCTTCTGAGGTCCCGTCATGAAGTATTTACGTTCCATCGCAGTCCTAATAGTGCTTGTGGTTTCAACGTTTTCAACCGATGCACAAACTGTAATGTCACTTCAGGCGGGGGTATGGGCAGCAAGTAGCACGTGGTCGACTGGCAATATCCCACAAGCGAACCAATCAGTTGTTATTCAGCATGCGATTACATGTAATACCTCTTGGCCGATCCATGTGATGCGTTCAATCACGATTACTCCGACTGGTTCACTCACTTTAGGCGCGGGTTCCTATCTCGTTGTCGGTACCAAAGGTATCGGACGGTATATGAAAGTTGACGGAGCACTGACGATTACCGGGGGCGGTGTGCTTCAGATTGGAGGAGCACCGATACAGGTGAACGGAACGGTGACTGTGAACAGTCAGTTCGGCGGTATTGATGGCTCCGCTTCGGATTTTACCATCGAATCCGGCGGCGAGCTCGAGTTTCTTGACGGTGATCTCTATTGCAACAATTTCGCACTCAGCTCAGGCGCATATTTGCGTGCGGCAGGACCACTGTCGGGAGTCATTGATGTGACCGGTGGCGCGACGCTTTCAGGCGATGTCGTCGCCACGGCGACAGGAAGCTTCCCGAGCACGAAGGTGATGAGTATCGGTGGATCGATGAATGTCAGCGGCATGCTCAGTGTCGGTGCCAGCAGCATCGGTGGCAATTACACGGCGTACAGTGGAGTGTCTTTGCTGTCTGGAAGCGATGTGTACTATTGTGCCACGGGAAATCAGACCATCGACGCGTCCCAGAGCTATTATTCGCTCACGCTCGGGGGTTCGGGCGATAAATCACTCTCCGCTCTGCTTACAGTGCAGGATGCCTTTACCATCGGCGGCAGCGCGCGCTTCTCCAACACGAGCAGTACGGTGATCTGCGGTTCCAGCCTGATCAACAACAGCAGTACGGCTGCACCGCATACCTTCGGATCCGGTACGTATACGTTCACCGGAACGACGATCGGCGGCAGCAGCGCGACGGATTTCAACGGTTCAACGGTGTCGTTTTCGGGTGCATCGATCATTATCGGTGACGGAAACGAGGGCGATGGCAATCTCTCCTTCAGCAATGTGAACTTCACCAATACCAACTGTGATCTGCGGATCGGTGCCAACAGCTATTCCGGAACGGTATCGTTTGGTGGCGCTCTGTCGCTGTCAGGCGATAATGCCTCGGTGACGGTCAGCAGTGGAACGGTAAATCTTGCAAACACGACGGTCAGTGGCGACAATTCCACCATTCTGCTCGAGGGCGGCAGCACCACTATCACAGGCAATGTCATCTGCGGTAACAACCTCACCGTGGCGGCTCCCGCAACCCTGACGGGAAATCTATCTGTAGCAGGTGACCTTACGGTCAGCGAACAGCTGGATGTCTCAGGTACCCTTGATGTGACCGAAACGCTGCTCATCAACAGCAGCGGTGCGGGAACGAACGTGTTTGGCGGACTCGTGACAGTCGACGGGGCGCTTCTGCGCATCCTGGGTGGAGCAAACACGTTTACCAGCGGTCTGACGCATAGTTCGGCGGCCGTAGGATCGAACTGCACCATCTCAGGGACCTACACCGTCGGTGCCACTGCACCGACAATCATCAACGCTGAAACGGTGGTTCTCAACGGTTCGCCGTCGTTTTACACTCTGAGTGTGAGCAATCCCAACGGTACGTTCTCCTCCTTCGTTTCTTTCACGATTGAACGGACGGCGAGCTTCGCCAAGGATCTGAATATGGCCGGATTGACGCTGACGTTCCCGGCTACGGCTCCGGTCGTAACGATGCTGGGCGCCGGCGAAGTGATCGGCAACGTGAAGCGCACCTTGCAGGCACTCGGGACATATACTTTCAATGCCCCGTATACGACCCTGCAGGTGCCCGCACTGGTCTCGCCCGAGGAATTCGAATTCAAGCTCACGAAATCCGCACCGGACGCACAGGCCATTACTCGACACTATGATATTCGCCGAACGAACGGAACATTCACTCCATCGGCCCTTCTCTACACCCTCGGCCTGCAGTACAAGGATTCCGAGATGAACGGAAACAATGAAAGCACGCTCATGCTCGCATATGGTGCTATTGACGTCGCCGGTGAAAATCAGTTCACGAAGCTGCCTACCAGTCTCGTCAACACCGTCGCGAATATCGTGGTGTATCACTTCGACGGTGTGACGACATTCAACCACCGTTATACTCTCGCCGATCTGACAGCACCGCTGCCGGTCGAACTCGTGTCCTTCTCCGGTCGGCGCAAGGATGCAGCGATTGAACTGCGCTGGAAGACGGCAACCGAACTCAACAACTTTGGTTTTGATATCGAGCGCAGCTACTCCCGCGACGGCCAGTTCGAAAACATCGGTTTTGTCGAGGGCAACGGCAACAAGAGCACGGAAACATCATATTTCTTCGCCGATGATACCGCGCCTGATACGGAGGTATTCTACCGCCTTCGTCAGATCGACCGTGACGGAGAGGAAAACTATTCACCGATAGTCGCCGTCAGTGCCGGAGAACTCACTTTCGACATGGGCAACTATCCGAATCCGTTCAATCCGTCGACGACGATTACCTTTACCGCGCCGGTTGACGGCAGGGCCGTTCTCACCGTATTCAATACTCTCGGCGAACAGATTAACGAGGCGTTCAATGCTGAGGTTCTCTCCGGCGAGATGATCTCGGTTCCTTTCGACGCAGGTGATTTGCCCGGCGGCACCTATTTTTACACACTGCAGGTTGCCGATCAGGTCAAGACCGGCAAGATGCTGCTCACGAAATAGTCAGACCTTCATGGATGTACAAAGCCCTCCCGGTCGGGAGGGCTTTTTTGTATTGTACGCAGCGGCGTTTCAGTGCAGGTCGGACCAGAGATCGTCAATCTCTTCAAATCGCCTTTCGATGCGATCGAGTGCATCGCTCGTCAGTCCACCGAGGGAACGTTTTTTCTGTTTCTTCACCCAGGAGGCCTCGGTCCTTGCAGCATCGTGATCCCCAAGGCGATAGTGCATCAACGCGATTTTCGCGCGTGCCTGAATCTCGATATAACGTCGGTCTTTTACTTCGCCGTCGATGGAAGCCACAATGCGCTGGTATGCGCTGCGGGCAGCTGCCCAGTCTTCCATGCCTTCTGCCGCGGAAGCGAGTCCCCAGAGAAAGAGCCTGTTTTTCGGGTACCGCCGCAGAATCTGTCTGGCAGATCTGACAGCGTCTTTCCAGCGCTCCTCTTCGATGAAGATCCAGATCAGAGCATTCGTGGCCTGCTGTGCCGAATACTGCGCTTTTGCCTCTGCAAGACGGAGCATCCTGATCCCGGCATGCCTGTTGTCGTCGACGAGAGGCGTCCACGTCAGGAAAGACATGTTGTTGCTTTTCCAGTAGCGGTAGGTGCCAACGCCCGTCATGGCGTCGTATGCCTTGCTGTTCAGCTCCAGACATTCCTCGAGCTCAGAACTCGCGTCCAATCCGTGAGAGAGGCCGCTGAGCCAGTTCTTTCCGTCTCGAAAGTGATAATAGGCGATGTACGAACGAGCCATTCCAATGTAATATCGTCCTTCAGCATCATGGCCGGACTGTTCGGCCATACGTTCACCAATCGCCTCGACTTTTTCCAGCAGGCGAAGGTATTCCGGCATCGCGACAGGTGTTTCAAAATCGAGAGACATCACCTGTAAGAGGATGGCTTTATTGAGATAGCCGGCAGGGTGCGTGGGGAAAGCCGTTATTGCGCGTTCGAAGGTTTTCTGTGCTGCAGAATACCGCTGCTGTCCTGAGAGGTCGATTCCATGCCTGATCATGCGATGCAGTGTTGTATCAGCGATCTGCTGTCCCTGGGCGTATAGCAGCGGCATGATGAACACAAGCGGGAGGATAAGAATACGAGTAAGAATCACGAGCTTCCTTGGGCTGAGTGTTCGCTTTCGGTATCGGGTGAGACGTCATTGGCAGCAGCCGTGTCTGGCTCGGGGGTGGCCGAACGACCGACCTGATCAGCGGAGTCCTCGCGATCAGCATCGCCGGAAGCGGTATCACCAGCGAAGTACTCACGTACTGCTCGGGCGGTCGACCAGCCGACACACCCGGCAAGCTGTTCGGCAGAGGCCTGCATGACGGCTTTGACCGAACCGAAGGTCGTCAGGAGGGACTGCGCCCTTTTCGGACCGACGCCATCGATCGCCTCCAGCTCGCTCTGCAGGGTGGCCTTCTGATGTTTTTCACGATGGAAAGTAATCGCAAAACGATGCGCTTCATCACGCAGGCGCTGCAGGAGTTTAAGTCCGGGGGAGGTCTTGGGTATGTTCATCGGCAGGCTTTCGCCAGGCACAAACACTTCTTCGAGTCTTTTCGCCAGTCCGATCACGGGTTGCTGGTGCAGTCCGAGAGACTGCAGAACTTCCACTGCCGACGACAGTTGTCCTTTGCCCCCATCGATAACGATCAGGTCAGGGAGTGGGCGTTCTTCATCGAGCAGCCGAGTGTAGCGCCGTTCAATCACTTCACGCATGCTCGCAAAGTCGTCGACCCCCTCCACACTGCGGATGCTGTACTTCCTGTATTCACTTTTTCGCGGCTTGCCATCAAGAAACGACACCATGGATGCCACGGTCTCCGCTCCCTGCAAATGTGAGATGTCAAAGCACTCGATACGCCGTGGTGCCTCGGGCAGGTGCAGATGCTCCTGCAGCATTTCAATAGCTTTTGGCAGGGTGTCCACTGCTTTAAGCCGCTGCAGCTGAATTTCCTTCAGCAGATAGCCGGCATTCGCCCTGCACATGTTCAGGAGTTTGAGTTTGTCGCCGATGCGGGGGATGGTGAACGCGACCTTGATCTGCGCTTTATCTGTGAGCCAGTCCTGAAGAGCAACAGAAGCCTCCAGCTCCGTGGGAAGCACGATTTCGGGAGGGATGTCCATCGTTTTGGTGTAATACCGATGCAGAAGATGTTCGAGGATCACTTCTTCCTGTTCGATCTCAGCACCGGTGAAAGGGAAGTGCTGTTTCCCCACGATTTTTCCGTCGCGCACGCGGAACACGACGCCAACGGCGTCACCTGCGTCTTTCTCGAGAGCGATGATGTCACGGTCCTTGAAATCCGACGCAGCGACTTTCTGTTTTTCCTGGTACGTGTTCAGTGCCTGCAGCCGGTTGCGGATTTCCGCTGCACGCTCGAATTCCAGCGCCTCGGCCTGCTGCTCCATTTCAATTTCGAGCTGCTTGTACAGTCCGCGCGTTTTTCCTTTCAGCAGCTGTTCGACCTGAGCGATCATGTTGCGATAGGTCGCCGCATCCACAAGACCTTCGCACGGACCCTGGCATTTCTTGATGTGGTAGTCGAGGCAGAGTTTCACTTTGCCCGCCGCGATGGTTTCGTCGTCCAGGCGATAGTCACAGCTGCGGATGGGGAAGATGCTTCTGATGGTCCGCAGCATCAGGTGCATGGCTTTGACGTCGGTATACGGACCATAATACAGTGATCCGTCACGGATGATGCGCCGAGTCGGAAACACGCGTGGGAAGGATTCATCCGTAATAACGATATACGGATAGCTCTTGTCGTCCTTCAGCCGGATGTTGTAGCGCGGACTATGCTCCTTGATGAGGTTGTTCTCCAGGAGCAGAGCCTCGACTTCGGAATCCGTCACAACGAGTTCGAGATCGGCGATTTTTGCAACGAGAATATCGCGTTTCGGATCGTAACTCCCTTTTTCCTGGAAGTACGACCGCACCCGATTTCGAAGATTCTTCGCTTTGCCTACGTAGATGATGCTGCCATCGGCATTCTTGAACTGATATACCCCGGGCGAGCGGGGGAGATTGTCCAGCTTTACCTGCAGCTCGTCTGTGGGCTTGACTGTCATCCGGCCTTCTGACAGATCTCGACGAGGACGCCACCGGCGGATTTCGGATGAATGAACGCCACGAGGAAGTTGTCGGCACCCATGCGCGGCTGTTCGTCGATCAGGCGAACGCCGGCGGCTTTCAGGCGTTCGAGTTCCGCATTGATATCGTCTACTTCGAATGCCATGTGATGGATACCTTCTCCGCGCTTCTCGATGAATTTGGAAATAGGCGAGTCCTCCGAAATTCCGGCTGTAAGCTCGAGGTTGGTGTCATCGACATGGAAGCTGCTGACATCCACCTTCTGCTCTTCGACGCGCTCAACGTGAGAAGGAGAGAGGTTCAGGAGGGTTTCAAATGTGGATTGTGCCGTGTTGAGGTCTTTGACGGCAATACCGATGTGTGCGATACGCTTGATCATGATACTGTGTTTTTCAAAGAATAAACGGATTTCGCCTTGTTCAGGCATCAACAAACATAGGAAAAACCGGAAACGCGGGAAAGGCAAATAAAAAACGGGTCCTCCGTGGAGGACCCGCCGTGCATAGGACACTGTATCCCATTTTCAGAGAAACTTGTTGCAGTTTCCTATCATTTTCCGTGCCGGGGCGCGGAGGGATTCGATGTCAGTTTCGCGCAGCACACGCTGGAAGTTCTCGCGTGCATCACGATACTGCTTCATTCCGTAGTAGGACTCGCCCATCCAGTAGACGCTTCGGATTTGCAGGAGCGGCTCTGGAGCCTGGTTTGCGATGGACTGGAACATATCGAGCGCCGTGCTGTAGCGTCGCGCTTCGAAGTGCTCACGGGCTGTCTGGAACTGCTGCAGATACATCTCCAGATCAGACTCCTGGGGTTCCGGTGGCGGCGGCGGTGGCGGGGGTGTGACCGCAGGCGGCTGACCACCGGGGCGAAGGTTCTGTCCGTACGTTGTGAGAGGCATATTTGTGGGAGCGACCATGACGAAGCGGAAATTCTCCGGCGTCAGATATTTCAGGACGAAACCGTGATACGGGAAATTGTACATTTCGCCTTCTTCATTCACGACATTCTCGCCCTCGTTCCCGAAGAACTGGGTACGCGCGGTCGTCAACCGCCAGCGATGTCCATCGTAGAGATACTGGTTATCGAGCGGGAGATCGGCGGTACCGATGATCCCCATTTCGATAACGCCGTACGAACTCGGGTTAAGGATGAAATAGTACGTCGAATTCGTCGGTGGCACGTAGACGACAGGGGACGTTCCCTTCTGGAAGATATACGGTACGTTGCCTCGATCGAGGATATTGCGTGCTTCTCCCCAGGGCATTCCGAGTGTGACGCCGTAGATGGACATGTTCAGGCTGGTCATTCCGTCGGGAATCTGCACGACGGATTGTCTGGCAATATCCAGCAGCGCCCGTCCCTGTCCCTGCGCCTGCATAGGCTGAAGCACGGCGAGACTCATTGCTGCCACAATCACCCAGGCTGCCAATCCGCGTGAGCGGACCCTGCGGGGATGTGTTGCAGTGCGAGTGTTCATAAAGGCCTCCGGAGTTGGTATGCGTACATTCCTGATTGGCTGCGCTTGATCAAAGCAGACGGTCACGCAGTTCGACCTTCAGGTCGGCCACGCGAGGAATGTCCACGCCGGGTTCTTTGTAGCCGATGAGATAATCTTCGTCCACCTTGACACGCACCGTGCGCCTGCCGTAAGTGAATTTCACGGAAATCCGCGTGCGGATTTCCACACCCTGGGATTCCACGGTTTCGTGGAGCCATTCGGATTTCATGTACCCATCATCTTTCGACAGTGTTTCGAACTGATACCCGCGGGTGAGAAGAGCATCCACGACAACCCTCCAGGCCTCGTTGTAGTCCAGGCCGTCGCGCACCTCATAAGTGATCCAGTTGTTTTCGTTTTCACTCACAATCGGCTGGCAGCCGTTGATGAAGGGAAGAAACAACAGGACGGCAAAGGATAGACGGACAAGGTATTTCATGAGCTGGCTCCTGAATATGTGGGGCAATGTTTATACTCGATTTTATGTCAGCGTCCGATCAGGCAGCGCTCGAGCAATTGCATCAATTCCTTATGCAGGGCCTGCAAAGTGGAGCGTGCACTTACCGGTACGGCTGGAGCCTGGCCTTCCTCGTAGCTGAAGTCCTTGAGATTGGAAGTCCGGCCCTGCATCGCCTGTGAATTGCGGATTTTGAGCGTGCTGATGTAATTGCTTGAAAGGCAGTACAGCCGTGAAAGGGAGTCGATCACAGCGGTATTCGCTTCAAAGTATTCTGTTGCCGTTGATGATGTTGTCAGCTTGGGCCACGGACGCGATGTACCTGAACGCTGGGCGCCCCAGGCGGTTTTCGTGTACGTCATATCCTCGTGCCGGGTGGCAGGGGTCGGCTGCGTGACAACCGGACGGTCAACCGTCGACGGCTGCTCACTGGCGGCACGGTCCCATGACGCCTTGATTGATCCGTCCTTGCTCTGCGCGGAAACGAGCAGGGGAAGGAAGAGCAATATGGCAAGGCTGCTGAACAGTGTAACACGAATGCGGATCATGGACACCTCTCTGAAATGATACGTCTCGCTGCATTTGACGAGATACGATGGTCTTCGAGTCGTGGTATGTCGTGGTCCGGAAAATACTCCGTAATCGGACACCTCTTGGTATGGAATACCATGAACCTAGTCATGAAAGGGAAAAAAGTCAATAGGAAGCTCCGATTAAGCTCTGAAATCTCTAGAGTGTCCGCTTCCTATTGTCTTTCCGAATTTGGGGTTAGTGTCAGCGAGTTCTATCATTTCTCGAAGTCCGTGCGCTAACAGCAACACCAAAGAGCCGCCTATTCTCCGGGCTCAACGAGTTCCGCATTTTTGTTGTCGATATCCTGGTCGCTGAGGACGCGCGCCACATCGGCGATGGAGTCACCTTCATGTAAATGGATAAGGCGGACACCCTGGGTATTGCGACCCATGACGCGAATTTTGCGGACATGCTGCCGGATGACCAGGCCTTTCCCGGTGATAATGACGATATCGTCCTCATCGGAAACTTCTTTAATCGAGATCACCTGGCCGGTTTTGTCGGTGACATTCATGGTGATCACACCTTTTCCGCCACGCTTGGTCAGACGGTAGGAGCTGACATCGCCCCGTTTACCGTATCCGTGCTGGCTGACCACCAGGACGTTTCCGTTGGCGCGGCCGATGACCATGCCGATCACTTCATCACCCTTCGCAAGCGAGATGCCGCGGACACCCGTGGCGCTGCGGCCCATGTCTCGGACGTCGTCTTCGGAGAAGCGGATCGCCTGACCGTTCCGCGTTGCGATCAGAATATCATTTTTTCCGTCGGTGATCTTCGCATCGATCAGATTGTCTTCTTTCGACAGGTTGATGGCGATAATACCGGTGGTACGGGGATTTCCATAAGCACTGAGTACGGTTTTCTTTACTGTTCCGTGCTCTGTCACCATCATGATATACTGGTCGTCACTGAATTCCTTGACCGTAACGAAGGCCGCGACATTTTCGTCTTTCTGTTTCTTGAGGAGGTTGATGATCGCACGCCCGCGGGCCGTGCGCCCGCCTTCGGGGACCTCGAACACCTTGAGCCAGTAACAACGCCCCTTGTCGGTGAAAAACAGGATGTAGTGGTGCGTCGACGCGATGAACATGTGTTCGACGAAGTCGTCTTCGCGGTTGGCCGAACCCGCCACGCCCTTGCCGCCACGCCCTTGCCTCCGATAGGTACTGACCGGAGTGCGCTTGATATAGCCCTGGTGGCTTATGGTGATCACGACGTCTTCCTCCGCGATCATGTCCTCAAGCTTGAAATCGGCATAATCGTAGATGATATCCGTGCGACGTTCGTCAGCATATTTTTCGCGCAGTTCTCTGAGTTCGTCGCCGATCAGCTTCCAGCGCTGGGTTACGTTTTCGAGAATGCCCTTGAGACGAGCGATCAGCTTGATCGTTTCCTTGTACTCATCCTCGATTTTCTTACGCTCAAGACCGGTGAGGCGCTGCAGGCGCATGTCGAGGATCGCCTTGGCCTGGATTTCACTCAGTTTGAACTTGCGCATGAGATTATTCCGCGCGGTTTCCACGTCGCGTGACTTCTTGATCGTCTCAATCACTTCATCGATGTTGTCGAGCGCGATAATGTAGCCTTCGAGAATGTGTGCGCGCCTTTCGGCCTCGGCAAGTTCGAATTTCGTACGGCGTACGATGACCTCGTGACGGAAATCGAGGAAATGACGCATCATTTCCTTGAGGGAAAGGACTTTCGGGCGTCCGTCAACCAGCGCGAGCATGATCGCTCCGAAAGTCACCTGCATCTGTGTGTGCTTGTACAGGTTGTTCAGCACGACTTCCGGGTTTCCGTCTCGCTTGATCTCGATGACGATGCGCATACCATCGCGATCAGATTCATCGCGGATATTGCTGATGCCGTCGATTTTCCCCGCCTTGACCAGGATGACGATTTTCTCGATGAGATTGGATTTGTTGACCTGGTAGGGCAGTTCGCTGATGATGATGTTTTCCCGGCCGTTCTTCATCGTTTCGACATTAGCCTTGCCCCGGACCAGCATTTTTCCGCGGCCCGTGAGATAGGCGTCCTGCACGCCCTGGTATCCGAAGATGATGCCTCCGGTTGGGAAGTCGGGTGCCGTCACATGCTTCATCAGGTCCTGAGAACTCAGATCGGGATCGTCTATCAGAGCCAGCAGTCCGTCGACGATTTCTCCGAGGTTGTGCGGCGGGATATTCGTTGCCATACCGACTGCAATACCACCGGCTCCGTTGATGAGTAGGTTCGGCAGAAGCGCGGGAAGGACTCGAGGTTCCTGCAGCGAATCATCGAAGTTCGGACCGAAATCGATCGTATCCTTTTCCAGATCGCGCAGCATCTCCATGGCGATCGGAGCAAGCCTGGCCTCGGTGTAACGCATGGCGGCTGCGGAGTCGCCGTCCACCGACCCATAGTTTCCCTGTCCCTGCACCAGCGGATACCGCATGGAAAAATCCTGTGCCAGACGCACCATGGTGTCGTACACCGCGGAGTCGCCGTGAGGATGGTACTTTCCAAGCACTTCACCAACGATACGTGCAGATTTTTTGTAGGCGCGATTGGAAGCGAGCCCGAGTTCGCTCATGCCGTAAAGTATGCGGCGGTGCACGGGCTTCATTCCGTCACGTACGTCAGGGATCGCACGGGACACGATTACCGACATGGAATAGTCGATGTATGAACTCTTCAGCTCGTCTTCGATGCTGACGCGAAGGATCTTTTCTGTGGGGGTGGACATGAGGGCTTTCAGGGTTGGACGTACGATGACATATATCATCTAAAAATACGAAATAACGCGCACTTCTAAAAGCGAATCGCTGAGTGAATCAGCAGAGGTGGCAGGACGCTGCCAGCCTGCAAACACTGAAAAATCAGTGATTCCAGAATGGTGCATTGTTTTTTTGGTCGCAACCGAGCATATTTCCGGATTCATGTCTGCCCAACCGGGAGAACTGACCAAAACGCACCATGTCCGACGACACTTTGCAGAATATCCGGGAAGCCTTCCAGACGCATCTCTCCGAGCAGGGGAAGCATCAGAACACCATCCGTTCGTATGCGAACGATCTGCGTCAATTCGCCCAGTGGTGTACCAACACCTTTGGCGATGAATTCTCGCTCGCTGAGCTGACCCGCAGCGACGTGCAGGATTTCAGAACGTTTCTCCTGACTCGAAATTCTTCTCCTGCATCAGTGAACAGAAAAATTACCGCGCTCCGGCAGTTTTTCGAGTATTGCGTGCAGCAGGATATTCTCATGAAGAACCCCGCCGCCGATATCAGCGGTATCAGTGCCGAGCCTCGTGCTCCCACCGTGCTCGTCCGCAAGGACGCACTTCTCCTGGCGCGAACTGCGGAACGCAGTCCCGGTCCGTTGGAGGCGGCTGTGATCCTGCTTTTGCTCCATAGCGGCCTGCGCAGCAGCGAAGTATGCAACATCACTGTCGGCGACGTGCACCTGACTCCGCGTGAGGGACGCCTGTTCATCAAGGGCCAGCGTGGCAAGACCACACGTTTCGTCTATCTCTCCACCCGCGCACAAAACGCGATGCGGCAATACATGCGCTGGCGTGGTGTTACCATCATGGCCAAACGCCTGCGCAAAGAGCCTCTTTTCATTACCTACGAAGGGTCGGCGCTGACGCAGCAATCGGTTGATCAGCTCGTAAAACGTATCGGAAAATCGGCAGGTTTACCGGACATCACCCCTTCGATGCTGCGCAATACCTACGCCGCCAACGCGTTGCAGGGAGGTAAGTCCATTGAAACACTTGCCCGCGCGATGGGAGTATCCTCTCTCAAGACTCTGCAAAAACTGAAATCTGATCTGATACCTGACACGGAGAACTGAGCCATGCCCGTCATCCCTCCAGATGACCTCCTGGGCATGTACGCATCTGGAATATTCCCGATGGCGGACGGCAGGGACGGACCGATCATGCTCTTCAGTCCCGATCCCCGGACCATCATCGATCCGGCTGCGCTTCATATTTCGAAGTCACTCGGAAAAACTATTCGTGCAGGAAGATTCGACGTCCGCATGAACACCAGTTTCGAGAATGTCATGCGCATCTGCGCCGAGCGTGAAGACACCTGGATATCCGAGGACATCATTGCATCATATGTCGCGCTGCATGAACGCGGAGCTGCGCACAGTGTTGAAATATGGGCAGAGGGGGAAATGGTCGGGGGGTTGTATGGTGTGGCCGAAGCGGGTGCGTTCTTCGGTGAATCCATGTTTCATATTCGGCGCGATGCGTCGAAAATCGCACTCTGGGTTCTGTGCGAGCACATGCTGCGGCGGGGTATGCCGCTTCTCGATGTGCAGTACAGTACGCCGCATCTTCTCGGTCTGGGTGCTTTCGAAATCAGCCGCGAAGAGTATCTCAAGCGGCTCGACAGTGCTCTCAGTCTGCCGGTTTCCTTCTTCTAAAGCAAAAGCTCCCGGGAGATGGGAGCTTCTGCAGCATGTGGATAATTTTCGTTTTTCTCAGACATCCTCGAATGGCTTACCGAGCAGTGATTCTGTGATCTCTCCCGGAGCAGGGAGGGGCACGAGAGAACCCTGCTGCTTGAGGACGTACGCCGACACCGCATTCGCAAAATACGTGGCGTTCGCCAGCGGTTTACCGTTGTTCAACGCGTAGTACAGACCGGCATGCCATGCGTCATGAACGCCTGCGGGATCAACAACTTCCGCTTCAACGGCCGGAACACGCACGACCTTGCTGCCATCGGAAACAAAAGCCCCATGTTTGCCCATGGTCATGATCACGGTTTGTGCGCCCATGTCATGATACTGTTTCAGATAGTCTTCCTTGGCCCCCTTTCCGAAGAGGTGCTCTGCATCATCAATTGTTGGAGTGATAAGATCGGCAAACTGCAGCGTTTTCTTGATCGTGGTGATGGCTTCGTTGCGGTTGCGCCAGAGTGCCGGCTCATAGGTCGGCTGGAGTACGGTCATGCTTTCGAATTTTTTGGACAGGCGCAGGATCTCGAAGATGCTGTGTCGACCGGGATGCTTCCAGAGGCAGAAGCCGCTCCCATGCACGATCCGCGAACTCTGGGCCAGTGTGACATGCTCCTTGGTATTGTGCAGCTGCCAGTCTGCCAGCCTGTAATACGATGATTGAATGATCCGACCCTGCCGCGCTGTGAAGACAAGGCTCGTCGCATGATCTCTTGAAAACTGCATCGCCGTGGCGTTCACCTTGTGCTGCCGGAGAGTATTCTGGACGAAGGTGCCAAGCGCGTCTGCGCCTACCGAGGAGATGCAGTTGGTTTTTCCTCCGATCATGGAATAATAAATCGCGATCAGGGCTGCCGATCCTGCGATGCGGCGTTCGAACGCCGGCGCTTCAGGCAGGGTACTGTCCTCAGCGCGCAATTCGACAAACGCATCGCCAACGGTGGTGATATCGTAAATAATGGTGGGCGGTACCTTGAATTCGTTCATCCCTTTATACTCCTGTTGAGCGTGGTTTGGCGCAATCGCGTGGCTGGACTCTCACCAATTAGATCAGATTGGTTGGACGGTTGGAAATTATTGATTAATAAAACCATTTTCAAAGTATTCACGCTGAAATCGCGACTTTTTTTTCCTCCCTGAAGCGACGAAGCGGCCGCGCTCGGTACCGCTGTTACTTTGGATATTAGGTCCATGGGGAATATATTCATCTGTTTATGGTAGCTGAGAGAATTCAGCATATTGAAAACCGCATCGCTTCCGCCTGTAAACGTGCCGGCAGATTACGCGAGCACGTTACGCTGGTCGCCGTCAGTAAAAAACAGCCGGCGGAACTGGTAAACGAAGCGCTGTCTCACGGGATCACCGATCTCGGAGAAAACCGTGTGCAGGAATACCTCGCCAAACGAGATTCCCTGCAGTCGCATCGTTTCCATATGATCGGTCATCTGCAGCGCAACAAGGTTCGCATGCTCATCGGAAAGACCGTGCTCATCCACTCGGTCGATTCCGTGGAGCTTGCGGAAGAGATTGACCGTCGTGCCGCGACGGCCGGGCTGATAACCGATATCCTTCTCGAGGTCAACAGCAGCGGTGAGGAATCCAAGTTCGGACTGTCCCTCTCTGAGGTTCCGGACGTTGCCGGTCGACTGCAGGCATGCAGGAATGTGCGTTTGCGCGGCCTGATGACAGTCGCCGAGTACCTGGAGGATGTGGAACAGTTGCGCCCGTCCTTTCGGTCGCTCCGCGTGTTGCGTGATGAACTTGCTGCGCGCTTTCAGGATGTTCCGATCACGGAATTGTCGATGGGCATGACCAATGATTTCGAGGTCGCCATCGAAGAAGGAGCGACCATGGTTCGCATCGGAAGTGCAATTTTCGGTCCCAGAGAATGAGGTACACCACGTGAATGTTACCGACATCGCAGGAAAATCGTTTTCGACCGTTCGTAAAGGGTGGAAGCCCGACGAGGTGCAGTCGTTTCTTCACACCCTGGCTGAAGATCTTGTTGCCGTGGCCGAGGAGAATACGGCGTTGCGGCAGGAAATATTGCGGCTGGAGAATCAGCTCGACCATTCGCGTGAACTCGAGCAGCGCGTACGTGGCATGCTGAAGGAAATGCGGGCCGCATCGAAGAAAATGGTGGGACAGGCCGAAGCAAGCGCAGCGGCGATGTCGTACAAGGTTGAACAGGAACGCAAGGCGATCCTTGAACAGGCGAAACATGAGGCTGCCGTCGTGATCCGTGATGCGGAACGACGTGCCGAGCGCATGCTGATGAAAGGGAACGCCCGTTTGGACGGCCTGAAAGAGCAGATCGATCTGCTGGAAACAAAAAAACTGGCACTCATCACACGAATCAAATCCATCCTGCGCGCGCAGGTCGATTTCCTCTCGGCACTCGAGCATCCGAAAAAACAGCAGTTGCATTCCGCCCTTCGGCGGGCAACTCAAACGCGTGACGGACTGGATGCTGATGCCGTCGATGAAATCCTTGCTCGGCTTGATGATCGGGAGATAGACAATGACTGAACTGCGAACCTCGATGAATGAGGCCCTCGCCCATATTCGCACACATACGAAAGCCACACCGCGTGTCGGTATCATCCTGGGTACCGGACTCGGCGGACTGGTCGATGAAATCAACGTGGACACCGTGCTCGATTACGGAGACATCCCGCATTTCCCTGTATCGACGGTGGAGTCACATGACGGAAAATTGATATTCGGTACCCTGAATGGCATTTCGGTCGTTGCGATGCAGGGCCGTTTCCACTATTACGAAGGCTATTCGCTCAAACAAGTCACCTTTCCCGTACGTGTCATGCACGCTCTGGGCGTGCGTGACCTGCTGATCTCGAATGCAGCGGGCGGAATGAATCCGACGTTCCGACGCGGAGATATCATGGTCATCTGGGACCATATTAATCTGATCGGAGATAATCCTCTGATCGGACCCAACGACGACGAACTCGGTCCGCGTTTTCCCGATATGAGCGAAGCGTATTCAGAATCGTATATCGCCCTCGCGGAAGAGGTAGCGCTCGAAGAGCGGATTCCACTCAAAAAAGGGGTGTTCGTGGCAGTGGCAGGTCCGAATCTTGAAACCCGCGCCGAGTATCGCTTCCTGCGAGGAATCGGTGCGGATGTTGTCGGTATGTCGACTGTTCCGGAGAACATCGTTGCAGTACACATGGGGATGCGCGTCCTGGCGTTCTCCATCATCACCGACGAATGCTTTCCCGACGCTCTCGAGCCTGTTGACGTGCCCGCCATCATCAAGACGGCGAACGAAACCGAGCCGAAATTGCGCGCATTGATGAAGGGTGTCGTCGCCCGTCTCGAGGGATAATGGTTCAACGTATGGACGACCACCTGTTCTTTCTCCGTCTGCTCGTTGTGCTCCTGCTGTTCGCATTGGGCATAATGCTTGCGATGGTGTACCTGCCATCGATACCCATCGTGGGTGATCTGCCGGGAGACGTCGAAGTGGATCTCCCGGGCCTCTCGCTGTATGTTCCCTTCACGACGAGCCTGCTGCTGAGTATCCTCCTGACGATCGTCGTGTATCTTATCAAACGTGTATCAAAGAAGTAATTCAAACTAGATCTCATGGCTCCCTTCAATCCCTTTCCCGAATCATTTACCTACGCCGGTCTCGAAGCTGACATCCTCGAATTCTGGAAGAAGAACAACATCTTCGAGAAAAGCATCTCAGAGCGTAAGGACGCACCGCCATTCATTTTTTACGAGGGTCCGCCTTCGGTGAACGGGAAGCCGGGCATCCACCATGTCATCGCCCGAACGCTGAAGGATATGGTTTGCCGGTACAAAACAGTAACCGGGCACCGTGTCCTCCGCAAGGCGGGATGGGATACGCACGGTCTGCCCATCGAAGTTGCGCTAGAGCGCGCGCTCGAATTTGAGCAAAAGTCAGACATCGAAAAATTCGGCGTGGCGGAGTTCAACGCCAAGGCAAAAGAATTCGTGTATCACCATATCGAGTATCCCGAGGGCTGGCAGAAGCTGACCGAGCGTATGGGATACTGGATCAACCTGCAGGATGCCTACATCACCTGCACGAACGAATACATCGAATCGGTATGGTGGGCGCTCAATGAATTCTACGAGAAGTGTCTGATCTACAAGGGATTCAAAATCGTGCCGCAGTGTCCGCACTGCGAAACGCCGCTTTCTTCGCATGAGCTTGCGCTCG
>PKTF01000286.1 GCA_002869275.1 Ignavibacteria bacterium | reverse complement strand
GTTCCTCGACGTCCAGGTCGAGCAGCGTCACATTACGCGACATGCTCAGGAGATGCACGAGGGATGCCGAGAGCATCGTTTTGCCCGTGCCGCCTTTTCCGCTGGCGATAGCGATCGTCATGATCCCTGCCGCCTTCCCCGACCACCGCGACCCCGCATGGCAGCGAGTGCGAGGTCCTCGACATTCTCTGAACCACAGGCCGGGCAAGCTTCATCGGTGTCCGTTCCTTCATCTGCCACGGCGGTCTCGCGCAATTCCTCATCCCCGCAATCCCGGCAGAGCTGCAGCGTATGGGCGAAATCGACATCACCGCCTTCGATGCGCAGTTCCTTGCCCTCGATGAGAATGGCGGCGAGTTTCCGGCGTGCCCCATCGACCAGACGCGAAAACGTCGTCCGGGAAATATTCATACGTTCCGAAGCCGGCTGCTGATCGAGTCCCTCGTAATCCGCCAGGCGCACCGCTTCATACTCGTCCACGGTAAGCGTAACGGTATCGAGCAGGCGTCGCGGCACGCCGACAGGCTTGAAATGCCTGAAGCGCGGGGGTCCATAAATACGTCGTGGTCTGCGCGGACGGGGCATGAGCGCTCCGGCTTATTGCACATATGTTCATTACTCGACAGCCAATATAACGCACATATGTTCATAAGTCAAGAGCATTTTCAGACCGCAATGCGAATGCGCCAGCAGAAAATCCCGAAGTCACAGAATCATTCTGTTGATATTTTCGAATCCCCTCCGTATACTTGTAATCTGTTCGGACGCATAGCTCAGTTGGTCCAGAGCGCTCGCCTCACACGCGAGAGGTCGTAGGTTCAAATCCCACTGCGTCCACTGACACGGTAAGCCCCCGCATCGCGGGGGTTTATTTGTTTTACCTGATGTAGTGTTTGGGACCGGTGAGGACGATTAGAACGGCTGGGGTATTGGTCGCAGCCCCAGTGATCCAATTGCATCCCAAAAATCTACATTGGAAAAAACCCAAATATTCGGATTCCTTCCAATAGTATTCACAAGCAAATCACGATTCTCCACAGATAATTCGTCACAGATGCCACCGAAGTGTGTTGGCGGCACATTGTTGGCATAGTTGAGGGGAATTAGTTCCACATTTAGATTATCGCCCGTTGTACCGAGTCTGTTGTGTAACCAGGTGTTAATTGGGTTTTTTAAATTTGCTTTGACGATAATGACGACTGCAACAGTTTCGTTTGAAATCACTGGAGTAGTCTCTGGAGCGCTGCTCTGCACAAACGTGAAAGAGGGCATTAGCGCCATGAGTAACATAGCACAAAGGTGGTTCATGATGAACTCGTATTCAGTATAATAATTGGGATTCATCATAATGTACCAACAAAGATTCACTGATTCAAGAGGCTAAGATCTTCATATTTGACCCATGTGATCTAGCTGTGTACTGAGTTCTTTTGCCTGCGTATTGCCTCGTATCCTCCACCGTACGTTCACTGCTGATCATCCAGCAGCCGAAGTTGGCCCGTTTGAGCCGGATTTCAAACGTACCAGGCTCAATTCCTGCATGCGGATATATTCCGAAAGCTCGTAAAGACGCAGTACATCCTCCCGGAACTGGTTCGAACTGCCACCCTTTGCCTCCACTGAAACGGTAAACCCCCGCATCGCGGGGGTTTATTTGTTTTACCTGGTGTACTACGTGTATCAGTCTCAATAATAGTAGCCGATGCATGCGAAACACCGATGACACTTGCCGGTGCTATCCGACTCCCTGATCCGCAGGTACTTTCACCTGTTTGTTCTTCAGTCTCCATATCCCATACACGATCGCACCGCCAGGGAGTCCGCATATGGCAGTGAGCACCGCCTGGAAAGCCATCGCGATGGGCCAGATGTTCCCCGCAGTTCCCGTGGCGAAGATCATCATCCACTGCCCGATGTACACACCGAGTATCCCTTTCCACCAGTGCCGTGGGGATGGGATTGCGCTGATCAGTCCCATGATGAACGGAGCTCCGATCAGCACGTACATATCTTTCTCAAGATCCCAGAGACCGAAATGATCGAGTGTAATGTAGAACGCCCCGACCAGGATGCCGAGAATTATATTCGCGTGCTGTTTGATGTGATGCATGATTGAACTTTCCGCGCTAATAGTGTGAGATTTCCTATCACCAAGCGTTACGGCACGATTCGCTATGCGTCGCGCAGCAACCGGTTTGGCTGATTTCATGCTGTTCGTGCATGAATCCCCTTCGGCAGGAGGATGACTCACAAATTGAGAGTGGACCCAATATGTACAATTCACAATCGGAAACAAATGTGAATGAGAGGGATGGGTTCGTATCCCCGACCGGACATTCCCAACGAATCAGCCTGCTGCTGAAATTAGCCCATTTGAGCCGGATTTCAACCGTTCGAGGCTCGATTCCTGTATGCGGATGTATTCCGATAGTGCGTAAAGCCGCAGTAGATCTTCCCTGAACTGGTTCGAACTGCCGCCCTTTGCGTCCACTGAAACGGTAAGCCCCCGCATCGCGGGGGTTTGTTTGTTTTACCTGGAGTATCGCTTGCTGTGGAAGTCGGAACGAATCAGTGCATCTCAATGAAATGCCTCTCGGCCAAATGGGCTGTAGGTTAGAGTACGATCAACCTCAGAAGAATCCCGCCTGTTTCTGCGGATAACCCAATCCGGTTATTGACAATCCCACCGCTTCCGGTTACATTCCTGTAACGTCATCCAGACATCATAGCACTCTTGCGCCAAGCCCCACGCGGGCTTT
>PKTF01000400.1 GCA_002869275.1 Ignavibacteria bacterium | reverse complement strand
GACATCGGTGCCACACTGCATCCTTTTGACGAATCGTCACTCGAAGATCTGCGCTTTGGTTTCGCTATCGCGAATCTCGGAAGCATGAGCGAACTCATGGCACAGGAAACCGTCTTGCCGAGCCTGCTTCGTTACGGCGCCGAATATTCCATTCCGGTGGAATCCGTCAAGGGCAATGTCGTCGTGGAGGCCAACGGACTCACACTGCTCGAAGAGGAAACGACACATCTCGGCATCGGACTCGAATTCGATTATGTCAACCTGCTGTTCCTGCGATTTGGCTACCAGAGCGGGTTCGACTCCAAGTCGATCTCCTTCGGTGCCGGTGCGGCGTACAGCACCCTGCGTTTCGATTATGCCTACGTGCCGTTCGACAACAACCTCGGCAACGCGCATACGGTTGCACTGTCCATAAACCTGTAATTCCATGCACAATGCCCCGCAGATCTGCTTCACGTTCGTCGGTGAGGTGACGCGGGATTCCCGCCTCCGACGCTTCGTCGAACTCGCAGCCACCATGGCGCCGACCGCAATCCTCGCGCTGTCCGCCGACGGTGGCCCCGGGCATTTCGCCGGTGCGCATACCCACATCATTCCGATGAAAGACAAGTCCCTGCGTACGGCGCTGCCACTGTTCTGGCGCATCGATACACAGACGGACGCTTTTTCCTCCTGTCGACTGTGGTTCGCTGCCGACCTGTATTCATTGCCTCTGGCAGCGCGTGCAGCCAGGCGCAGCGGAGGTGTCCTGCTGTATGACGCCCGCGAGCTGTATTCGTCGATCGCCGCCCTGGATGATCGGAAGTGGACGCAGCGTTTCTGGAAGCTGATCGAACAGCGTTACGCGAAGAAGGCAAAGGCGTTGTTCACCGTCAATGCTTCCATCGCGGACATCTATCGTGAGCGTTACGAACATGTGCATGTCGTTCGCAACGTGCCTGATGCAGTGGTCACCGAACGCACCTACACGATCGAACAGCATCTAGGGCTCAAGGGTGATGCGTTTATTCTGTTGTCGCAGGGGGGACTGCAACACGGACGCGGAGCGCTGCTGTATGTCGAGGCGCTGTCGCAGCTCACTGACTGTACGCTGGTATTTCTCGGCGACGGTCCGATGAAGGGTGAAATCGAGCTTGCGGCGGAAATGCACGGCGTTGCGAATCGTGTACATTTTCTGCCGGCGGTGCCGAGCGCTGAACTGCTGCAGTGGACCGCATCGGCGGACATCGGTCTGTGCATGATCGAGAACCTCGGACGCAGCTACTACCTGAGCCTGCCGAACAAGCTGTTTGAATATTTCGCAGCGGGACTGCCTGTCATCGGCAGCGCCTTCCCGGAAATCGGCTCCGTACTAAAAGAGACCGGAGCCGGGATCGCCATTGATCCAGGATCGATGGATGATTTCGTTGCTGCTGTGCGCCGCATCCGAGACGAGGAAGACCTGCGGGTACAGCTTACAGCACGAAGCAGGGTGGCAGGCGAGCGGTATCAGTGGGAGAAGGAGAGCGAAGTACTGCATGGGGTGCTGCAGGAGACAGCGGGCAGGAAGCAGTAGGCAGGAGATATCCCTCGTTCCAACGTTGGACCGAGCGGGTTGGACGGCAGAGCCGTCCACAACACCCGTGACGCGGCGGGAGCCGTGTCACGATGGTCTGATTCGCATACGTCCTACGTCCTACGTCAACTCAAAGCGTATCAAGTATCTCCCGCTTCTTCCCGGGCGGGAGCGCAGAGAGCTGCACGGCGGCGCGGGTAAGGGCGCGATAGGTCGCCAGAAGTTCCGGCTGATCCTTCATCGCTTCCATGTGCATGGTGATGGCATGCATGTCGCCGCGCATGGCTGGTCCGGTGAGAATACGTTCAGCCGGATGATCGTACAGTTCCTTCAGCACGGTTTCGAGCATGGGCAGGAGAAGGTGGCCGGCCGGTTCGCCCATCTGCGCTGACGCCTGCATCAACTGCTCGGCCTGTGCGGCCAGCACCGTCGTGAAATTCCCCGCGAATACGCAGGCAGCGTGGTACTGCGCTTTATGCTGCGCCGCGATGCGCACCGGCTGCCACCCGATGAGTTCCGCAAAGGACGAGGCCTGCCTCCAGAACATATCGTTGCCCTCGATGCCGCAGCCGAGTCCCTCCATTCTGTCCACAGGCAGCGCGCCTTCGGAAAACGACTGGATCGGATGCAGGCAGCCAGTCGTGCAGCCCATTTCCTCGAGCGACTGCAATTCCTCGGCTGTGCGCAATCCTGAAACATGGAAGACAAGTGCCGCCGAAGGCAGGGCGTGGGGGTGGGCAAGGGCAGTGGCAACGGCGGAGATCTGTTCATCGGGAACACAGATGATGCAGATGTCCGTGTCGTGCGGGAGTGCCCGCGGCATCGATGCGACGACACGTGTGTTCGGCAGAAGAGAGCGCACGGCGGCATGTTTCTCGATATCCGTTTCGACGACGACGAGGATGTTGAGTTCCTTCTGCCGAAGATGTCGCAGGATGTTCATTCCTACGCGTCCGGCTCCGATGAGGGTGATGCCGATGTCGGTGTTCATTTAGCGCTGTCCTGGTTGCTGCTGGTGAGTGCCGCGGAAAGGTAGCCTACGACGCGTTCGTGATTCCCGGTGACATCTCCCGATGTACACTGGTGGAGGATGGTGCTTTCGGTCACGCCGAGCTGCAGCGCCGCGGTCATCACGGCAGCGATTGGTCCGGCGCCGCAGGCCTCACAGTTATGATTCGCGGCGTCTTTGAGAAGCTTCATGGGCTGGATGGAACGGAT
>PKTF01000245.1 GCA_002869275.1 Ignavibacteria bacterium | reverse complement strand
CGTTGTGATATAAATAGCATCACCTCGAAGGATATTATACCTGTTGTGGTACAATTGATGGGTGTCATTCGATACATCTATCGCGTTAATCCAGAATCTCCGGAGTCACCAACAGCTCGAGCAGCAGAAGGGACTGCTGCCAACCCAGGATACATGCATCTTCAGGGATGATATCCGGGATCCAGTCCTGCACGATGGTCAGATCCGTGCCCGAGGGCACCTCCTTCAGCGTGATCGTCATCTGCGACGGGTGGAACACGCTGGAAAAATACGCGATCAAACGAGCATACCAAAGCCTATCCGGCGGCTATCCCGTCACCCTCATCTCAGCACGGCGAACGATCGGACGAGGAGTCCGTCTTCGGCCTCAATCGAGAGATAGTACTGGCCCGGCGGCCAGGAGGAGATGTCAAGCCTGTGCGTCCCGGTACCGGCGGACGCACGGAAGGAGTGCCATTGCCTGCCCGCGAGATCATGAACACGAACGGTCACGTCTTGCCGCGTCTCGATGCGCGCATTGAGGCGTGAGCGCGCCTGCGTCGGCCACAGTTCCACCACCGGCTCACGGGGATGCGTCGGCACTCCAGTTTCCACAGACGTGAGTCCGTCGCGCACATACAGTCCCCTGTCATCGACATCGATCAGTAATCTGGAAGGAGAGGTGAAGCCCAGACAGGGCGGAACGCGTCCCCGCTGCATGTTCAGCCGCTCCGGGAGGTTCCCGGTGATGATGTCCCATGACTCCCCGTTGTCCAACGAAAGCAGCACCTCGTATTCCTGAAAAAACGGATTGCCGGTGCGCTCAGAAATCGCTGCGAATTTACCATCTGTGCTCGAAATAAGACTTCGCAAAAGATCGCCTGGTATCGAAAGAGGCAGTTCGCTCCAATTATCCCCTCGGTCGGAAGTCGTCCAAAGCGTTCCACCTTCGGAAAACAGCATTACGCTGTCATTGACCGCGAGTTCGGCGTTCCACTCTGTTGCCTGATACGGTAAAGGTTTGGTATTCCAACCCGCGGTGGCATCGTCCCACATCAGCAGTCGATCGCCCATCGTGCCGAAGATCCTCATGCCATCGCTGATCAATGTGGCGATCAACGCAGAACCTCGGTACACGATATCCCATGTGCGGCCCTGGTCCACGGACTGCCGCAGTGTGCTGTCGCGGAAGGACGCGAGTACGACATTGTCCAGTGCGAGCAAGTCCACCAGTTGCTCCATCTCCTGGGGCTCTTCCCAGGTCCTGAGGCTGTCGTAGGAAACACGAAGCCAGCCGCGATTCTCATAGGCCACACCATCAGCAGTCACCTGCAGTTCATTGGGATTAAGTCCGTGGCCATACGCGGGGTACTCCCAGGTATTTCCTCCGTCATCGCTCAGTGCGTAGCGCATGGCCATGACGTGAACACGTGCGCCGCGGACCTCGAAATTGGAGACAGACTGCGTATACAACCCTTCAGTGCAATCCTCAAACGTCATACCCAAATCTGCGGTCCGTAGAATCTGCCCCCAGGTGGAACAGTATAGCCAACCATCATACTCTCCAATGAACTGGAGTTGCGTCGGCAGCAGCGAATCGACGACGCTCCAGCTCACTCCCTCGTCCGTGCTGCGAAGAAGCATACCTCTGGACAGGGAGTTTTGCCGGTAGGAAAGCAGCAGCGGACCCGCCGCCGTCGGCCAGAATTCCAGTACGGCGTAAGATCCGGGCTCTTGTGCGAAGAGTTCGTGATTCACATTAGTCGCGATGTCATGCTTCACGATTCGCTTCTCGCAATTAATGTACACGTGTCCGCGGTCATCCGGGAAAATGCGTGGCACGTTGCTTGACCTGAATCCCAGTCCCGAAAGCTTTTCCCATTGCCCGGTATCAATGTTGAAACACCCGACATTATAAAGATCGTGTGACCAGAGATTCCCCGCCGCATCAGCCAGGAGCGCGTTTTTCTTCCCGTCGTCGGAGAACTTGTACGTAAGGGGCTGCCACGATATACCTCGATCCGACGAAACGTAGACGGAGTCCGTCAGCGGATTTCCCACAAGCGTGACATACACATTCTCTGCATCGTCGGTGCAGAAGGTACCGATTTTCCCGTCTCGTGGTGATGATATGCCTGCGAGGGGACCATACAGTCCATCACGAACAAACAGCGAATCGCCAATATGGATGAGGAGATCACCGCGACTCAATTCAACGTTCCTGATGAGTCGGTCTTCGAGATCGGTCTGATGCGTCCAGCTATCACCTCCGTCGGTTGAGATGTAGAGGCCGTCGTTACCGTACGGTACGCAGCACAGTACTCCCTCGGCATTCATTTCGACGAGCATCGTGCTAGCCGCGCTCAATGAAGTAACACGCTGCCATTGCGCGTGTCCCTGTGCAGTGCACAGTAAAAATATGACCGGCAGAATCAGGCTGAAACGCCGTGCAAAGTTCAGTTCCATGTTACCCTCCTCGGTTCACGAACAGCGGATTTTTACACCCAAAACAACTGTATTTAGAGAATGTAGAAAACCTGTGAACGTAATGCAATCTGCAGCCTGGAGCTCTCAGTTCTCTCCAAGCTCGAGCACCACGCAGCGCGCTGTGGCCTCGCAGAACAGCCAGCCATACCCGCTTGGCGTGTCACGCGGAGTTGGGTATATTTTGTATAGCTTCGTCCGCTTGCCGCAAATGGCATATGGCATACAGCAGCTTACGGCTTACGGCATACGGCATACAGCAGATTACAGCATGCAGCAGCTTACGGCATACAGCATACAGCAGCTTACGGCATACAGCAT
>PKTF01000181.1 GCA_002869275.1 Ignavibacteria bacterium | reverse complement strand
CGTAAACTCCGACACGAGGAAATCGCGCGCACAGCGCTGCCCGACATCGGCGACAAGCCCCGGCATCCGCTGGTGGTGGTGGTGGACAACGTGCGCAGTCTCTACAACGTCGGTTCGATCTTCCGCAGCTGCGACGGGGCACTGGTGGAAAAGCTCTACCTTTGCGGCTTCACGCCCTTTCCTCCGCGAAAGGAAATTTCGAAAACGGCCCTGAGCGCGGACGAAAGCGTGCCCTGGGAGCATGTCTATGACATCACCGAAGTGCTGACGCATCTCAAGGCTGAAGGCTATACGATCGCAGCACTGGAACACACATCGGAAAGCCTCTCCTGCTTCGAGATGACAGCGGAGTTGTTTCCTCTTGCGGTCGTGGTGGGAAATGAAATCACCGGCATTGCCGACGAAGCATTGGAGCACTGCGACGTCGCACTCGAGATTCCGATGTACGGTGTAAAGCAGTCGCTGAACGTGGCGGTAGCCACGGGCGTGCTCTGCTTCGAATGCGTTCGTGTTCTGCAGTCCTAAAGCGATTGTCATCTCCGTGACAGAGACGTAAATTGCCCTTGGATTTCCATCCGGGGCGTTCTATATTTTGGATAGAATTTATCTAAATAACCACCAAGATCCATTCAGTATACAGGAGTTATCAATGAAGAAAGTTCTGAGCCTCGCCACCATCTTCGCCCTTGCTTTCGCTCTGAACGTGGCCAACGCACAGGAGAAGCCCAAGGTCACCAAGAAGGCCAAGAGCGAGTGCACCACGAAGAGCAGCTGTTGTGACCATGGCGCCAAGAAGACCAAGAAGATGGCTGCCAAGCACGAGTGCGGCGACAAGTGCGGCGACGACTGCAAGATGGCCCACAGCGTGAAGTCCAAGAAGGAAGACAAGAAGAACTAAGTGTTCTTTCTTTGATAGAATTGACAATCCCCGCCATCTGGTGGGGATTGTTGTTATCAGGGGTAACCACCATAAAGGCAACCACAGAATTCTCAGAATACACACAGAATTCACAGACGATTATTCTTTCTGTCTGTGTATTCTGTGTGTATTCCGTGAATTCTGTGGTTGCCTTTACTTTCCCGGATCAGAAGATATACTTCACCGCCACAAATCCCAGTATCAGCAGCACCACGAAGGCGATGGCGAGTTTGTCGAAGTACTTGTCGATGTAGGTCTTGAATGAGGGACCGAATTTCCAGATGAGTCCGGCCACGAGGAAGAAGCGCGCTGCGCGTCCGATGGCCGAGGCAATCAGGAAGGGGAGAAAGGGCATCTGCGTGGCGCCGGCCGCGATGGTGGCCACCTTGTAGGGAATCGGGGTGAAGGCCGCTGCAACAAGGAACCATACGCCTACCGGACCGCGATACGCTTCCTCCACACGCAGCCAGTAGTGGTTGGCGTTGTAGAAGTCGATGATGGGACGTCCGACCACCTCCATCAGCTCATAGCCGATGTAATAACCGAACATGCCTCCGAGCACGGATCCCGCCGCCGTGATCGCCGCAAAGCGCATCGCGCGTGTCGGCGTCGCCACCGCGAGGGCGATCAGGAGCACATCGGGAGGAACGGGAAAAAAAGAAGACTCCATGAACGCAATAATGAACAGCGCCCACAGCGCACCCGGCTTCTCGGCGAAACCTTCCACCCAGTCGTACAGCTTTCGAAACCATCCCAGTATCGTCTTCATGCGTCTCCTTGATTAAGCAATTCCACAAAGATACGACGCAGGGGTGGTATGGAGCCAGTGTGTTTCGCAGTACGCTGTATGCTGTATGCGGTATGCCGTATGCTGCTGTATGCATAAGGCATATAGCATATGGCTTACAGCATACGGCATAGATTGCTATTCTGCCATTCCAATATGTATATTCATTGTATATACATTGGAGGCCGCACATGCACAGCAACGTTCACAAATGGGGAAACAGCCTCGGAATCCGCATTCCCATGGCGTTTGCGCGGGAGGCGGGACTCGAAGATGGCTCCCCGGTCGACATCACGATCGATGAAGGGAGTATCATTATCACGCCGGATATGAGCGGGAAGTATCACCTGGAGGATCTGCTCGAGGATATTACTCCGAGCAATTTGCACGGGGAAATCGATACCGGCGATGTGGTGAGGAGGTTGTGATGGCTGAAATGCAGGCTCAGGAAGAGAGCGGCTTTTGTCCCCAGCGGGGCGATGTGATCTGGATCAGCTTCAATCCCCCTACGGGCAGCGAACTGTACGTGCGCCGTCCAGCACTCGTCATTTCACCCGCGGAATACAATCACCGTACCGGGATGGTGCTGCTCTGTCCGATCACCCGCCGCGTGACGGGGTATCCCTTCGAGGTCCCGATTCCCGACGGACTGCGCGTGGACGGCGCCATTCTCGCCGACCAGGTGAAAAGCGTGGACTGGAAGGCCCGCAAAGCGCATTTCTTATGCACCCTCCCGGCGCATGTCATGCATGCCGTGCGGGGGAAGCTGGGGGTGTTGATAGTGTAGGGGTATGGAAGGGTGCATCGTTACACGGCTCCCGCCGTGCAACGATATCAAATGCTACAACCTCTTCCTTCGCACTTCGTAGAGCACCAGCGCGGCGGCGACGGAGGCGTTGAGGGAATCGACGCGGCCCCACATGGGAATGCGAATCATGTTGTCACAGCGCTCCTTGATGGCCGTGCGCAAACCCTTGCCTTCGCTGCCCACCACAAGACAGATAGGCCGGTAGCCGTCCAGCTCCAGCAGGTCGGTATCGCCGTCGGCGTCGAGTCCGGCCACCACCACACCCTCCGCTTTCAT
>PKTF01000195.1 GCA_002869275.1 Ignavibacteria bacterium | reverse complement strand
ATTCTCTTCGTCGCCAAGAAGATCCGCTTCTCGACATGGATCAACAGCGAGGAAGACATCTTCATCGAGGCCGAACGCAAACTGCTGAAGCTCTGCCTGTCGAACCTTATCTCGAACACCCACAAATACACAGAGAAAGGCGGCCGGGTCGAAATCCACATCAAGGATGAAGAGGAGAAAGTCGTCGTCGAGATCGCTGACAGCGGCATCGGCATCCCCGAGAAGGAACAGAAGAAGATTTTCCAGGATTTCTACCGTTCCAGTATATCGAAGAAGAAGGGGATCGAGGGTACCGGACTCGGCATGAGCGTCGTCCTGCACATCATCCGCCAGTTCAAGGGCGCGATCGACGTTGTTTCCCCCTCGCAGCTCGGAGACGACGCCGAGCACCCCGGGACCGCCTTCTTCATCACCCTCCCGAAAAAATACAGCGGCGAAGAGCAGGACACGGACGAAGTCCCGGTCTGAGCCCTCCATTTGAAGCCATTCCTGCACATTCCTGGTTCGGAAAACGCGCCAGAAAGCGCTACCTTTGTCGTGAGCACATGATTGTATCACGATATGCAGACGACAATGGCCAAAAAGGACGACGGGACCATGACGCATCCCGCCAACGCGGTTTTCGCACTCATGGATGACCGCAATTTCCGCTACTCCATCATCAAACCGGCACTCGAGGCAGACAAGGCCGCTCTATGCCGCCTCACCACGGGTAAGCATCAGTTGCGTGGATTCCGCAATATCTCCCGTGCCCCGCTTTCCCTCCTTCTCCCCGTGATTTCGGATGAAGCGAATGTCGCGACCGAGCTTGCGGAGAAGGTGCTTCGGCACTGGTTTGCAGCTCAGGGCGAACTCCGTGAAGCTGTCGGCGCCAGGCTCACCGAACTCGGCTACGACATCAAGGACGACGCCTTCGACGAAGAAGGTCTTATCCAGTGGGCAAGCCTGAAAAAAGAGCACGCCGACCTGCAGTACGACGGCAAGTTCCTCGAGGAACTGGACAGTAACGCTGTCATGCTGATGTCGCTGCTGCTCGGCTGGTTCGGGGGCGATGATGAAGAAGACGAAACAGAGGAAGAAGAGAGCAACTGATTCCCGGTTATATAGCGGAAGCGGCGAATAATTCGCCGCTTCTCATTTTTTTAACCGCTTCGCGGGTTTGCCCGTGGCCGCATAGAACCCGGGCGTGTTGCGTGGGTTGCTATGATGTTTGAGATCTCTTCTATACGACCTCCGTTTCAATGTGGTGACACCGGGAAAGTATCTACTCGCGACCGCATTGTCAAGTAAAATCGGCATCCGGATTCCACCATCATGGATTCTCAGATACACGATTTACATACCGCTTCCGTCCTCGGCACGAGGATACACCTCGCCGGGTATGATGCACTGATCGAGCGCATGATCGGTGTGGACTCTCCCGCCCCGTTCCCACGTATTTCCGTGTACTCACACTTTCATATTCTCACGCTCGCCGCGGGTACACCCTGGCTGCAGGAATTGCTCAATCACGCCACGGTCAACGCCCTCGACGGCATCGGTACGTGGCTTGCCGCACGACTGCTCCGGGCACATGCGCCTCGCATCAATGCCACCGACTATCATATTCGCTTCCTGCGACGTGCCCTGGAGGAAAACAGGCGCCTGTTTTTCCTCGGCGGGAGTGAGGAAACTGTCTCCAGGCTTCTGAAGATTTCACGGGAGAAATATCCTGAGGCTATCCTCGACGGACAGCACGGACTGCTCAGCACAAGCGATACCACGTTACTCGAACGTATCGAGGCGTTCAAGCCGGACATTCTGTTCCTCGGTCTCGGAACGCCGCTGCAGTTTGAATGGATCCGGGATCATGCACTCACCCTGCACGTTCCGGTGATCGTCGCAACTGGAGCCTTTTTCAATTTCGCCGCAGGCACACGTCCCCGCGCACCTCGATGGATGCGCCTCATCGGACTCGAATGGCTGCACCGCATGCTCCTTGAGCCCGGCAGGCTCTGGCGTCGATACATCCTCGGCATCCCCACCTTTCTCCTGCGCGTTCTTCGCGAGCGGTTTCGACGTCCCCGACAGTGATCGTCCTGAGTCCTGCCCCGGCTTACCCGGCGGCATCAGCTTCCTGTTCGCTCTTCATCCTCGTTATCATTGGCTACTGATCTACATCCTTCGATCGAGATCCCGGTACTGTATCGCCTCGGAGATGTGTTCGCTGCGGAGACCGTCGAAATGACCGAGATCCGCGATGGTCCGCGCGACCTTGAGAATCCGGTCGTAGGCACGGGCGCTGAGCCCCAGCCTCTGCGAAGCCTGGCGAAGAATCGCTTTGCAGGCATCGTCCACCGGACAATACCGCGCGATATCCCGGTTGTTCATCGCGGCATTGGAATACAGGTCGGACCGGTTCTTGAATCGCTGGAGCTGCCGCTCCCGCGCCGCGATGACGCGCTCGCGAATGACCGAAGACGACTCGCCCCGCCGTTCGCTGGTCAGTTCCTGGTATTTCACCTGCGGACATTCGATATGGATATCGATACGATCGAGAAGCGGGCCAGATATTCGGCTCATGTATTTTTGAATCTGCACTTCCGAGCAGGTGCATGGCTGCAGCGGATTACCGAAGTGTCCGCACGGACAGGGGTTCATCGCAGCCACGAGCATGAAGTTGGCGGGGTATTCCACGGTGGTGCGTGAGCGCGAAATGGTGACCGAACCTTCTTCCAACGGCTGCCGCAGTACTTCCAGCACGTTGCGCGCGAACTCCGGGAGTTCGTCGAGAAACAGGACGCCGTTGTGCGACAGGCT
>PKTF01000059.1 GCA_002869275.1 Ignavibacteria bacterium | reverse complement strand
TTTTCTTCGACCGTGAGCTGACGAAAGACCGATGCTTCCTGTGGCAGATAGCCGATACCGAGACGCGACCGTTTGTACATCGGCACGCGGGTGATTTCCCTGTCATCGATGAAGACCTTGCCCGTGGTGGGACGAATCATTCCCGTGATCATGTAGAACGTGGTCGTTTTACCAGCCCCGTTCGGACCAAGCAATCCAACAATCTCACCCTGCGAAACACTGACACTGGCACCTTTTACAACAAAACGCTTCTTGTAGCGTTTTTTCAGTCCATCCGAGCGCAATATGCGCGAACCTTCCACCCGCTCGAGAGGTCGTTCCTGCTGTGTGATCGTATCGTGCTGTGTGCTTTCCATCGGTGTTCTATTCTCCTCGCTGTCGGTCCAGCGAAAATAAACGTTCTGCATTTCGTGTTGTGATCGCCGCAATATGCTGCAGTGATTGATGGCGCGTCTCGGCGAATCGCCTCGCGATCAGCGGAATATACGCAGGCTCATTTCTTTTTCCGCGATGCGGAACAGGACTCATGAACGGGGCATCGGTTTCGATCAACAGCCTGTCATCAGGAATATTCGCGAGTACCGCGTCCAGCCGGCTTTTCTTGAACGTCACATTCCCCGTGAAGGAAATGTGGAATCCCGCGTCGAGCACACGCGTCGCATACTCTGCGGTGGAACTGAAGCAGTGGAACTGTCCGCCCAGTGTTCCGTCCTGATGCTCGCGCACGACAGCGAGCAGGTCCTCATCCGACTCACGGTTGTGAAGCACGACCGGGAGCCGAAGATCCTGCGCCACCTCGAGCTGGGCATGCAGGACGGACTGCTGCACATGCGGGGAACAGAAATCGTAGTGATAGTCGAGTCCGATTTCACCGATGGCGACGACGCGCGGATGCGCGGCCAGTTCACGGAGGCGGCTGAGGTAGCAGGAAGTGACCTTCCCGGCGTCGTGCGGATGAATACCGACCGCGAGATACACCCCCGAATGCTGATCGGCGATCGCACGCGCCTGCTCGAATGTTTCGAAATCCGTCGCGGGGATGATGATACGATCAACCCCGGCCGCGCGGGCACGCAGGATGACAGAGCGGAGGTCGAGCGCGAAATCATCCCAGAAGAGATGGCAATGTGTATCGATATAGCGAAGGCCTGTACCGGCAGAGCTCATGCAGCATCTCCTTCTTCATCACCCCCGAAAAACGCCATGCTCGCAAAGCTCACCGAGGACGCGCGTTCCTCTTCATGCCATTGCTGATAATCCAGGAGCCGGCCCCGCCGTGGCGCCACCAGGTCAAAGAATGTCGTGATGCAGGCAAATCCGTCAATGTGTGTGTCGTTTTTCGCAGTGCGCACGAAGTCATAGAAACCGCTGTAGTCGCAGGCTTCAAGAAAGCGGAAATGCTCGTGATCGGATGCACGCACGCTGTCCAGGATGTCGGCTGCGTCAGCGTCGTCACCGAACTTCCGGCCGATATGCGACCAGTCGACACTGAGAACGAACACGACGCGTCTGCCGAGGTCCGTGACCGCTTTGTGAAATCCTTTAATAAACGCATCGTACTTCTCATCAGCCAATGCGCGCGTGCCTTCGACAAGGAATTCCTCGAAGGACGTACAGAGGATGGGCACGATCCGGGCGGAGTCATTGCCCAGCAGGTGCTGGAGAAACAGCACGGGGAACTCGATGGAATGCTCCTGCTTATGCGCGATGTCGCGGGTCGTCAAAAGGTTGCCGCAGTTGTCGTGCAGTGCACGTACGAATTCCCGGTCTGTTTTCAGGGTGCCGAGAGGCGTTTCGAAATACTTCTCCGTCAGTATGAACAGGTCCTCGAAGGAATAGTGACTCGTTCCGAGAATCACCACCGTATCGAATTCAGCGGCTTTCAGCTGTTTGAATGCGGGGACATAAACCTGCGGACCGATTTTCAGATCAATATGGGGCGCGATGATTCCGAGAAGTTCTCCCTCTTCGGGATCGAATCCGTCGGCTTCGAACAACTCCGAGAAGAAATCGACAAGTTCTTCAGGGTCTTCGGGGTACGATTGTCCCGCCAACGCCGCCCTGCGAACCGTCTGCTGCAGATACTCATCGTCCATGCGTTCACGGCGTTCTTCGAAATGCGCATTCGAAAGAAAGAGGGCTTTGTCGAGCGACTGCACGATCTGCAGGATCTGGGACGTGTCGATCCGCACGCGTGTCTGCTGCTGAATCTCCTCCTGCAGGGCTTCGATGCTGCGGCTGCCGTCGAAGAGTGAAAACAGGGCCCAGGCCTCCGGCCGAAACATGAGCATTTCATCGGTATACCCTGCGGGATCGCGCAGGACGAGAAGGTCTTCTCCGTTTTCCTTGTGCGGGAGCAATTCCAGATCGGGTCGGAGTCGGGGGATGGGATCGGTCAGTGAGTCGAATAGCATTACGGAGTAGTAGGAGTAGTGTTCATGGGTACTTCATCATCAACGGTGGCAGGAATACCATCTTCCGCATCCGGCCAGGAGCAGTCGTATTTCAGGCAGGCGACGCGCTGCGTCGGTGTATGCCATCCGAGCCGAGGTACGACCTTCCTGCAGTCGTCAAACACCTCCGGGCAACGGGTATGAAACGGGCAGCCGGCAGGAATGTCGAGGGCAGATGGGACATCGCAGCCGATGGTAGTTTTGTTTCGCTTCACCGAGGGATCCGGTACGGGTGCAGCTGCCATCAAGGCCCGGCTGTATGGATGCAGCGGTCCCCCGACCACGGTCTCGACTTCCCCGATCTCCATGAGCCTCCCGAGATACATCACGGCAATACGGTCGGATATATGCCTGACGACGGAGAGATCATGTGAAATGAACAGGTATGTGAGATTGAGCGCTTCGCGCAGTTCCGCGAGAAGATTCAGAATCTGCGCCTGAATGGACACATCGAGTGCTGAGACAGGTTCATCGCAGACGATGAATTGCGGCTCCACCGCCAGGGCACGGGCGATCCCGATGCGTTGTCTCTGACCACTGCTGAATTCATGCGGGTACCGCCGGGCGTGGAAATCGTTGAGCCCCACCATGCGAAGAAGTTCATAGATGCGTTCTTTTGCCCTGTCCTTTGTTGCTATTCCATGCACAGACAGCACCTCGCGCAAAGCAGATCCCACCGCCATACGAGGATTGAGCGAGGAGTAGGGATCCTGAAAAACCATCTGCATCGCCTTCCGTTTGCTTCGGAGATCCTTTCTCCCGAGCATGGAAAGCTCTTCGCCGTCGAATAGGACTTCACCGGATGTCGAGGGCATCAGCTGCAAAATCACACGACCGAGCGTGCTTTTTCCGCAGCCGCTCTCTCCCACCAGACCCAGGACTTCTCCGCGGTGAATGTGAAACGAGACGCCGTCGACCGCACGGACATGCCCCTGCACGCGACCGAACAGTCCCGCTGACAACGGAAACCACTTCTTGATATTATTGACTTCTACCAGCGGCGTGTTCACAATTCAGCCCTTGTGTGATTTCCATAAGATAGCAAAACGACATATGACTTACGACCTGGGACTGAGGATGATCAACCACCATCGGCATACGCCCCATATCCTACATCCTATATCCTACATCCTACGTCCTATGTCCTATGTCCTAAGTCCTATTGTCTCTTCTAATCCGGCCAGGGATTGGGTATATTGATGCAACTCGACAGTATTCAGTCCGTATGTTCATAGAAACCGGGATGCGGATGTGCATGTCGGCCTTTCCTGTCTATCTGAATGAAGTTGAAGCAACGCATATTTCTTCTTATTTCCCTGGCAGGCCTGGGCGTGGATTTTCTGTATATCCTCGTGCAGCGCGCCATCTCATCCGCGTCGGGTATCCACGGGGACTTCTTCCACACCATCCTCGTTGTCGTCATGCTCTTGTCGGGAGGCGTATACTATTTCCGCAGCTCATCCGTCGAAGAACGTTCCGCCGTACAGATGATCGGAAGGATGGTTATCGCGATCACGATCTACCTGTTGATTATCGGAATCGCGCAGCTCTCCGCGATGACGGATTTCCTGATGACGGGTGGACGGGTCGCTCCCACCTCATATTCAACCCTTGTCAGCGCTGTGATTATCGCAGCGGCAGGCGGACTCACCGCCATCGTCGTGTTCGTTTCACTGACGCGGCTGATTTTCATCAAGCGGAGAAGAAACACGCGGAGGAACTACATCCTCCTGCTGATTGCCGCAGGGATTCTCGCCATACTGGAATTCCTGACCGTGCAAAACGGACTGGGAATGCAGGGTTTCACAACGCTGCGGGATATCGTCTACGTGCTCGTTCTCATCGGCATGGTGATCAACGCGTTCCGCTTCTCCTGGATCCTGGTCCTGAGCAAACGTGAAAAGATTATTAACCTGCTGCTGTCGTTCTTTGGATTTCTCTTCTTCCTCATTCTGACGATTTACGCGGCGGGCAATGAAGCGCTGAATAATTCGCTGCTGTATTACCATCCTCTCCTTCAGAGCTTCGTGGCCCAATGCTTCCAGTTCGGCGCGATCTACATGGGCATAGGCTTCACCAGTACTCTGCTGCACCTGCCCACGGCCAAGGAATTTGACCGTAAGAAAGTTGAGATTTCCTCCCTGCAGAATATGAGCAGGCTCATCACGCAGGTATTCGATTTCGACGAACTCGTCGCAACCACCACGCATCTCGCCCTGGAAGTCAGTGAAGGAGATGCCGCATGGCTGGAACTGCGTCCCGACACGGGCAAGCAGCGGCGCCCCGAACACACACACAGCGAACAAAAGCACACGGAAATCCTTCAGAATTCACTCAAGAATATTGACCCTGAAGCCATCAGCCTGTTGCGGACACCCGACGGCACGCCGCTGCAGGAGCTGGTATTTGAAACCGGGAAACCCATTCTGATACAGGATTTTCACGGGGACCGCCGTATCGCAGATGATGCACGTGCCCTGAAAAATATCGGGACACTGATCTTTGCTCCGCTGAGTCGGCACGGCGAAATCATCGGTATCCTCTGCGTGACCAAACGCCGTTCGTATGAATTCGATAAGGATATGATCAGCGTAATCGGTGCGTTCGCCGACATGGTATCGGTAGCCATCGAAAACAGCGCTCTGATTCGGCAGTCCATCGTCAAGGAGCGTCTCGAGCAGGAACTCCAGGTCGCACAGGAAATGCAGCGCAGCCTGCTTCCTCACCTGCTTCCCTCCTGTCCAAAATTCGAGATCGCGGCACGGTCCCTGCCCGCCTACGAAGTCGGCGGTGATTACTATGATGTGCTGGACCTGCAGCAGGACCGACTGGGCTTTGTCGTGGGAGATGTCTCGGGCAAGGGGGTATCGGCCGCCTTGTACATGGCTCAGGTAAAAGGTATATTTCAATCTTTAAGTAACGACAGCACCGGCACACGGGAAACCCTCATCAGGATGAATGCCCCGTTGTGCAACAGTATGGAAAAGAAGTCGTTCATCAGCCTTCTTTTCGCTGAATTGCATACTGAAACCGGACAGCTGTCGTTCGCCCGCGCAGGGCATTGTCCCCTGCTGCACGTTCACGATGGAAAGCCGCGGTACTTGCGTCCTGACGGCATGGCCCTGGGACTCGATCCCAGCGAGCGCTTTGCTTCGACGCTGCAGGAAGAGACCCTGAAGCTTCAGGCGGGCGATATTATCGTGATATACACCGACGGTGTTACGGAGTCGCGCGATGCCGGCGATGTGGAGTTTGAGTCCGAAAGGCTCGCCGATTGCGTCCTCCGACATAAAGACGCGTCGGCAGACACTATTCTCACCTCCATTCTCGACGAAGTGCAGCAGCATTCCGGGAAAGAAGAGGCGGAGGACGACCTGACTGTCCTTGTGCTCCGCTGGAAAGATGGCATTTGATAATCATGAAGAAAAAAATACATTATAGACGGTATACTTGCGCTAGTGAAGTAAGGAGCAACGTATGAGCGAATTTTCGGTAGGTATCCGGCAACGAGAAGCCGTATCCGTTCTTGATCTGAAAGGATACCTCGATGCCCACACCGCTCCGGAGCTGGAAAAAGCGTTCCAGAAACAGCTCGAGGACGATCAGTACAATATTGTGGTGAACTTCTCCGATCTGTCATATATCAGCAGTGCGGGCCTCGGTGTTCTCATGCAATTCATCGAGGATGTACGCAAAAACGAGGGCGACATCAAGCTGTCCAACATGTCCAGCCGAGTCTACAACGTATTCGATCTGCTCGGATTTCCGATGTTGTACGAGATTTTCAAGGAAGAAGACGAAGCCGTCGAAAAATTCCAGAACAAATCCGAAAAGCTTTCGTAGTACGACATAGAGGGAACACGAATCCGAACATGTGACTCTTTTGGCAACATCAAAGCAACATACCATCGAATCCCTGCGAATTCAGAGTCGAACCGAACTGCTGTCTGATATGCGCAGCTTCGTCTCTGACGCCGCCCAGCGCTTCGGCTTCACCGAAGGCGAGGTGGGACAGATAGAACTCGCGGTCGATGAAGCCTGCACCAACATCATCAAGCACGCCTACAAGTACAATCCCGACGGTATCATCGAAATTCGTATCAGTTCGCTCGGCAGTCAGAGTATTCCATCGAAATTCGTCGTGGAAATCTTCGATAGTGGAATCTCTTTCGACAGCAGCAAGTACACCGCTCCGGATATGAAGGAGTACTTCAAGAAACTGCGGCACGGGGGACTTGGAATCGTTTTGATGAAGAAGCTCATGGACGAAGTTGATTACGGCCACCTGGGCGGCAAGCAAAATACCATTCGGCTGGTAAAGTACCTTCCTGCATAACCGGGGCGTCCGGTCATGGTGCTGACAGATGCTGCCCGGAGATCGGGCTTTTTTTGTATATTTTTTTATCTCCATCACGGCACACACGATCGAGCACACATCTCGATGAACAACGAAAGCAACTCATCAGCACAGGACATCATTTCCGATAGCGCAGCGCTGCTCGAACTGAGCAGTATTCTGAATGCTGCTACGGATCTCGATTTCATTCTCGGCAACATCCTGCTTTCCTGCATGGGCAAGCTCATGGTGTCGCGCGGCGTGGTATTCGTCGAAAAGGGAGCACAGCAATACAGCCTGCGTTCGATCAAAGGACTGACCGTGACCGAACTCGAGGACAACTATTTTCTCCCGGTAGGATGGGACCATGTGCAGAAGGTCACGGACCTCGTCGGTTCCGGAAATGAGGCCATACGCAGCTTCGGCAACTGTGCGAAGGATTGCGGGCTCGAAATCATCATTCCCATGCGGCTCGAAGAACGCATGGTCGGTATCATCGGGCTCTCACGCAAGGTGACAGGCACCGCATTCGCCTCGGCGGATTTGAAATTCCTCGAATCTGTGGCCGCGGTGGCCGCGACGGCAGTCAAAAGCGCTCTTGTCATCGAAGAACTGCGCATTGTGAACCGCCGCCTCGACAGCAAAGTTCAGGAGATGAACACCCTGTTCGAGATCAGCCGGGAAATGAACACGACGTTCGATCCCGAAGCGATTCTTCGCATCATGAGTTACGCACTCATGGGTCAGCTGCGCGTGATGCACTATCTGGTCTACACCTCCGACGGCGAGAGGCTGAATCTTTCCCTGAGTAAAATGCCCGAGTTCTCCATTGAGGATGCTCTCGTCCAGCAACTGCAGGCACAGCACGAAACCATCCTGTTCTCGGAAATCCGTACGCCCGAAAACGAGGTCGAAACCGCCCTGCATGACGCGGGGATCCTCACCGTGGTTCCCATGCTTTCGCAGAATCAGCCACGCGGTGTGCTCTGCCTCGGAGCCCGCGTCGGTGGCGAACAGTTTGACGGACTGGAACTGGAATACCTTCACGCACTGGCGAACATCACCATCTCGGCACTGGAAAACGCCCGTCTTGTGAAAGAGACCATCGAAAAACAGCGTATCGAAAAAGAACTGAGCGTTGCGACATCCATCCAGAAAGGACTGCTGCCGAAGGCGATTCCCGAGATCGAAGGATATGAAATCGCGGCGATCAACGAATCGTCACAGCAGGTGGGCGGCGACTATTACGATGTGCTGCAGCTCTCGGAGCACGAGTTCCTGCTGGCGATTGGTGACGTTTCCGGAAAGGGTATCCCCGCTTCACTCCTGATGGCGAACGTGCAGGCGGCTCTGCGTACCATCGGACCGCTCAGGCTCGACCTCAGAGAAGCAACGACGCGGATCAATGCTCTGATTTACGGGAATACAGGGGCGGACAAGTTCATCACCTTTTTCTGGGGAATCCTGAATACGAACGCTCATACCTTCGAGTATGTGAACGCCGGGCACAATCCTCCGTACCACATGCATGGGGAAGAATGCCTGGAGCTATCCGAAGGCGGCCTCATTCTTGGTATCATGGGCACCCCCCCACCCTACGCTTCACAACAGCTGTACCTCGATAAAGGGGACATCGTCGTCACGTTCACTGATGGAGTCAATGAAGCGATGTCGGCGGAAATGGAGGAGTTCAGTGATGAGCGTCTGAAAGCCCTGGTGGCGGAGTGCGCTTCGCTCTCGGCCGACGAAACGCTGCAGCGCATCAAGGATGAAGTACACGCCTTTACTCAAGGCGCGGCTCAATCCGACGATATCACCATGCTGATTCTGCGCCGGTCTCCCTGATCAGGACACCTCTGCCGATTCAAGTCCGAAGCCCGTACCGGAGCGGTCCTCGCGCCGGAGCATCCACGCAAAGAACAGACCAGCAACACCGAGACCGGCGAACATGAGCACGGTCCAGGAATAGTCATAGGTCGCACCCTGGGCAATCATCTCTTCGTTGATTCCCGGGTTGGTTTTGTCGAGGATATACCCGGCGAGTATCGGGAAGGCCCAGAGACCGAGATTCTGAAGCGAAGCCATCATGCCGTATGCCGTGCCGATGCGCCGCTCATCAACAATCAGTGCCACCGAGGGCCACATGGCGGCAGGAACGAGCGAGAATGCGATACCGAGGACAAACATCGGGACGTACGGGGTGATCGATGTCATCGAAAGCATCAGATGCACGATGACCAACAACGCAGATCCAACCAGCATCAGAGACGCACGCTTTCCACGTCTGTCGACGAAGAAGCCGAACAGGGGGGTGAAGACGATGGTACCCCAGATGATCAGGCTGGTGAGCGTGCCACTGACATCGATCGACAGGCCGAATTTGTTGTGCAGAAGATCCGGGCAGTACGCCTGGAAGGGGAAAACGGCTGAATAAAACGTGACACAGAGCAAAATCACGTAGATGTACGACCGGTTTTTCAGCAGCGCGGTGATATCACTCCAACGGAACTCTTCGTCCGACTCCAGCAATGATTCTTTCTCTTCGCTGGTACGCGTGATACTCGCGTCGAACATCAGGTAGATAATGAAGAACAACAGGCCGACTCCCATTAATACCGCGGCGATCCACAGAGCGAACGTCCAGCCGTATGAGGAGTCGATGAGTACCGGCGAAAGGATCAGCGCGAGTGCTGTTCCGAGACGCGCGATCGCGACGTTGACCGCGAATGCAAGCGCCAGTTCCTTGCCTTTGAACCACTTGACGAGGATTTTATTGATCACCACGATACTTGTTTCCGCTCCAAGACCAAACAGCAGGCGGCCGAGCATCATCATTTTGAGCTGCGGGGAGTAGTCCGGAAGGATGGCGTTCATCATGCCGAAGCCGAACCCTCCGTTACTGAAGGTCTCCGTTGCTCCATAAGCCGTGACGCCCGCTCCGACGGCACAGAGGGCAACAAAGAGAAGACCCGTTTTCTTGATCCCCCATTTATCGAGGATGATACCCCCGAAAATCGCCATGAGCAGAAAGGTGTTCGGGAAGGAATAGAACGAAACGATCAGTCCGTAGTCCACGTTGGAGAAACCCAGTTCCGTCTGCATGACGGATTTGATGGACGACATCGCGTCGTATACGTAATAGTTCGTCGCGATAACGAAACTGACGATGACAAGGACGATCCAGCGAACCGAGGGGGATATGCTTTTCATGCGTGTGGTGATCTGGGTGGAAGGATCTGGGGGTTATTTTTCGACGGGCGTACCGTCAATGAAGCGCAGTTCGACGTACCCGCGAAGAGAGAGCTGCTGAAAAAAGAGCTTCAATCGATCATGCGCGGGTTCGATATCGCTGCCGTATTCCTCGCGCAGTTTCTCAGCGATTTCATGCACGTTGCGTGAGCCATCGCATTGCATCCAGACGAATGAACCGAAATCATCGAATCGGGTACGGACATAAGGGCTCTTCCATTTCGGAATGAAGGTCTTAAGCATCCAGGCGGATTTGAAGCGCGGAATGCTGACGGTCACGCGCTGCTCCTCGTCCACCGTGTATTCACAAATACGGTGTGGAATGAGGTCGAGCAGGTTGATTTCCGGTTGTTTCGATTTCCAGAACATGGTGTGATGTGAGATAATGGGAAACGTATGATGTTCCGTGTGTCGGAATGGAAAGGTACTCATCCCCCGGATAAAAAACGAAGAGATCTCCCGGGAGGGAGATCTCTTCTGAATCGAATCGGATCAGTCGTTAGTGTGCAGCCGAAGGCGGAGCGGGTTCATCCGCTTTGCCTGCGTTATTCAGCGGAATGCGTACGAGCACCCAACCGATAATGCCCATGATAACGAGACTGACGATGAAGGACGGATTGTCGAATATGGCGTTCGGGAACATTTCGAATGCGGCGAAACCGGCAAACACAAGGCCGATGAGCGCCTCACCCGCAATAAGTCCCGAGGCGAGCAGAACACCCGTATTGTCAATACGCGCACCCTGTGCATCGTTGACTTTGCGCTTCTTCTTGCCCATGTCGACGAGACCCTTTATCAGACCACCGAGGAAGATCGCGAAGGTGGTTTCGAGGGGAAGGTACATACCGACGCTGACGAGCATGGGGCTCTTCACCTGCATGAGGATGAAAGCCACGCCCATGAGCATACCGACGATGATCAGCGGCCACGCCATCTGCTGCTCCACGATTCCACGGGAGAGAATGGCCATGAGGCTTGCCTGCGGAGCGGGCAGCTCACGGCTGCCGAAACCGCCGACGTACCCTTCGCGAATACCATTCGCGATATCGCCGTCATTGAGGAATACCAGGACGAGGAACATGACGATACCGGCAAGGACGACGCCGATGATGTCACCAACCTGCATTTTCCAGGGCGTACCGCCGAGGATGTGCCCGGCCTTGAGATCCTGAAGCATCTCGCCGGCGACCGCTGCTGCGACGCAGACGATTGCTGCGACGCCGAGCACCGATGCCACGCCATGGGTTTCCTCGGCACCGAGGATCACCATGATGAGGGCCGTCACGACGAGCGCCGTCAGGGTCAGACCGCTGATCGGGTTGTTGCTCGATCCCATGATACCGACCAGATAGCCGGAGACCGCCGCGAAGAAAAACGCGAGGATGATCATGATGGTGGCAGCCACAAAGGCCACGATGAAGGTCGTGTTGAAGAGGTAGAACGTGATCAGGAAGGTCGCGACAGCAACACCGGCGATACCGATAAGAGTCGAGGTGAAGCTGATGTCTTTTTCCGTACGCTCGATGTCGACGGCGTGGCCGGAGGCGGCCTTCTTCACATCGCTGATCGAACGCGAGATACCCGCCGTGAGACTCTTACGCATCATAAACAGCGTGTAGGTCGCACCGACGAGCATACCGCCGATGGCGATCGGACGCACGATGAATTTCCAGACGTCATAGGCCGAGTTGATCCAGGCCTTGTCCATGGCTTCGGCCTGCGAGAGCGAAGGATCACCGGCCATCAGGGCGCCGGCGATTCCTGCGATATCCAGGTACGGGGCCAGGAAGTACAGGATAATAGGAGTCAAAAGTCCCCATGCCATGATGCCGCCCGAGAAGTTGAGCGAGGCGAGGCGGGGACCGATGATGTAGCCGACACCGACGTAGGCGGGGCTGATCTTGAACGAGGTCAGCACCATGCCGCCGGTTCCGGCAACGCCCTGGCTGCCGCCAGCGAGCGGAGTGCTTTCCATGCCCGTGATGGTCTGCTTCGAGAATGCCATGAAGCGTTCCCAGAGCGGGAGGAACAGCTTGAATTCGCCGGCTGCCTTGACAAGGCCACCACCGATCATGGCGCTGAAGAGGAACTTGGATCCCCCACCACCACCGCGGCCGGCCTTGTGAATCTCGGCTGCAGCGACGGACTCGGGGTACGGAAGCTCGGGGTCTTCGACCATCACGCGGCGCAGCAGTGCGACGAACATGATACCAAGCACACCACCGGAGATCAGGATGAGCGTCGAGGTGATGTAGTTTCCGGTTGAATAGAATTCCGGCCAGATACCGGCAACAAAGAATGCCGGTAGAGTGAAAATCGCACCGGCAGCGACGGATTCACCGATGGAACCAACGGTACGCGCGATGTTTTCTTCAAGAATCGTTCCTTTCATGGCCTTGAGCAAGGCCATGCCGATCACTGCCGCAGGATAGGTGGCCGCGATGGTCATACCGGCTTTCAGGCCGAGGTATGCATTCGCAGCACCGAGAACGACAGCGAGAACGAGACCGATGAAAAGCGCACGTAACGTGAACTCCTTCATATCCGTATCCGCAGGGACGAACGGAACATGTTTCGTCTCAGCCATACAAGTCTCCTAGATGAACAAACGATGGATATAGTAAAAAGAAATCGAACTGCTTCCTGAGACAGGATGAAATGTCAAACCCGGTACGCGATTCGGAGAAAATAGCGGCTCGTGAAGCGTCCGGGGTTCCATATACGTTGCATCGATTGACGAGGCAATCGAAACGAATAAGGGAAATTACGCATGGAGGGTATCAAACACAAGGAGGACGGGCTCTACCCGTCCTCCTGCAATGTCCTGGCTGCTTCCGACACAGGGCAGATGGCCGTTGTTCTATTTTCTTTCGAGGGATTCCGGAGACTGATGACGTTTCCCATCTCCGCCCTTTTCCTGGCTCTCCGCACCGTTTTGGGTCGCAGGACGTATATCAGGTTTGCGAACTTCCGTTGCGCCCGTATCATTATCACCGTCATCTGTCATGATGATTCCGAGCATGTCCTTTTCCAGCGACGCATAAGGCGTCTCTATAATACGGCCGATTTCCATGCCGTCACGGTAGAAAATGAACGTCGGAACACGCTCGATCATGAGGTCGACGGTCTCCCCCCCGGGACTCATTTTCTCTCGGTCCACACCGATCATGCGCATCACCTCGGGCTGGATGCTCGTGAGCTGCATGAGGCGGAACATCCGCGGTACCTCGCGGCGGCTGTCTGAGCACCATGTTCCGATGACGCAGAGTATTTCCACGTCGTTCATGTATTGCGGGATCTGGTTCACATGCTCCATGTTCGGTCGATAGCCGGCGAGTTCTTCTCCGAACCAGCCGGGGAGATCGAGCAGCTGTTCAAAGGTGATCTCGCCGAGAAGCGGTGCGTCGTCCTGCGCCGCACTGACATTCGTCATGAGGGCGACGGCGGCTGCGATGAGAATGCATCGTCGTATCACTTGTATTCCTTGCTTTAGTTCGTCGGGCACATGACTCTTCTACGCCCGGTCGGGCGTCGGGGTTTCCGAACGGTTGCGGCCGTCCTGCGCCCACACGAGTTTCCTTCGGAGCGTCTCGAAATAATTGGGTCCGAGCTGTTTGATCAACGCGACAGACTGGTGGCTGCGAGAGATTTCCGCATCGATCGCCTCTTTGCCCTGCACGAGAACGTTACCGTCCGACATCACCATGACCCCACCCTCCTCTGCCCGGGCGCATACGCTGATGCGGCTGTCGCCGGAGACGATCACGGGACGCGCGGTGAGTGTGTGTGCGCTGATCGGACTGATGACGATCGCATCGCTGGAAGGGACGACCACGGGGCCACCGGTCGCCAGCGAGTAGGCCGTGGATCCGGTCGGCGTGGAGATGATGATGCCATCTGCGTGGAAGGACGCGAGAAATGCGCCGTCCACAAAGGCGTCGATGCTGATCACTTTTGCCGAGCCGCTTTTCGCCAGGACAATGTCGTTCAGCGCGAAAAACTCTTCCGGGTAGTCCGTCATCGTCCCGCTGAGGGTCAGGCGGTGCTCGATGCTGTGATTGCCCTGCATGATTTCCTCGATTGCCCAGAGCACTTCCTCGACGCCGACGTCTGCGAGGAAGCCGAGTTTTCCGAGGTTGACGCCAAGGACGGGGGTATCGTATCGCAGGGTGTGCTGTACGACGGCAAGCAGCGTGCCATCGCCGCCGAAGGTCATCACGACATCGGCCTCGCGGGCTACATCATCCCTGCTGCCGTCCCGCCAGAGTTCTCCGCGCCGGCTGAGGTCGGTATCGATGCGCCGCAGCACCTCTTCCTCGACGAGGAACGGAATCTCACGCCGGATGAGGTACTGCATGGTGCTCTCGACCGCTGCGAGCGCGGCGTCTTTTCCGACATTTCCCATGATGCCGAACACAGATGGATTCTGGGTGCTCATTGTCAGGTCCTGGCCTGTGGAGTGATCTGCCATTCTCTATTGTCATGCCGTGTGCGCACAGTATGTGCATGGGAGCTCCATACACATACTGCGGCGTCCGGCTCGTAGTCAGGCAAGTTCGATACGACGGATCTCCGGCAGAGCGAGCATCAATGTACGTTCGATGCCTGCGCGCAGGGTCATGATCGCGAGCGAGCAGCTTGCGCAGGCACCGAGAAATCGCACTTCGACGATTCCATCATCGGAGACGGATATCAGTTCGATATCGCCTCCATCCTCCATCAGCATGGGACGCACGTCTTCCAATGCCTGGTTGATGATGGCTGTGGCTTTCGCGATGTCGGTGATTCTCATGACGCAGATACGCTATGACAGAGAGATGTCGATACTCGGCGCGGCAGGCTGCGTAAGGTTACGCTCACTGATCTGGCCGGCAAGCTGGAGGGCCGTTTCCGTGAAGCTCGCCGCAACCGGACCTTCAGGTTCCATCTCCACGATGGGGATGCCCTTGTCACCACCAACGCGGATATTGGTCGTGATGGGGATCTCGCCAACGAAGGGGACGTTCAATTCTTCCGCCGTTTTTCTGCCGCCACCGTAATTAAAGATTTCATCGCGTTCCCCGCAATGGGAGCAGACGTAATAACTCATATTCTCGACGATTCCGAGAATAGGAACGGATACTTTTTCGAACATTCGGATGCCTTTCCGCGCGTCGGCGAGGGCAATATCCTGCGGCGTTGTTACGATCACCGCTCCGGTCAGCGGAAGCGACTGCGAAAGCGTCAGCTGAATATCGCCCGTTCCCGGAGGAAGGTCGAACAGGAGATAATCCAGTTCGTCCCAGTCAACGTCGGTCAGGAACTGCTTCAGCGCACCGCTCGCCATCGGACCACGCCAGATGAGAGCATCCTCGGGCTGGATAAGAAAGCCGATGGACATCAGCTGTACGCCGTAGTTCTCGGTCGGCAGGAGGCGAGTTTTATCACCCTCCTTATAGGCTTTCGGCTGGGTATGCACATTCATCATGAGCGGAATACTCGGACCGTAGATATCCGCATCGATCAGACCGACGCGCGCACCGGATTTTGCCAGTGCGACCGCGAGGTTGACGGCGACGGTAGATTTTCCGACTCCGCCTTTTCCGCTGGCGACGGCGATGGTGTTTTTCACGCCCGGCACGATGCTCTTTTCCATGCCCGAACCGGCGGAGGGAATCGAAACCGTCGTGTCGATGGTGACCTCGCCCAGCCCGGGAATATGTTCTGCAAGCGCCTTGCGCACCTGCTCTTCGAGCGCCTCCCGGATGCCGCGCGGGGGTAACTTCAGGTCGAGGGTAAAGCGGATTGCGGAGCCGTCGACGGTGATATTATGAATCATGTCGGCTGCTACAAGGTCGAGTGTCATATAGGGCGCCTGCACGACGCGCAGCGCATTGAGAACATCCTGTTCGTTAAAGCTGGCCTGTGTCATTGAAACTCCTTCAAGGCAAATAGGTAAAGTCAGAATACTGCTCTTATGGATAACACGCTCACGCCTCGGAGGGTTCAGCATGTTCTTCCGGCAGTGGAAAGGCAAGAACGAAGGTCGCACCCATCCCTGGATGCGATTCCACTTCGATTGTGCCCTGATGCTCTTTCATAATATAGTACGAAAGCGTCAAACCGAGACCCGTCCCCCGTCCGGATGACGACGCCGTGAAGAACGGATCGAAGAGATGCCGAAGCTGTTCATCGGTGACGCCGGGGCCGCTGTCGGTGACGCGGACCTGGATACCGGAATTCAGCTGTTCGGCTGTGATGGAAATCCGTCCACCCTCAGGCATTTCATTGAGCGCGTTACTGATGACATTGTGAAACACCTGTACGAGCATGTCATGATTTCCCCACACCGCTATTCCAGGTTCCGGAAAATGCTGGCTGATGCTTACGAGGCGATAGCTCGCATGGGCGGAAGCGGCATCGAGCGCTTCGTTGATCACATCGGTCAGCCGAATCCGCGCACGGGAAAAGTTTGTATTCGGTTTACCGAGGGAAAGCATGTTCTCGACGATGAGACCGGCTTTCCGCAATCCCGTGTGAATCGTCTGCAGACATTTCGCACGGACATCCTCATGGATGCGGTCATCGGCGAGCAGCTGCGCGGCGGAAAGGGCGTAGCTGAGGGGATTGCGGAGTTCATGTGCGATTCCCTCGCTCAGAATACCGATCTTGGCGAGTTTCCGTGAATGGAGCAGTTCCTGCCTGCGAACGAGTGCTTCGGTGATATCCTGCTCGATACCGACATAGGCGGCAGCTCCCATTGGGGCGTCGAGCCGGCGCCAGCGCGCGGATACTGTGCGCATGCTGCCGTCCGCACACAGGCGCTCGCTTTCGGTCACCCACGATCCGTGCTGCTCGAGATTGCTCAGCAGCACCGAGCGAAACTCCTGCGCGAAATGCGCGGCGTCCGTGATCTGATACCCGATGAGTGCTGTGACGGGCCAGCCGAAACGCTCGGTGAGCGCGGCGTTGCAGTAGAGGATGTCGCCGGAGGCATCGAGCAGAATAACGCTGTCGCGTATTTCCTCGAGCAGCAGACCGGCTTCCGCCGGCAGATGTGGGTGCGATGTCTGGCTGATGTCATGATGCATGGCTGTCTCCCTTTTCGCCGGCATCGAGTCCGTGCTCGGCGACTTTCTTGAGCATCGTTTTATACGTGATTCCGAGCAGACGTGAGGCTTTTGCTTTGTTCCATCCTGTTTTCTGCAGGGTTTTGTGCAGCATTTCCCGTTCTACCTGTGATACGTGCTGCCGGACCTGCTGTTTGAGCGAATGCGCGGTCACGGTAATCTGCGGATACGATTTCTGATCAGGCTGAGCAATTGGAAGGTCGATATGTTCAGCTGCGATGCGTCGATTGGCATTGAGTACGGCACGCCTGATGGTCGACTTGAGCTGGTGCACGTTTCCCGGCCAATGGTAACTGCTTAGCAATCCCATGGCAGAATCGTCGATACCACTGATAATTTTCTGGAATTCCGTTGAGGCCCCCTCGATGAAAAGCTTCACGAGGAATGGAATATCTTCCGGCCTTTCGCGCAGGGGCGGCAGCATGAGGATGCGGCTTCGCACATGTTCGTGAATCCCGGGCGACAGGGTTCCACGGTCTTCCGAATCCACCTCAGTGTTCATCGTAAAAAGCACGCGGCCATTGAGAGGAATT
>PKTF01000134.1 GCA_002869275.1 Ignavibacteria bacterium | reverse complement strand
CCGCCAGCCATTCGGGCAGCCGGCGCACAACGAATTCCTGGTCCGCCAGCCATTTCGATGGCGGCAGCCGCTCAATCATTTCCAGTGTCGGCTGCAGGGCGAAGAGGAAATCCGCTCCGACGAGACTGCGTCCGTAGCCCAGAACGATTTTCGGCAGCAGGCTCAATCCAGGTGCGTTCCAGAAATCGCCTCGTGCCCCGTACCCGATCAGCCAATGGAGATAGCGCTCGGGCGTGTTCATTCCCAGCACGTACCACCCGATGAACAGATACGGAAGCAGCGCCGTCAGTCCCGCTGTCGCGGTGTACAGCAGTGCAAGCCGCCAGGCCGGATGCGCGCTGCCGTTCTCGCGTCGCCGGGATTGCATGATGATGTACAGGGCGGGGAACAGGAAGAACAGATGCAGCTGATGGAAGAGCATCGCCACTCCGTGCAGCATGGCGGCGAATATCACGGTACGCGCATCGAGTTGATTGCGCGTCAGCACGTACATCGCGGCCAGCACAAAAAACAGCGCGATGATGTACACCTCGATGGTGATGCTGTAAAACCAGATGCCGAAGGAAAAAGCGGGCAGAAGAGTGGCGACGGCGGCCGGCGTGCGGCCGATCCCTGCGCGACGCACGAGCAGCAGCGCGAACACACTGAGTGTCAGCGCACCGAACAGCCCGTTCAGCCATGAGATGAGCGTTATCGCGCCAAGGGAGGGAACGAGAAGCTGCCAGAATTCCATCCACAGCCATGCGGCGGCGTTGTAGAGCAGATGATGTTCGTGGAAGAACTCTCCCCGCTCGATCATGCGCAGGTAGCACATCGAATCGTGCGCCGGACTCATCGTTCCCGCCTGCGTCACGAGAAACAGCAGCAGAAACGGCACGGCCAGTGTCAGCGCGAAGCTGTGGTCACTGAGCGTGCCGTTACGCAAACGCTTGTCGGGACTGTCTGCAGGCATGGATTAGAAGGCAGTGCCGAAATTCAGTGTGATGTAGAATCCGTTGGCATTGGGAAGTTCGACATCCTCATCCGCCACACGGACGCTGCTGATACCCTCGGGTACCGGAATCATGTAATAGCGCACGTTCACGCCGACAACGGTCGAGCGGTCGAAACCGAATTGCGCGCCTGCGCCGAGAAAGCCACCGAAGGTATACTTCGTATGTCCCCCTCCGAGGCTGGAAAGAAAATCGCCGTTAGGATCTGCAGGAGTCACGTACAGCATCACCGGGCCTGCACCGCCGTTGACGAAGGGGCGGAAATTGTCAACGATTTCATCTTTGAACAAACGGTACTGGAGACCAAGGAACAGCGGTACGCGAAACACGTAATGCGTTTTGTTCAACGAATACGTGCCGTAGTAATAGTCGACGACATCGCGCTGCCGGTCGTCCTTGGCTTCCGAAAAACTGAGGTTGGCGAAACCGCCGACGACATCGCTGAATGCATAAGAATAGAAAAAGCCCAGGCCGAAACCGTCGGTCCCGATCATGAGATCGGCACCCCAGGCATGCCGGCGCGGTTCGAGGTCTTCTTCGCCCAGGATGGCATCGCCATCCGCCTTGGGATCAGTGAATACGATGCGCCCGCCTTCCTGCGCGATGGCGGGCAGGTTCAGGATGGCGAGGAGTCCCGCCAGGAGTATCAAAGTGCTTCCGCTGCGTATCATCTTCCTGCTCATTGCTTTTCTCCAAAATAGGAAGCATATGGCGCAGTGGCAATACCGATATCCGTCGCTACGGAAGAATTGTCAGGGGCAACACACGACGCGTTCCATCTGCTGTCAGGGCCGCGAAATACGTGCCGGCCGGCAGTCTGTGCAGTGACAATGCGAAATCGTGGTGACCGGAGGCCCGCTCACCCAGATTCCAGGCCGTGATTTCCTGTCCGACCAGCGAATACAGCACGAGGCGCACCTGTCGGGCAGGATGACGCAGCGTGTATCGCAGCGACAATTCTCCGCCGCCCGCCAGCGTCAGCGGCTGGGGATAGGCGTCGAGTGCAGCGATGGCTTCATGATCGGGCAGCACGTCGATATCGTTGACGTCGGTATGCATCGTCAGCTGTGAGATGACCTCGACCTTGCTTTCTTGCGCGGCGTAGTACCCCTTCATGCGATTGGTTTCCGGGGTGTCGTGCCGCGCAATGTTGTCGATGAAGATCGGTTTGACCGACTGGTAGCACATGTCCATTTGAACTGTGTACGGACCTGCAGCGGGATCCACCGTAATGGCGAGGCGAATCACATCCCCGCCCGTGTTTCCGCTGCCGTCGACGCTGTTGAAATCACGGTCCCACTTCGCACCTCCGATGACGCCGATGGTATCACTCGCGAAGGCAGCATCGGAGAAGCCGGCCGGAGGCAGTCGGTTATCCTTGAGATACTTCGCGGCACGCAGCAATCGCGCGGTGACCTCATCATCGGTGTTGCCGAGAACCGCTTCATAGATCTGTACCTGGTCCTCGCTGGTGATGCCAGTGTAATGTCGTTCAATCCCCGTATCATGGGCGAGAATGCGTCCTTCACTATCCCAGTCACCCGTCTCGAACACCGTTTGCTGCGAAGCGTCCTTCACGGTGATATGCAGCCACGCCCGGCGACTCGGGAATCCGGAGGGGAACTTGTGTCCCACGTGGTTCTCCACACGCACCGCCGCGGTCAGGTCGGAACCACTGAGCGTGGCCTCGCCGCTGAGCTGCACAGTTTTGTTCTGCAGCTGCGCGCGCGTCCGTGCGATGCTGTTGTCGAAATGTTCGTCGAGCGCTGTGGCACCGATGTCCGTCGCATGCGCCTTGATCACACCCAGCATGAACGTATTG
>PKTF01000160.1 GCA_002869275.1 Ignavibacteria bacterium | reverse complement strand
GTTCCCGCTGATGGGCGTCCAGCTTTCCGCGGCATTGGTACTGCGGTACACGCGGTTGCTGCCCGCGAAGATCGTCTTCGGATTCCACGGCGCCATTTCGAACGGGGCGATGAAACCAACCGGATCACTGGTCCCGAAATCGTCGGCGAGGGGAATGCCGTTCATAGCCACGACGAAGCTGCGTCCGAAGTCCGTGGACTTCAGAAAATGCAGGTAGTACAGCTCCGAGTACACCAACCGTGGTTCGGTGGGATCGATGGCCGTGTAGCCGCCGTCCCCTCCCGTCACGTCTTTCCAGCTGTCGCCGTCGAGCGTGCGCAGGGTACCGTTGTCGATCGTCCCGCCGATCACCATATCGGAATGCGGGTGCGGCGTGCCGCTGTGATACTGCACGGTCACCATTCCGCCTGTGCGTTCGGCAAAGCTCGTTCCGCCGTCCGTCGTACGGAACATGCCGCCGTCGCTTCCGATGAGGATTTCGTCTGGTGAGGCGGGATTGAAAATGATGGCGTGGTGGTCCGCGTGTACGTAGGGAAAATCACGCCAGGGGTACCAGTTGCTCATCTGATCCCAGGACATCCCTCCATCCATGCTCCGGTACAGGTCCACCCCACCTGCCCACACGATGTCGGGATCCTCGGGATGCACGGCAAGCACGCTGTTGTACCGTCCCTGCCCGCCCATGTAGGTCTGACCGCTCAGTCTGCTGAGCGGAATAGCGAGCTGCTTCCAGCTGCGCCCGGAGTCGTCGCTACGGTACATCCCCGCGCACTGCTGTGTATCACGATGCGTGAACGCGGCGTAGAGGATGAGTCCGTTCGTAGGGGCGGACACAAGATACACGCGCGAGAACGGCTGTGCTTCAACTTCGCTGAGCCGTGTGAAAGACGCTCCGTGATTGGTCGAACGGTAGATCCCTTCGCCTTCGGCGGATGCATACACGAGTCCGGGCTCCGTCGCGCTGTACTCCACCATGGCGGACCAGGGATTCGCTGTGCTCGATCGTACCGTCTGCCAGCTCGCTCCTGCATCAGTGCTGCGGAGTATGCCGCCTCGCGTACAGGCGAGAATTTCGCCCTCGCGGTAGGGATTGAATTTCACATCGAAAACGTACCAGAATTTCTGCTCGAGTGTCGAAGGCAGCTGCTGCCAGCTTTCGCCTGCGTCGGTCGAGGCATAAATCCCCTGACCGAACGCCGCTCCGCCCTGCCAGGACACGTAACCTTCACCGCAGCCTGCGAGGATATGCCGACTGTCGTATGGGTCCACAGCCACGGCACCGATGCGCAGATTCGGCAGCAGGTCGTCGAGCAGTCGCCAGTCGGCTCCGCCTGTCGTGCTTTTCCACACGCCCCCGCCCGCGCTTCCGGCATAAATAATAGAGGCGTCGGACGGATCGATGGCCATGGCTCGGATGCGTCCGGCGATGTTGGTCGGACCCAGGTTCAGCCAGCGCCAGCCGACTTCGATCTTCTGCAGTCCCGCCGCTTCCATCTGACGCAGATGTTCCGCTGCGCGGGAATAGGCGTCAGGGGGAATGCCATCAGGCATCCCGCGCCGCTCGAGGAAATATCTCGCGGCCGCGTCGGGCATGTCGTTGGGAAATGCGGGAATGGGATCCGGGCGTTCAGCTTCCCGCCACAGCAGCAGGACGCTCGCTACGGCGGTAAGGATAAGCACCGCTGTGTGCCTTGCGCGCATGACGCATCAGAACACTTGGTACGCGAAGGTCACGAGCAGCTTGTAAAAGGTCGGCCGCCAGGAGAAGCTGGGATTTTCGTCTCGCAGATTCACCAGTTTCTCGAAGGAATAATCCACTTCGAAGGCGGGAATCACGTAGAAGTTCTTGAACGGGATGAACGCGTATTCCCCACCGATGACAAAGGAAACACGCAGGTCGTGCTCCAGCTGCAGATCTCCGTTTTCGATGACGTGCTGTGCACCGGTATCGAATTCGGTGTCGGTCAGAAGAATGTGTTTCCGTTCAACGAAGCCGAAACTCGGGCCAAGGTACACGCGCTCCCCGTCGATGTGACCGTACAGGCGCAGAAGGACATCGAAATTCGTGAGGTTGTATTCAAAGGTCAGGTCGGAACCGATGATCCCCTCGGCCGTGATGGACCACAGGCTGTCGGTCCGGCCGGTGAACCAGGACGTCGAGGTTTCGTTGCGTCCAAAACGTAGGTAGAGGGCGGCATCGCTGAAGATGGGTATGTTGATCGCCGTGCCGTACACGGTGTTGAAGCTGGTCTCGTCGCTGAAGAAATCGCAGGGACAGTCACCGTAGTACTCCCCTGCGATATGTGCGAGATTCACACCGCCGTAGAGCGAGAACTGCCATCCGTTGTAGAGCTTCTCGGGTTGCACCGGAGCTTCGGGCTCGGTTTGTGCCTGGAGTCCGGCGGGAACGGCCGCGAACAGCAGCATCAGCGCGGCGACAACGGCAAAGCGCCCGCGGTTTCTCAGCGGTTTCCACCTGTCACGATTTCGCGTGCGCACCGGGTACCGAGACTCAGTCATGCGCTGCCCTCCCGTTCTGTTATTCGTTCTCAAGGCTTTCAAGGTTTGATTGCAGTTTCTCCAGCATCCGTCGGAAGTTGTTCTGCTTGTCGCGTTCACGTTCCACGACGTCCGCCGGCGCATTGTCGACAAACTTGGCATTTCCGAGCTTGGAGTCAATGCCTTTCAGCAGACCCGTAATGCGCGTGATTTCCTTTCCGAGGCGGTTGCGTTCGACATCGACGTCGATGAGGCCTTCGAGGGGAACGTACACTTCAGCGCCCGCGACGACAGTGGTGGCAGACATTTTCGGACGCTGCATCCCGATGCCT
>PKTF01000379.1 GCA_002869275.1 Ignavibacteria bacterium | reverse complement strand
GTGGTAGATTTCATCGACACGTCCGATTTCAAGGAAATGATTTCCCGATCCCAGTGTGCCCAGCTGTTCGGCCCCGCGCTGCCAGGGACGCTCACCCACCGCATCCGGATCGGCGTCGGTCAGAACGCCTTCTTCCTCTATGAAATGAAGATCGGAATCACTCCCGAAGCCACGTCCGGTAGCCCAGGCTGCACCCTCGAGTGCCACCGCGCGCAAATCGTTCCGGCTCAGTTTCGGGATGGCTTTCGATGCACCCACGCCTGTGGGCACATGCCGAAACAGCGACTGCACGAGCGCACGGATGCGGGGGCGCACGTCGCGTTCCATCAGTGAGGTCGTCACCAGGCGAACGCCGCAATTGATGTCGTATCCCACTCCGCCTGGCGAAATGACTCCGTCGTCACGCCGGGTCGCACACACTCCGCCGATAGGGAAGCCATACCCCCAGTGGATATCCGGCATCGCGAGGGAGTACTTGAGGATGCCGGGGAGGTGGGCGACATTCGCGACCTGCTCCAGGCTTTTGTCCTGTTTGATGCGCTGCATCATCGGTTCGCTGGCGTACACGCGGCCGGGAACGCGCATTCCGCCGTGTTTCGGCAGTTCCCATGTGTGATCATCAATACGTCGAATGTCAATATTCATTCTGATGGCTCATCTTCGTGTGTGGATGGAGAAGAGTCAGGTATCAAAAATGACTTCTGCGGTCCAGATACTGTCCTGCTTTTCCACAAGCAGACCGTGCCAGGTGACAGCTTTGATCTCCGTCGCCTCGGATATGATACTTTCGTTCATGCGGACCCATTCCACTTTCGCGCGCAGCTGTCCGGCGTCACATTTCTCGAGAATGATATGACGGGGAATACTGTGCCTGATGGAATGGTGAAAGAGCAGCTCGGTCAGCCACCCATGGAATAGCTGGTCAAGGCCCGTGGCGTCGATGGCAATGATTGTCGCTTCCAGGTCTGCCTCAAGGCCGACGTGTGATTCGGGAACAGACTGTTGCGATCGCTGTTCGATCGAACGGTCGGCTTCGGCAGGCGGTACCGCGTTCTCGACAGCGATGACGGACCCCTCGTGAATGAGGGAAAACATGCCAGTTGCTGCCTTAAGAAACAGGCCCGGGAGGTCCATGGAGCGAATGCGAAGTCCCGCATCAGCCGTATGGTCAAGTTCTTCTGTTCCGTAGCGCATCACAAGCGCAATATACACAGCAATTCAGGGGAGAGGACATGTACAAACATTACAGATTTGTAATGTTTTGGCATTGTCACTCATGCGCGAAACCTCTACTTTTTACCATACCCACCATACACCGGCCGTTGATACGTCTGGCGGTATTTCATTGAATCGAAACTGGACTCGATGGTTATGATTCCCTTCAAGCGTTTTGCGCGATGCGCATTGCTTATTCTGGTATGCGCCACGGCGACTCGACTCCACGCTCAGCCGACACTCGAGTGGATGCACCCATCGCCGCAAGGAAATATGCTGCGTGCGGTGACGTGGACAGTGGATGGCAATGTCATTGCCACGGGCAATTACGGTACCGTACTCCTCAGTACCGATAGCGGCATCAGCTGGGAAACAACGATGTTCGGACTTACCGACAACGTCCTCGGCATAGATGCGTCCGTCACCGGCAGCTATTGGTGCGTGGCGGACAACGGCATCCTGCTCGAGAGTCGTGATGGGGGGTGGAGCTGGATCGACCGTCAGTCCATCACCACGAAGGGACTGAATGACGTCATCCAGGTTGCGGGTGGGATCATCATTGTCTGTGGCGACGACGGTACCATCCTGCGTTCAGCTGACGGCGGCAATACATGGAACACGGTGTTCAGCGGAGTGAACGTCATTCTCAACGCCCTGGCGGCTGCAGACGCAACCCATCTCTGGATTGTCGGCGAAAACGGAACTGTGCTGTCCAGCGAAGACGCGGGAGCCAGCTGGGAAGCCTCGTCTGTGAAGCCCGGTGAGGACCTCTTCGACGTGCAGTTCACCGACGTGTCGAACGGCTGGATCTGCGGTACGAAGGGCAGCATCTTCAATACCGTCAACGGCGGTTTTCGCTGGGAGAAGCAGCAAAGCGGTGTCAATCGCCATCTCAACGGAATGCTGCTGAGGAATGGCGGTGAAGGCTGGATTGTCGGTGATGGCGGAACGATGCTCCGTTCCACGAACAGCGGTGCGAGCTGGACGGCGTTGCCCGCACTTCTGCCTGAATCGGTGATTGAAGGATTGGACGCGAACGGCGATGTGTTCATCGCCATAGCAGAATTCGGCCATATCCTGCGATCCACCGATCGCGGAATCACCTGGGAAGTCACGAATGCCACCTCACGGAAATCGGCGAACTGGACGACATTCGCGACGGAGAGAGACGGGTGGTGTTTCGGTGAGGATGGCATGATACTGCACACCTCAGATGGCGGACGCAGCTGGCGTGAAGAGACCGCCCTGCTGGGCAACAGCCTCTACGGCGGCAAGGCCGTTTCCGCTCAAAAAGCCTGGGCGGTCGGGGAGTTCGGCGTGATCCTCCATACTTCTGACGGCGGTACTGCCTGGACACAGCAGCAGAACGAGTACACGAATATTCTTCTCGCCGTCGATTTCGTCGATGCGATGACGGGCTGGGCGGTCGGGGAACTGGGCATCATCCTGAAAACGACTGACGGAGGGAACAAATGGATTCGGCAGGAATCCGGAACGCAGGATTACCTCTATGGGATCGACGCGATTTCTTCACAGCATGCCATCGTTGCCGCCGACGGCGGAAGAATGTACAGCAGTTTCAACGGCGGAAGCACCTGGGCTCGTCAGCAGACAACGGTAGGCAGCACCCTGTACTGGCCCAGTTTTGTCACAGATACCGAGGGTTGGGTAGTGGGCGAACAGGGAGTGGTGCTGCATACGACCGATGCGGGCGGTACATGGATGCGCCAGGATCCCGGCTATGGCGGGGCGCTGTATGTCATCGATGCCCCGACACGCTATGCGTTGTGGGCGATCGGTGAAAGAGGGACCGTCATGCACAGCACCGATGCGGGCGCTTCGTGGTCACGATCATACGCCAGAACCAGTTACGATCTTTTCGGGCTGGATTTCGTTTCCGCCGGGGTTGGATTCATTTCCGGGGATTATGCTACGGTGCTTTCATGGCGGGACGAAGAGCTTGGAGGAATCTCGCCGCATCCGGAACAATATGATTGGAGACTCTCTGCGCCGTATCCGCATCCGCTTGTTGATCAGGCAGAAATACATCTCGCAGCGGAGGGATTCCTCCACGCACCGGAACTGCGTGTTGTCGACATGATGGGACGCACTGTGGCCGCAGCTGAAGCGCACGCCACGTCCTTCCAGACGGGGATGTTCCAATACACACTGCAGCGCAGCATGTTTCCTGCTCCGGGCGTGTATCTGGTTGCAGTACATTCACACAACGGCCGGTACAGCCGGCTGATCATTGTCCAGTAAACCGGGATATCATCGTGCCTCGAGTTATCGCAGCTGTTTTGTTGATTCTCATGCTTGCGTCCATGTCCGTGAACGCACAGTGGCGCTGGAGCCATCCCGTACCGCAGGCGAATGACCTCTGGTCTGTCAGTTTTGCCGGCACGACCGGATCCGGCTGGGCGGTAGGCGCGGCCGGGATCATCATCAAATCCACCGACGGCGGGACAAGCTGGTCGGTGCAGGAGAGCGGCAGGGAAGACATCCTTCGCGGTATCTGCGCGGTGAATATCTCTCGCGCCTGGGCAGTCGGAGACAACGGTGTCGTCCTTACCACCACGACGGGAGGTGCTTCGTGGTATACGCAGAACAGCACGACAACGGCCGGCATCAATACGATCTACGCCAATTCCGTATCACAGCTCTGGTTCGTCGGTGATGCAGGGATGCTGCATTCGACGACAAATGGCGGACTGACATGGGTGCAGCGTTCAACAGGCACGACGAACAATCTCAACGGTGTGCATTTTACCGATGCGCTGAACGGTGTCGCTGTCGGAGCCGCGGCTACGATCCTGCAATCCACTGACGGCGGCGTGTCCTGGAGTCCGCGATCGGTTTCACACGGTATGATGTATGCGAATCTCATCGATGTGTTTTTCGTCGACGCGCAATTCGGATGGGCCGTGGGGGGCGCGGGTACGGTCATCCGCACGACGAATGGTGGGCAGACATGGTCCAGGATGAACAACAATGGTACGACCGCCGATCTGAACAAGGTACGATTCGCGGACAGACAGAACGGGTGGGCCGTGGGTGAAGGTGGTGCAGTGTATCGCAGTACCAACGGAGGAATGAACTGGACGCAGCTGAGCAGCGGCACGACGAACGGCCTGGAGGGATTGAGCCTCACCGGAAGCGGAATTGTCGCAGTGGGATTGATCGGAGACATCCTCAGCAGCAGCAACGGAAGCTCATTCGGTATGGTGACGAGCGGACCCCGTGCCAGCCTTAACGCGGTCAGTGCCGCCGTTCCTTCATCGGCCTGGGCTGTGGGTTCGGATGGTATCATCCTGCACAGTGCGAACGGAGGGTCCTCCTGGCAGCAGCAGAATAGCGGCACAACGACATCACTGTTCGGTGTCGACAACATCGGAGGTCATACGGTCGTCACCTGCGGAAACGGTGGTATCCTCCTGCGTTCGACCAATGGAGGACAAAGCTGGCAGAGCGTGGCAAGCGGCACGACAGTGTCGCTCAATGCGGTGGAACTGCTGGACAGCGGCACCGGGTATATCGTCGGCAGCAGCGGTCGCATCTTGAAGACGACGAACAGTGGGGCAGGCTGGTATCCCGTTGCGAGTGGGACCCTGGAGAGTCTTTTCGGGGTGCATTTCACCGATGATCAACATGGAACTGTCGTCGGGTCCAACGGAACGGTGTTCAGCACAACGAACGGCGGCTTTACCTGGACGCATCAGCAAAGCTGGACACAGGACGCCCTGTTTCATGTCATTCGTGAGGGCAATCTCGGAATGCTGTGCGGAGACGACGGCACCGTCTCTCGGACGACAGATGGCGGTATCAGCTGGTCAGACTGCATTACCGGTACGACAGCGGCGCTGTTCCGTCTCACACATCCGTCTCCCGGGGAATATGCAGCCGTGGGTGAAAACGGCGTGATCATGCGCACGAGCGACTTCGGTTTGACCTGGGTTAGAGAAATGTCACACGACATGCATACACTTTTCTCCGCCGATGCACATGGGGGCACGGTATATGCCGTAGGCGAATACGGGAGCATCCTCCGCAATACGAGTTATCCCTATCCCGTCGACCTGCTCGCATTTTCAGCAATCCGCGATGGAGGCTGCATAAGGCTGCGCTGGGAGACGGAGAATGAAACCAGTCTCTATGGCTTCGCCATCGAGCGCCGCATCGACGGGACATGGAAAGAGCGGGGTTTTTCGGAATCCGGCAGCCGGCATTATGAATGGAATGACTGCGCGGCAGACGAAGCAGAGAACACGTATCGTCTGCGGATGATCGACCTCGACGGCACCTGGGAGTATAGTCCGACGGTGACGGTGACGGGATCCGCGATCCCGCAGCCCGTGTCGATGGAATGCTACCCGCAGCCATCATCCGGTGATCTCACGGTGCTGATTCATGGCGCGAAATCCATGGAGATTCTACATGTTTGTGACATGAGCGGTAGACGTCTGTTTTCGGTCCGATTATCTGATCGCGATGGGGAACTGGTGCATTTGAAGGGCGAACTTTTTCAAGGCGCCGGTACCTATGTATTGGTGCTCGAGGGACAATCCCGGCTGCATACTCAGAAAATCACGGTGCTGCGATGAAAACCACCCTTCTTGCCATCATCCTGCTGGTGAGCACTGCGGCGGCGCAGCAGCGCGTTGCCGTGTATTTTGAAGGTCCGGCAGTCGAGGAGAACCTCGGGCGTGGCGATGCCTATCAGCTTGCCCAGCTGATGGGGCATTTCAACACGACGACCTCGGTACGCAGCGTTGTGGATTTCAAACGTGGTGATCTTGAAGGGCTCGACGCTGTGTTTTTCATCGGGTATACTCTGGACTGCGCGCCGCCGGCCGTGTTCATGCAAGCGATGGCCGACCGTGCAGGCACGACGGTGTGGCTGCACACCGGGATGCTGGCTTTCGGTGCAGCACATGATCTGGATTCGCGATACGGATTCAAACCCACGGTTATCGATACGGTGAAAGGATGGACCCGTGTTATACGGGGAGAGGATACATTCACGAAAACCGAACCCAACATCACGCTCTGCCGCGTTACTGATCCCGGGCGCTGCCGAGTCGTCGCGGAAGCGCAATCCCGACGGAAGGGACGTACACCGTACATTCTGAACAGCGGAGCATTCTGGTACGTGGCGGATTCACCCTTCGCCTTCGCCGAGGAGAGGGACCGCTATCTGCTTTTCGCAGACGTGCTGCATGAAATTCTCGGTGAGAATCACCCGGAGTCACATCGAGCGATTCTCCGCATCGAGGATGTACATCCCCTGGAAGAGCCTGACCGACTGCGGGAGATGGCCGACCTGTTGTATGATGAGGATGTGCCGTTTCTTGTGAGCATCATTCCGTTCTATATCGATCCGGAGCGCGGGTTACGTGTGAGCCTGACCGACAAGCCTGAATTCGTGGATGCCATCAGATACATGGTCGAGCATGGTGGCACGGTCGCAATGCACGGGGCAACGCATCAGTACAAGGGAATTACGGCAGCGGATTATGAGTTCTGGGATGTCTATCACGGTGGTCCGCTGCAGAATGAAAGCCTCGAGTACGTGCGAACGAAAGTACACACGAGCCTCGAGGAGTGCATTCGAAACGGGATTTATCCCATCCTCTGGGAAACACCCCATTACACGGCCTCGATGATAACCTATGACGCGGTGTCTGACATATTTTCATCCGCGATGGAGCAACGCTGCGCCATCAATCATTCGGACTACACGCAGTTTTTCCCGTATATCATCGAGAGGGATATTCACGGACAGAAGATCTATCCCGAGAATCTTGGATACGTGCCCCTCGATCCACAGGATCCGGAGAAGTCACGCAGACAGGTCGAACTCATGATTGGCCATGCGCGCGTGAACCTTGGAGTGCGCGACGGGTTCGCATCGGCATTCTATCACTCTTTTGTACCGCATGAGAATCTGCAACGGCTCGTGCGGGGTTTCAAGGACCTAGGGTACAGCTTCGTCGACCTTCAGCGGGAGCGCAACGTCGTGCAGCTGCGCGATAAAGCCATCGTAACGGGCGGCGGCAAGATCACCCTCGAACTGCAGGATCAGTATCTGCGGGAATACTGGTTCGCACGGAACGGTGAACTCGCGCGTTCTGCCATCTCGCCTACGCGGCTGTCGGGTGTGGTGCACCGTGAAGTGCGTGTGGACGACGGGGAGCTCTACCTGGCAACGCCAACCGAGCTGCGCGGTTACGAAGAAGGATTCGTTGACGGTATCATGCGAAAACTGCATGGATGGTACGCGGAGCTTTTCGAGGAGGAGGACGCGCGACATGCCCTGCGTGTTGCCCTGCTGTGGGATTCCACCGCGACAGGAGGGGGAATGCGCGATCAGCAGAGCTTTGCGAACGCCTTCCGCTATATCGGCGTCGATGTCGATACGCTCCATTTCGGTGACCGCTTCGATGCCGACAGGTATACGCTGCTCGTCGTGCCGCAACCCGCGGTCGAACGATTGCGTAATCCGCTGTTCAGCGATCTGATCGAATGGATTCGGGCCGGAGGCATGGCCATCACCGACGGATACAACGAGTTCGCCCTCGAACTTGGCATGGAGTACACGGGAAACAGCATCGGCGTTCTCGGCCTGCGTGAGCATCTGTATCCAGAAGACAACGTGCAGTGGCACGTTTCAACTCCTTTTCGAAAATTCGAAGTTCAGGCGGATGACATCATTTTCGCCTCGGATCCAGAGAGCGGTTCGCCCATCGTCATCGGACGCCGCTTCGGCGAGGGACGTTTCCTGTATATCGGGACGCGTTTCGATCCATTGAGCGGCGGGGGCTTCAGCCGCTACCCCTTCCTGCTGCAGTACGTGGCATCGTATCTCGAACTGCATCCCGTATTCCGGCGCGACGGCCTCGAGCTGTTTTTCGACCCGGGTTTTCGCAGTGCCATTCCGGTCGAAGCACTTGTGCGCAGGTGGATCGAACATGGCGTTCGAGCGATTCACGTCGGTAACTGGCATGAATACGCCAGCTACACCTACGATTACGACCGTCTGATCCGACTCTGTCATGAGAACGGGATACTCGTCTACGCGTGGCTTGAGGCACCGCAGGTCAGTCACAAGTTCTGGGAGGAGCATCCGGAGTGGCGAGAGAAGAATGTGCATGGCGAGGACAATCGGGCTTCCTGGCGCTACCCGCTCGCCATGACCGATTCGGCTGCCGTTTCCGCGATGCTGCGAAAATTCAGGCAATTCCTGCGCGTCTACGATTTCGATGGCGTGAACATTGCGGAGACGTACTTCGAATCTGATGTCCGGGGTCCGAAAGAGCCCGGCAGTTTCGCTCCCATGCATCCGAGTACGAGGAAGGAATTCGCACAACGGCGCGGTTTCGATCCGATAAAGCTGTTCGATAAAACCTCGCAGTATTACTGGCAAATGAATGCCGCGGCATGGAAGGCGTTCGAGGACTATCGCGTGGACAAGGTCGTGGAAATGCATCAGCGCCTGCTGGGGCTCGCGTACGAGATTCGCGAAGAGAAGCCCGGCTTTGGAGTTGTCGTGACCATGCTCGATAATATCGGTACACCGGAGCTGCGCCGTTCTCAGGGTATCGATATCGAGCGCATCCTGGAGCTGCACGAACGCTATCCTTTCACTCTCGTGGTGGAGGATCCGATGGCACGGTGGTCGGAACATCCGGACCGCTACCGCGGGATTGCCCGCATGTACCGGGAACGGCTCGGCGATGATTTTGCTCTCGACATCAATATCCTCTCATTCCGCAGCGAAGAGAAACCGACGATGTTTCCGACGCTGGTGCAATCAGGGCTGGAAGCCTTCGCACTTTCCCGCATCAGCAGCGAGGAAGTCACCCGTACACTGATGTATGCGGAATCGAGCATCAACGCGCAGGATCTGCCGCTCATGAGTTTCGCCTCCACAGGGCAGGCACGCATCCTTACGACAAACGAGGGATACAAGGTCCATTCGCCTCTTTCGCTGACGATGCAGCTCGGCAGGGAGCAGCGCTTCATCCTCATTGATGGCAAGGTCCGCACATCTGCCGGAGATGGCCGTTTTCTCATCCCTGCAGGTACACATCAGATAGTATTGACGGATGAGGGAGAGGGCCTTTTCGATCCCAACACGCTGCACGCGACTCTGCTTTCGTGCACCGGTAACGTTCTCGCCATCGACGAAGGAGAGCGCAGTGTGCGTTTCGATTACGAGAGTGATGAGCGCTGCTATGCGACGTTCAATAAGCGTCCGCTCGAGGTGTTTGTTGACGGCACGCTGCTCGAAACACCTATTCGCGAAGGCGTCGAACGCTACAGTATCCTGCTGCCTGAAGGCCGGCATTCCGTTCGTGTCATCACACAGGGTACGGTGTCGTACAGCATCGACCTCACGAGCCTGTGGTCCTCGACATTCATCGTTCTGTTCGGTCTGCTTTCCCTGGTTCTTCTTTCCGCGATGTACCTGATCGTACGAATCCGCCGTCGGAAGCAACCGCTTCCTGCCGCACCGCCGCAAAGGGGAGCATTGTAATGGAAGCATTCCAGCATGACATCATCAGTGCGCTCTTTGTTCTTGCGGTCATCCTGATCTGGTTCATGATCGGATGGCAGCTGCTGCTCACCCTGGCCGGGTATTTTCACCAATCCTCCTCGCACCGGGAGAAACGGACGGTTGATGCACGAGAGTATGATTTCCCCGGTGTCACCATTCTGATTCCCGCGCACAATGAAGCCGTGGTGATCGAACGTACGCTGGAGGCCATGTGCGCGCTGGAATATCCGGCGGACCGGCTACAGATCATCGTGATCAATGACGGTTCCAGCGACGGAACCGGAGACATCGTCAAGACCATCGCCGCACGTGATTCGCGTGTCGTGTGTTACGATGTGCCCGAAGGTGAGGGCGGAAAGGGTAAGTCGCGTGCGCTGAACCTGGGAATCACACAGGCAGCACATGAGTTCATCGCGGTGTATGACGCTGACAACACGCCGGCAGCGGATGCTTTGAAATATCTTGTCATCCAACTGCTCGAGCACCCCGAACTTGGTGCGGTACTCGGGAAATTCCGCACGGTGAACAAGAACCGCACGCTTCTGACACGCTTCATCAATATCGAAACGCTGAGTTTTCAGAGCATCCTGCAGGCGGGACGCTGGAAGATGCTGCATATTTCCACTCTGCCCGGCACCAATTTTGTGATTCGCCGTTCCATCGTCGAGGAACTCGGCGGCTGGGACGAAGACGCGATAACCGAAGACAGCGAGCTGAGCATACGGATGTATATGAAGGGATGGAAAATCAAATTCATTCCCTATTCCGTGACGTTCGAACAGGAACCGGAGACGTGGTCGGTCTGGATCCAGCAGCGCACGCGCTGGGTGCGTGGCAACAACTACGTATCACGAAAATTTCTGCAGCAGCGCGGCGAAGTGCGCAGTCTCCGGATGCGTTTCGAACTACTGTACTCCATCGCTCTGTATTACGTGTTCTTTGTCGCAATCGTGATATCCGACCTGCTATTCCTGGCGTCTGCCGCAGGCCTTATCGCAATACCACTGCCCGGACCGTACACCATGGTCTGGGTGATGGCGGTGGTGCTGTTTTTCGCTGAAATCATGCTTGCATTGTCGTATGACCGGGAGGATTCCTTCACCGCTTTCCTGCTGATCGGAGTCATGTACCTGACGTACTGTCAGCTGTGGCTCGTGGTGGTGGCGAGGGCTATGTATCTGGATGTGATACGGAAGGAGCGCATGACATGGGCCAAGACCGTGCGCTTTCGTCATGAGGACGAGGAAGCATCCGGAGGGACGCCATGAGGGTCGCCATCGTTGTGCTCATGCTCTGTTTCTCTGCTGAACTCACGGCGCAGGTCAGTGTATCGCTCTACACCTCGAGCATGTACGATGATAATTCCTTCGCTTTTTATGAGAAACGCGAGGATGTGTACCATGCCCTGTTTGGTGCGGTCTCTGCCGGATTCTCGGGGGAGCACAGCTATCATCAGGGGTATTACTACGGCGCCCTCGTCCTTTTTCGCACGTATGCCGATCGCACGTACAACATCCACACCCTCGGCTCGTACTCGCAATTTCAATTAAATTATCGAAACGACGGCAGTGAAAGCGCGGCGGCGATGTCACATGAACTGTACGCGCATCAGTCAGGACCGTCACCGCCGCCTGCAGACGTCGCGATTGAACAGGAGGTGTTCAGCGACAGTCTCGTCTCCTATCTTTTTGTGATCCCTCAAGTCGGAATGCGGCTGGATCATGATAACTGGGATTTCTATGATTTCAACCGGGGTTCGCTGCTCCTGCGTCTGCGCAGGCATGTCGCGGGCGATTTGATGAGCCGGCTGTATTACACGATTCAGTACAAACAGTATCCGAATCTCGAGCAGTTCACCCATGTCGAGCACTACGCAGGAGCGTTGTTCAGTCATGCACTGGGGAGCGGATGGGAGCTGTTCGGTTCAGCGGATGGCGGATTCAAATCGTATACGGCATCCATGAGCGACACGCTCTGGGTCAGCGACGGCAAGCCGGGGAAAGGGAAAGGAGGGATCAAGCCTCCTGTAGCGGTCATTTCGCAGTTCTCCACTCCATCGACGGCACAGTTCGTCTTTTCAGGAGGTCTCAGTTACCGGTTGTTCGCCCGAGCCCCCCTGTCCCTGTCCTATGTCCGGCGAAGCAATCCCTCCACCGATGCGCGCTATGTTCGCGAGGACGCGATATTCGGTCTCAGCGAGGATGAGATTTTTGACGACAGATATGGGTATCAGGCAGACGAACTGCGTTTGCAGATGGATGGCACGCTGCCCGGGAATATTCGCACCACCAATGTCCTCGCATTTCTTCAGAAGGATTACCCGCGCACGGCAACGGATCTCAATGGTGTTGCGCGTCCGGGAGCGCCGCAACGCGTGGATAATCGGGTCGAACTGCGGCTCCAGGCGCTGTACCCGTTTTTTCGGAACAGCGCGGGAAAGGGATTGTCAGTCGGCCTTGCCTACAACTACATCCGCAACCGGTCGAACAATGCCTATCACGATTACAACATTAATCAGGTGGCGCTGGTGCTCTCGGGAGACTGGTGAGATCGGAGGGTGGCAGGCACGAAAAGTGGGGGTGAGAGGCGGTATGTCCGGGTGGCAGAATGGAAGAACTGAGATTGTGGGGTAGTTTTGAGGAAGAGAAAAAACAAAAATGGAAACAAAAGCGTGTTTTTTACGAATACCAGTATGATGGCACTATCAGGAGGGTTTCGTATGATTACACTGATCCGGCTTTCTCTGGCATTCCTGCTCATTCTCAGTGCGACAAATCTTCAGGCGTTCACCACCGAAAAGAAGCGGTCTTTCCGTGCTGGTGACGGGGCGAGTATCGATGCAATTATCACCGCCCTGTATGCTTCGGTTTCCGGTGAAGCCGGCGCATCAAGGAATTGGGATCGCATGCGCGCATTATTCGTGAAGGACGCGCGTCTGATGCCGGTGATCTGGCGCGGTGATGAACAAACCGAACTGCGAAACGTCTCTGTTGAGGAATACATCAGTTTCGCCACGACCTTCTTCGAGGCGAACAGTTTCCACGAAAAGGAGATTGGTCGACAGGTGCAGCGTTTTGGAAACATGGCTCAGGTCTTCAGCACGTATGAGAGCTATCATTCGCAGCTCGATCCGGTTCCATTTACACGAGGTATCAACAGTATTCAGCTGTTTTTCGACGGATCACGCTGGTGGATCGTTTCAGTTCTCTGGGACGAGGAACGGGAGGATACACCCATTCCCGAGGAATTTCTTGTCATGCCGGGGTGAGGAAGGACCTTCCTCTGATTGTAGCGATAATTTCGTATTTTTTCCGATGGACCATCTGCATGTGATGCACTTCAATACATGTATTGTTTAAAGAACAGGAATGTTATGACCATGATGCTACGCAACGTTTTCCGTTCCGTTGCCATCGTGACGACGATCGCTCTCCTCACTGGTTGTGGATCGAGCGGCAGTATGTCGTCGTACGAAATGGCAAAAAAAGAGCAGCTCGAACAGGTGAAAGCAGGTCCGTTTGACAGCGGACGTATGTGGACATTCGAAGATGCTCCGGTTGAGTATTTCAAAGAGACCTACAACTTCAGTCCCGATGATGAGTGGTTCAAGGATGTTCGCTTGTCGGCCCTCCGCTTCGCCACCTGGTGCTCCGCCTCCTTCGTGAGCGGCGATGGGCTCGTGATGACGAACCATCACTGTTCGCGATCCCCGATCGTCGATGTGCAGGAGGAAGGTGAAATTCTGCTGGACACCGGATTCTTCGCTGAAACCCTCGAGGATGAGAGGAAGGTCCCGGACCTGTTCGTCGAACAGCTGATCGAGATCCGTGACATCTCAAAAGACGTGCACGCGGCGATGGATGCTGCAGAGACCGACCAGGCACGTCTCGACGCACGTGATGCGACGACAGACAGGATCTCCAAGGCTGTGGAGGAAGAAACAGGATATCGCGCACAGGTCGTGACGCTCTATAATGGCGGGAAGTATTCGCTTTACCTGTACAAGCGGTTTGACGACGTGCGCCTGGTATTCGCTCCTGAACTTCAAGTCGCGCATTACGGCGGCGAAGATGACAATTTCACCTACCCGCGTTACGGACTCGACGTGACGTTTTTCCGCGTGTATGACGAAGATGGAAAACCGTACAAGCCTGATCATTTCTTCAACTGGAGCAAGTCCGGTGCCAAGGAAGGCGAGGGTGTGTTCGTTATCGGAAATCCGGGCAGCACCAATCGTCTGAGTACAACCGAACAGCTCGAATATTATCGCGATGTGCAGTACCCGTTCGTTTCGGACCTGCTCAACAATCGCATGGATGCGCTGCTCACCTACACGGAGATGTATCCTGAGAAGAAAGAACAGATGCGCACGGACATTCTCAGTATCGCCAACGGACAGAAGGCATATATGGGGCGCCTCTCAGGTCTGCGCAACGACGTTCTCCTGCAGCGCCGTCGTGATTTTGACCGCCAGTTCAAGGCCGAGGTCATGAAGCGGCCGGAACTGAAGGAGAAATACGGCCATGTGTGGGATGAGATCGCGGAAACCCGCATGCAGACGCGCGCGGTCGCCGGTGACCTGTACGCATTCCGCAGTGGCGGACTCGGCGTATCCGCGTTCTTCTCCAAGGCTGCGCAGCTGGCAAATCTTGCAGATCAGCTCGCGAAGCCGGAAGCGGATCGTGCCGATGCGTATACAGGCAGCAAACTCGAATTGACGAAGAAATCGATCGCGAACCCGGTCCGTACTGATATGGATCTCGATCGCCTGACCCTCGAGCGTCAGCTCAAATTGATGGCAAAGATGCTCGGCAAGGACGACCCCGTGATTCAGACATTGCTGCAGGGACGCAACTGCGTAGATGCCGCCCGTGCATTGATCGACGGTTCCGTTCTCACGGATTCCGCAAAGCTCGCCACGCTGGTCGATGGAGCCCCCGCTGCGATCGGTGCCTGCAAGGATGTCTTTGTCGCTGCTGCAAATATGGCGTTACCGCGTTATCAGGAAGCGACGCAGGTTGCACGCGAGACCAGCGCCCGCGACCAGGTGAACCGCACGCTTCTCGGACGCGCATTGTTTGATGTCTATGGCACGAATATCCCGCCGGATGCCACATTCACACTGCGCATCGCCGACGGTGTGGTGAAAGGATATGACTACAACGGCACGCGGGCTCCGGCACATACGACCTTCCACGGCATGTACGACCGCTATTATTCTTTCCCCGGCGAGGAATCGTGGGACCTTCCCGATCGCTGGAAGAACCCGCCGGCGGAATTCGATATGAGCACGCCTCTCGATTTTTCTTCGACCAATGATATCATCGGGGGTAACAGTGGCAGTCCGATGATCAATCTCGATCGCGAAGTCGTCGGACTCATTTTCGACGGAAACATTGAAAGCCTCCCTGGCGATTTCATTTTTGCTGAAGACATGGGCAATCGTACCGTCTCCGTGCATTCCTCGGGCATTCTCGAAGCAGTGCGGCACATTTTCGGTGCCGAACGGGTCGCCAAGGAACTCGAGCGCGGCAGTCTCCCGAACATGCGCTGACATTCAAGGCTATCAACGATAACGCCGCTTCAGAAGAAGCGGCGTTATCGTTGATACAAGATGTAATTGGGACCACATATCATGGAATTTTCGTACTTTATTGGAATTCCCGAATCAGGGAAAAAGGATTAGCAGTCTCTAATACGTTTCACTTTCAGGTAACATTATGCGCACCATCTTTCAGAAAGGGATCGTGCTCCTCATCGCCGCAGCATTCATTGCCGGATGCGGCGGTACACAGGAACTGACTCCGTATCAAAAAGCCAAGCAGGCGAAACTTGAAAGCATCGAGGCCGAGCGTTTTGATAACGGCCGGATGTGGACTTTCGACTACCCGCCCATGGAATACTTCAAGGACGAGTACAACTTCACGCCGGATCAGCAGTGGATGGATGACGTCCGCATGTCGGCTCTTCGTTTTGCCACGTACTGCTCCGCCTCCTTCGTGAGCGAAGACGGTCTGGTCATGACCAACCACCATTGCGGACGTCAGTCCGTCGAGGCGGTCTCGATTGAAGGGGAGAATCTCCCTGTAGATGGATTCGTCGCAATGACGCTCGCTGACGAACGCAAGGTCGATGGCCTTTTCGTCGAGCAGCTCGTGGAAATCCGTGATGTGACCAACGAAGTCATCGCGGCCATGGACGCTGTCGATGGAGATCGCGAACGACTTTCAGCACGCGACAAGAAAATCGGTGAGATCGAAGAGCGCTTGAGCGAGGAGACGGGTAACCGCTGTCAGCTCGTGACTTTCTTCAACGGTGGAAAGTACTCCGCGTATATCTACAAGCGCTACGACGATGTACGCCTGGTATTCTCGCCGGAGCTTTCTCTCGGCTTCTTCGGTGGCGACGATGATAATTTCACGTTCCCGCGTTACACGCTCGACTGCAACTTTTTCCGCGTATACGACGAGGACGGAAAGCCGCTCAAGACCAAGCATTTCTACAAGTGGAGCGCGAATGGACCTGCCGAAGGCGAACTCGTATTCACCGTCGGTAATCCCGGAAGTACCAGCCGTCTCAGCACCTCGGCCCAGCTCGAATTTAATCGTGACGTGCAGTTTCCGTGGATAGCGAACCTGCTCGACGATTACGTCGATATTCTGAAAGAGTACATCAAGCTGCACCCCGAGCAGAAGGAAGAGATGACGAATCAGATCTTCTCGATGGCGAACTCGCAAAAAGCGTATAAAGGTCAGCTCGACGGTCTGGAAAACGATGTTCTCATGCAGCGTCGCAAGGACTTCGATTCGAAGTTCAGGGGACAGATCATGGCGAAGCCCAATCTGGCCGCCGAATACGGTCATATCTGGGATGAGATTGCTGCATCCCGTCAGAAGGTACGCGAAGTCGCACCTGATCTTCTCGGATTGCGCTTCGAAGTGCTCGGTGGTTCGGAATACCTCAACAGGGCCATGAACCTCGCCCGCATGTTGGGTGAGATCGACAAGCCGGAAGAGGAGCGCTCGAAGGCGTACCAGGACAACGCACTGAAGCTGACCCTGCGTTCGCTCTCGAAGTTCGTCTCTCCCGATATGGACATGGAGCGCCTCGCACTGACGAAGAAGCTCAAAATGATGCGCAGCATGCTCGGAGACTCCGATCCTCTGGTGCAGATGGCGTTTGAGGGACAGAACTGCGCCGAGGCGGCAAAGCGTCTGCTGAGTGAGTCAATCCTTACTGACTCTGTGAAGTACGCGGCACTGGCCGAAGGTTTTCCCGAGTCCGCCCGCACGTCAAATGATCCTCTGATCGCGATCGCGCGAATGGCGACGCCCCGTCGTGACGCCGCACAGCAGGTCGCACGCGATGTCAGTGCTCGTGATGCAGTGAACAACGCTCTTCTCGGTCGCGCACTTTTCGAAATTTATGGCACCAGCGTTCCGCCTGATGCAACATTCACGCTGCGCATCTCTGATGGCATCGTTGATGGTTACCGCTACAACGGCACGAAGGCTCCGTCGTTCACGACCTATTTCGGTATGTACGACCGTCATTATTCCTTCCCGAAAGACGAGCAGTGGTCGCTTCCCGAGCGCTGGAAGAATCCGCCTGCGGAATTCGATCTGCGCACACCGCTGAATTTCGTATCCACAAATGATATCATCGGTGGTAATTCTGGAAGTCCTCTCATCAACCGCAATAAGGAAGTAGTCGGCCTGGCATTCGACGGCAACATCGAGAGCCTGCCGGGTGAATTCATCTTTGCACCCGAGATGGGCAACCGTACTGTGTCCGTTCACAGCTCGGCGATGATAGAAGCAATGAATCACATCTACCGCCTCGAGCGCCTCGCAAGAGAGCTGCGTGCCGGAAAGATCGTGGAGTAATTCAGGTTTCTTTAATGGAACTGAATCCCGCACCAACAGGTGCGGGATTTTTTTTGTCCTTTTCGGGAATACGTTTCAGTGGAGAATCAGCTGAAAAAGAAACAGCCCCTGCTGGATGGACAGGGGCTGTGCAACATATCAGTTTATCGTACCACTGTTGCGGCACGACGCATACTTACATCGCGAGGTTGCGTTCCTCTGCAATGGCGCGTCCCGCGCGGAAGGCCGCGAGATTCTGTTCAACGATAGCGTCGCCTTTCCTCTGAAAGATTGTTTTAATCGATTGTTCGATTTCTTCGGCCGGAAGTTCCAGGAAGGGGGAGGCCGCTCCGAGGACGACGATGTTCATCGAACGGACGGTTGCGACCTCACGAGCGATCTTGTCTCCATCAATGAGAATGCTGTGGGGCAGCGCTTCGATCTTTTTCCACACATCTTCATGATCCGGGTAGTCCGGGATGTTGACGAAGGGCTTTTTGTTGGTGATGAGCCAACCGTCATGGTGGAGATAGCTGGTATAGCGAAGGGACTCCATCGGTTCGATGGCAATGATGAGATCAGCACGGCCTTCGGGGATAAGATCAGAGTAGATGGGCGCATCGCTGATGCGCAGATGCGACTGTACATCACCACCCCGCTGCGACATTCCATGAACTTCCGCCTGCTTGAGGTTCAGTCCACGCTCCACAGCAGCGTATCCAACGATGGTTGCTATAGTGAGGATGCCCTGTCCGCCGACACCGGCGAGAATGATATCACGTTTCATTTTTTCGCCGCCTCCTTTGCGAGTTTCTTGCTCAGCACAGCAGTCTGAATGCACTCACGACGTTCGATGATGACCGATACGCCTTTATGGAACAGTTCTTCCTTGATCATCGCGACATTGTCTTCATGGTTTTTCTTCAGCGGCTCTACGACACGAATGTGATCTTCGGGCACGCCTAGTCCCTTGCAGATGTCTTCGAGCTTGCCGCGTGCGGAAGAAGTCTGTCCGCCGGTCATTCCGGTGGTTTCATTGTCCACGATCATGACGGTAATCGGAGAATCCTCGATGATTGCGTCGAGCAGTCCAGTCATACCTGAGTGGGTAAAGGTAGAATCGCCGATCACAGCGACAGCGGGGAAGAGGCCGGCATCCGCAGCGCCTTTCGCCATGGTGATCGATGCTCCCATATCGACGCAGGAGTTGATGGCGTTGAACGGTTCCAGAGCGCCGAGCGTGTAGCAGCCGATATCGCTGAAGACGCGTCCGGGCTCGAGTTCTGCCAAAGCGACATTCAGCGCATTATAGCTGTCGATGTGCGGACAACCTGTGCAGAGTTCGGGGGGGCGAGGCATGACGATATCTGACTTCGCTTCGGTCACCTGAATCGATTTTCCGAGGGAAGCAGCGACGATGTTCGGATTCAATTCGCCTGCACGCGGGACGGTGCCATCGAGACGGCCGCTGATATTGAAGCTTGCATCCATGAGTCCACGTAGCTGTTCTTCGAGGAAAGGGGCGCCTTCTTCGAGAATCAGGACTCGGTCGCACTCATCGAGGAGGCGTTTGATCATGTTGCGGGGTGCCGGATACTGTCCCACCTTGACGATCGGATTCGGGCAGCCATCGGGATAGTTTTCCATCAGGTAGTTGTAGCCGATGCCGCAGGCGATAATACCGAGAGACGTATCTTCGCCTTCGATGTAGGCATTGAAGGGAGATTTTTCGGATTCCTCCTCGAATGCCGCCTGTTTGCCGAGCAGCGTCTGGTAATTGCGGCGTGCAATGGACGGCAGAAGCACGAACTGTCGCTTGTCCGCAGGCAGCGTGAGCTCATTCTCTGCGATGGCCTCTTTGAGTTCGACGCCCGCGCGGGAATGCGCGAGACGCGTCGTGACTCGCACCATGACCGGTGTGCCGTATTTTTCGGACATTTCGAAGCCGTACCAGGCTGCTTCGTAGGTTTCCTGCTGATTCGCCGGTTCGATGACCGGGATCAGGGCGAACTTTCCGTAATAACGGGAGTCCTGTTCATTCTGTGAGGAGTGCATCGAAGGATCGTCTGCGACGAGCACGATGAGACCGCCGTTCGCTCCGGTGATACCGGCATTGACGAAGCCATCCGCCGCGACATTGAGTCCGACATGCTTCATGCAGGCCATTGCGCGTTTTCCGGCATACGACATTCCGAGTGCCGCTTCCATCGCCGTTTTTTCGTTCGCACTCCAGTCGGAATGGACATTGCGCTCACGCGCAGTATTCGAGCGTTGAATATATTCGGTTATTTCCGTCGAAGGGGTGCCGGGATAGGCGTAAACCCCGGATAGGCCGGCATCGAGAGCGCCTTGCGCAATCGCCTCGTCGCCGAGAAGCAGCATCCGTTTCATGTACGATCCTTGCAGTATAAAAATCGACGATAAATGATTTATTGGGAGACGGATTCGGGATGGAATCCGTGCATTGATCCACGTCTTTTAAGATAATACCGCCCTGTCTTTTATCCTAGGTTTTCAGGCATGTAGCAGGAGGGAAACTCGTGAAACTCACATTGAACGTTTCCATCGTGCTGGAATTCCAACGAAATGACGGATATCACCGCGGTTATTGGGCTGCATTGCGAAATACTTACACAGCTCTAATGAAACCCTAACATTATTAGTGCGATATTTGAGAAGTATTTGTCGCACTGTAATCAGAATGGTCGTGAGCAGCAAACGCAGAATACTTGTTGTCGAGGACGAAGAAGAGATTCTCGAGCTTGTCACATATAACCTGACGAAGGAAGGTTATGAGGTCGACAGCGTTACATCCGGAGAGGACGCATTGCACAATATTACTGCATCGCCCCCGGACCTTGTGCTCCTGGATCTTATGCTGCCCGGAGTGGACGGGCTCGAGGTCTGCAAGATTCTAAAACGAAAGCCTGAAACCGAGAACGTCGCGATTATCATGTTGACTGCCCGAAGCGAGGAAGCGGATATCGTGACCGGACTTGAACTCGGGGCCGACGATTATATCACGAAGCCCTTCAGCCGTCGCGTTTTGCTTGCGCGAGTCAAGGCAGTGCTTCGCAGAAGCGAGGAAGAGAATACCGCCAGCGAAATGGATATGATTCGCATCCATGACCTGATCGTAAATCCCGGTCGCCATGAGGTTCTTGTAGACGGAGAACAGGTTTCTCTGACATTGACGGAATTTCGAGTGCTTCATTTTCTTGCGAACAAGCCCGGGTGGGTGTTCACGCGTTCTCAGATCGTCGAGGCCGTTCGTGGTGACGGATATCCGGTGACAGATCGTTCCGTTGATGTCCAGATCGTTGGGCTGCGTAAGAAACTGGGAACTGCGGGCCGATACATTGAAACAGTGCGGGGTGTCGGTTACCGCTTCGTGGAGTAGCAATGCGAATCAAACGTCTGTTCTGGCAACTCTTCACATCAAATTTCCTGATCATTTTCCTCGCCCTGCTGGCGTTTACCTTCGTGATCACGCTGACGATCGAGAGTATACTCATGCATCGCGTGTCCGATGATCTCGAAGCCAGAGCGCAGCTTCTGCACGAGGATATTACGCAGCGCTTCGCATCTGATCGTCTCGATGACCTCGATGCGCTGTGTGATGACCTGGGCAGACGGTCGCAGACGAGGATTACCGTCATCTTGCCGGATGGCAGAGTGATAGCGGATTCGGAGCATGATCCACGGTCTATGGATAATCACCGATCCCGCCCTGAAGTTCAAGGTGCACTGGGCGGTCGCGTCAGCACATCGACACGGTTCAGCGCAACGCTGGAATTGAGTACCATGTACGCTGCAATTCCACTGCGCCGGCACGGAAGGGTCTTCGGTGTTCTCCGAACGGCGGTTCCAGTTCAAACAGTGGAAACGAGTATCCGCAGCATTCAGTGGCAGATCGCGCTCGGTGGTCTCGGTATCACCTTTCTTGCCGGATTGATGAGCCTCCTCATCTCGAGGCGAATAACACGTCCGATCGAGGAGATGAAAGACGGAGCGCGACGTTTTGCTGATGGAGAACTCGGTTTCCGACTGCCGCTGCCACGCACGGATGAGCTCCGCGACCTTGCCAGGGTGATGAATACCATGGCGGAACAGCTGCAGGACAGAATCTCGGTGATCGTACAGCAGCACAGTCAGCAAGATGCAGTCCTTTCCAGCATGATTGAGGGAGTTCTCGCATTCGACACCGAGGAACGACTGATTAACATCAACAACAGTGCGGCGGAGCTGCTGAATATCGATCCCGAGAAGGCGCTGGGAAGAAGTATCCAGGAAGCTGTCCGAAACGTGGGATTACAGCATTTTGTCGAGCATGCGCTGAGTACCGATCATGCGATCGAGGGGTATATCACGCTCGTAGACACGAAGGAGCGTTTTCTGCAGGCGCACGGCAGTACTCTGAAAGACACCAGCGACACCGTCATCGGCGTGCTGGTCGTGCTCAACGATGTCACGGAATTGCGTACGCTGGAAAACGTGCGCAAGGATTTCGTCGCGAATGTGTCTCACGAGTTGAAAACCCCCATCACGAGTATTAAAGGATTCGTCGAAACATTGCTCGATGGCGCGATGCACGACAAGGATGATGCCGCACGTTTTCTCAGCATCGTCTCCAAGCAGGCAGATCGTCTGAATGCAATCATAGAAGATCTCCTCAGTCTTTCCCGTATCGAACAGGGTAGTGAGCGTGAGGAAATCACACTGGTCACAGGCTCAGTGTACGATGCCATGGTGTCGGCGGTCCAATCCTGTTCGCACGACGCCGATGCGAAATCCATAACGCTGCATCTTGACGGGGATGAGGCACTCAGGGCTTTGATGAATCCTCCTTTGCTGGAGCAGGCGCTGGTCAATCTGATCGGAAACGCGATCAAGTACAGCGAAGAAAGTAAGGACGTGTGGGTGAGCGCGCAGCTCGGAGACAAAGACACTGTGACGATCATGGTTCGCGACGAGGGCTGTGGTATTGAAGCGGAACATCTCCCTCGTCTCTTCGAGCGCTTTTATCGTATCGATAAAGCGCGAAGCAGAAAAATGGGTGGTACCGGACTCGGACTCGCCATTGTCAAGCACATCGCTCAGGCGCACCGAGGATTCGTCGAGGTACAGAGTACGCCAGGCCAGGGAAGTGTCTTCACCATCGTCCTGCGCACGACCATCGATCGCGATGACGACCTGGAGGTCGCATGACCGGGTACGATAACACGAACTGCTACATCGTTGAAATTGAAGCAAGCACATGACGGACAGGCCCGCAATAAATTCGGAACAGCTTAAGCGCAGGATTCTTTCGCTCAGCGCTCTCGTTGAAGAAAACGCCCGACGCTGTGTCATCGCCATTCGCCAGCGCGATCGGGAAGCTGCGGAACGCGTGATCGCTTCAGACAAAGACGTCGACAGGCTCGAGATCGCAATCGAGGAAGATTGCGTTCATCTCCTGATGCTGGGGGGACTTCCGAAGGAAGAGATCCGCCTGATCGTTGCAATCCTGAAGATCAACAGCGACCTCGAGCGTATCGGAGACCTCTCGGCGAACATTGCCCGACGCGTTCTCAACATCGGAGAACACGATCAACTCGTACTGCCGAATGAACTCATGATCCTGGCTGAACGCACGATGACCATGGTGAGACTCAGTCTCGATTCACTGGTCGGGATGGATGCAGCAGGGGCGCGTGACGTATGTGCCGCCGACAGTGAGGTGGATGCCCTGCATCGTGAGATGCATGACCTGGTCAGGAACAGAATCCAAGAGAATCCTGAACAGACAGAAAGGCTTCTCAATGTACTTGCGATTTCAAGGCATCTCGAGCGTATCGCTGATTATGCGACGAATATTGCCGAAAATGTCGTCTATGTTCAGGAAGAAAAAATCATACGGCATCATCACAGGGCGGAGAGATGATCAACACGATTACTCGTATATTACTGCACTACATCTACTAACAGTTTGGTACCATGGACATTTTTATCATCATCCTTGTGATTCTTCTCGCTGCGGCCATTATCGACCTGATGGTTGGTGTAGCTAATGATGCCGTGAATTTTCTGAATTCCGCCATCGGGGCACAGGTTGCACCGAGATTTGTCATTATGATCATCGCGACCATTGGAATCGTGGTGGGTGTGACCTTTTCTAGCGGATTGATGGAAGTAGCGCGAAAAGGCATTTTCAACCCGGAAATGCTGACCTTCCCCGAGGTCATGTTCATTTTTGTTGCGACAATGCTCACGGACGTGCTCTTGCTCGATTTCTACAACACGCTCGGGCTCCCAACGTCAACCACGGTTTCGCTTGTCTTCGAACTTCTCGGATCGGCCTTCGCGATATCCACCATCAAGGTACTGCAGGCAGGTGATGGTGGAATTGGTGAGATTCTTACCTACATCAACACTGCGAGTGTCTTTAAGATCCTGTTTGGTATCGTTGCATCGGTGATTGTCGCGTTTATCGTCGGAGCCTTGGTGCAGTACTTTTCACGAATGCTGTTCACGTTCGAATACGGCAAACGATTAAAACGATACGGATCGCTCTGGGGTGGATTTGCACTCGCCGCGCTTACGTACTTCATGATGGTCAAGGGTGCGAAGGGTGCGTCCTTCCTCGATGCTGACCAGGCTGCCTGGCTAAAAGCGAATGCGTTTTATCTGACCATGCTTTCGTTTGTGGTCTGGACGGTGATCATGCAGCTTCTGGTCTGGATATTCAAGATCAACGTGTTCAAACCGATCGTGCTCGCTGGTACCTTCGCGCTCGCGCTCGCGTTCGCGGCAAATGACCTTGTGAACTTCATCGGTGCGCCGATGGGCGGCCTCGCTGCCTACATTAACGCTCATGGTTCAGCCGATCCGTGGTCCCATGCAATGAATTCGCTCGCGGAACCTGTGCGTGCGAATACGTGGATTCTCCTCGCAGCTGGTAGCATCATGGCTGTGACATTGTGGATAAATAAGAAAGCAAGGACGGTCACCGCGACCTCTCTCAATCTCGGACGCCAGAGCGAAGGATTCGAACGGTTCGAATCGATTGCTCCGGCACGCTCGATTGTTCGCGTCGTCCTCTCCGTCTTCAAGTTTTTCTCGATCATCACGCCGGATTCGATCAAACAGAAAATCGAAGGACGCTTTGATACGACAAAGTACGTTCCGACTTCCAATGAAGACGGTGAGGCACCGTCGTTCGACCTCCTGCGTGCAGCGGTGAATCTCATTGTTGCAGCCCTGCTCATTTCATTTGGTACATCGCTGAAGCTGCCGCTTTCAACGACATATGTCACGTTCATGGTCGCGATGGCCACGGCGCTGCCCGACCGCGCCTGGGGTCGAGATTCCGCTGTATATCGTGTCTCCGGTGTCCTTACCGTGATCGGCGGCTGGTTCTTCACGGCGTTTCTCGCTTCCACAGCCGCGGCAATCATTGCCACCATTATCTTCTTTACCCAGATTTACGGCCTGATAGGGCTGGCTGGACTCGCGGGCTTCCTGCTCCTGCGCACCGTGCGCATTCATCGCAAACGTGAGAAGGAATTCGCTGAGGAAGAGCGCCTGCATAGCGGCAACAGTGATATGGGCATCGAAGATGCGATGAAGTATCTGCAGGACGATCTGAGTGACACGATCCGTACCACAACAAACCTCGTGGAACAGACGTACCAGGGCCTCATCGATGAAGACCGTCTCGCGCTGAAAGAAACACGGAACCTGGCCAAGTCGCTGCATAAAAAGGGTAAAGGCATGTCGGCTGCAATTCTTCGCACCTCGCAGCTCGAGGAAGGTGAGGAAGACATGGATCAGAAAACGTATACCCAGGCGATCAGTTCTCTGCAGCTCCTTCTGCGCAGTCTCCGCAATCTGACCCTGCAGGTGTACACGCATGTCGACAATAACCACAAGGGTCTCAGTGATTTCCAGACCGAGGAACTCGCCGAGATCATCCGGGATATGAAGCAGGAACTGACACGCGTATCTGAGAGTATTGCCCGACAGGATTTCAGTCAGCTCGACCAGATGACGGAGGACGGTGACGAATTACGGAACCGCATCCGCAAGGCAGACAAGCAGCAGCTCAAGCGATCCAAAAAGGACAAATACAGCTCTCGTACCAGTCTCTTGTACCTCGAAGTACTGACCGAATGCGAGGAGATCGTGTATCATGCAGGCGCGCTCTGCCGACTCTGTAACGAGTGTTTCATGCCTGAGAAGAATTCGGAAGCATAACATTTTCATGCTATCCATAGAACGGGTTCCGATTTTTCGGAACCCGTTTTTCATTTTCTTGTATATTCAGCGTCAAAGTAAGCTGATGAACACACAGAACAAGGCATATAGTTACGCCATCGCGGCGATCCTCTGCTGGTCTACCGTGGCCTCCGCATTTAAGCTGACACTCGGAAGTACCGGGGTTGTCGAACTGCTCACGATATCCACGATTACTTCTCTGTTCGTGCTTCTGGTGGCAGCCTCTGTGAAGGGAAGTCTGGGAGAACTGAGACAATGGGGGCTGAGCGATTGGTTGCGATCTGCAGGTCTGGGCCTCATCAATCCGTTTCTCTACTACCTCGTGCTTTTTCGTGCATACGACCTGCTTCCCGCTCAGGAAGCACAGCCTCTGAATTATACCTGGCCCATCGTCCTTGTTCTGTTGTCCGTGATATTCCTGCGTCAAAGCATCAGCTGGAAAATCATCATCGCCATGCTGGTCAGCTTCACGGGCGTCGCTATAATTTCCACGCGCGGCGAACTGCTGTCACTCTCGTTTACTGATGTGGAAGGGGTGTCCCTTGCAGTGGGTAGTTCGGTGATCTGGGCGTCCTACTGGATTCTGAACATGAGAAAGCACGGAGATCCCATTCTCCGTCTCGCAGTGAACTTCCTGTTCGGGGCGGCCTATGTTTTCATTTTATTCCTGGCCATCGGCAGCTGGGAGCAACTGGGGCCAGGCCTTTGGGGTGGGGTGTATGTCGGGATATTCGAGATGGGACTTACCTTCGTCTTCTGGATGCAGGCGCTGAAACTGTCCACGACCACAGCGAGGATCAGTAACCTCGTATTTCTGTCACCATTTCTCTCCCTGATTGTCATTCATCTCGTTGTTGGAGAGAATATCTATCCTTCAACGGTTGTCGGATTGGTCCTGATCGTGGGGGGGATCGTTGTGCAGAAGGTCCTGGAACGAGGGGAGGGACTCACCGGTTCTGTTCAGACTTCCCAAAAATAGATTCGATGAGACGCTGAAAACCTCCCTTCTCATGCCGCGTGCTTTTTGCGTCCCATTCCCGATACCGTTTCTGTCTGACCAGGCCGATTGGACCCTGATACATCCCGCCGTGCATGAAGCCGTCGTAGATGCGTACCGCTATGACGTTATCCTCATTTGCTCTCAGCAGTGTTTTCGGAATGTAGTAGGAGCGCAGTTTCAGATATGAACTGTTATCGAAGAAGGTGCCGCGTTGCTCCGGCATCTTTCCGGTACGGCCAATCTGTTTGCCGTTCAACCATACTTCGTCAACATCATCGATACGTCCGAGAAGCAGGATGAGCCTCTGATTGGCAAGCGCGGGGTCCAGTCGAAAATGCCGACGGTACCAGCCGAAACCGTCGTAATGTCTATCGCGTTGCGTTTCCCAGTACGCCGGCACGAATACGTCATGCCAGTCGTCATCGCTGTAGTCTGGTTTGCTCCATTCGCGTCGATCGCCGAGGCGCAGCTTCCAGTTTCCGCGCAGTGATTGATCCGGAACGAGGTAGGAGAGCTGTCTGTATATCCCGATTCTACCCCTGATGATGCCGCCTCCCATTTCGCGGTCGAACACGCGCACTGCAACTACGTTTTCATCGTGATAGGAGAGATACTCATACGGGAGATAATACCAACGATCCTCGGCGTAGGCGGTAAAGTATTGCGGAGGTGGGGAGCCGCTGAAGGATAGGAGTTTGCCGTTGACATACACTTCGTCGATGTCATCGATCCCTCCCATATGCAGGAAGAGGGAGGCATAGCGGTACGATTCGTTGATTCTGAAGCTCTGGCGGTACCAGGCCCATCCGTCGTACCCTGGATATCCCTGGTTTTCCCAGTAATCAGGTACCGCAATACGGTCCCAATCCGAATCGTCGAAATTCTTGCTCGCCCAAGTCGTGTCATCACCGATCTCGAATCTCCAACGACCGGTCAAATCCACCACTTGCTCCATTTCCTGTGCTGCCGCGCAGGAAACGAGGGAGAAAAGGACGATATGAAACAGAAGTGTTCTCATCAGTGTGCCGGGTGCATCATATATCCAATGTACGGGTGCTGATGGAGCGAGGTGTCGTGTCTGAGTCACTTTTTGTCATCAGATGTCACAGGCCGCTTTCGAGCAGTTTGTATCCGACACCGTGTACGGTCATGATAACGCGAGGATGCGAGGGGTCCACTTCGATTTTCTGGCGCAGTTTCAGGACGAAGTTGTCGATCGTCCTCGTGGATATATGTTCATCGTAGCCCCAGACATTCTCGAGCAGACTGTCGCGGCTCACGGTCTTGCGACGGTGTTCCCAGAGATATCGTAGCACTTCATATTCACGATGTGTCAACGTGACTTCCGTGTTGCCTTCCGCTGCGCGATAGGATTGAAATTCCACGGTCAATCGACCGATTCGCACCGCGTGCCCGGCTGCAGGGGGCTGCGATTGCGAACGTCGCAGCACGGCTTTCACACGGGCAAGCAATTCCCGCAGGCTGAAGGGCTTGGTGATGTAATCGTCCGCTCCCATCTCAAGTCCGAGCACGCGATCGATTTCCTCGCCCTTGGCGGTGAGCATGATGATGGGAGTGTCGATGCCTTTCGCCCGCACTTCACGACAGACGTCGAAGCCATTTTTGCCTGGCATCATGACATCGAGAAGGATCAGATCTGCAGGAGTAGATGAAATCAGCTCAAGGGCTGCGATGCCATCTTCCGCCTCAGCAGTTTCGTAGCCTTCGAAGTGCAGATTGTCGACGAGACCGCGGCGCATGTCCGCTTCATCGTCGATGACGAGGATCATCGGCATGACGAATTCTCCTTCATGTTGCTTAAGACTTGTAATCACATGGGAAATAGAGACGGAAACAGCTGCCTTCTCCAGGTTCGCTTTTCAGCTCGACTTTACCGCCATGCGCATTCATGATGTGGGATACCAGGGACAAGCCGAGGCCGCTGCCTTTGGCCGTGTGAACGAGTCCGTCTGATACTCGATAAAACTTCTCAAAAATATGTTTCTGATGTTCCGCTGCGATGCCGATTCCCCTGTCGCGTACAGCGATGAATACCATGTCGTTTTCCGTGCCTGTTGCCAGGCGGATCTCCTTGGTGTCTCCGCTGTACTTCATGGCATTGTCCAAAAGGTTGAGCAGCGCTTCCGCCACGGCCTCCTCGTCTGCCTGAATACGAGGGAGCTCCGTCGCAGTCTGCACTTCTGCGGCGTACCCCCGGTGCTCGAGATGAAAGCGATACATGGACATGACGTCTCCGACGACGCGATTGATATCGGTTTCCGCGAAACGGTATTCCTTGCGTCCGGCTTCGATGCGGGAAAACGTAAGCACGTTATTGATCAGCCGGGTCAGTCGCTCTGTTTCCTGGACGATGATACTGTAATACTCGCGCTTCTTTTCTTCCGAGGAAATGCGGTTCATCTCGAGCGTCTCGGCATACATGCGAATGAGCGCGAGAGGTGTTTTCAATTCGTGCGACACGTTGGAAACGAAATCAGATTTCAACTGCGCAAGCTCAACTTCACGTCTGAGGTTGCGATAGACGAACAGCGCAGCAATGACGAGAAGCAGGTCGACGGAAAGAAATAATATGCTGTTTTCGCGAAAACGCTCCTCGGCAACATCCTGTAGCGTCCTGTCCTTGAGCCGGATCCCGAATTCGTAGTGCGGAAACAGCCAGAGACTGCGGGACTGCGAAAGATGCAGCTTGCCTGAGGTAGCCGTTGTCGCAAGTACGATACGATTGTCTCTTGTGTCGACGCAGAATAACAGGAAGCTGTCGCCCGCGATCTCGTGGAATTTCGGGCCGAGAACGAGATTGATGAAGAATTCAGAGTCGATGCACAGTGCAACCAGCAGTGTGCGTCCGCTGCCGCTTCTTACAGTGGCTACCAGGGCGAGCATTGAGGAACCGCTATCCGAGGAAAGCTGCACCGGTTCGATTTTCTGATACTGCCCTGCATGGAGGCGAAGGAGGCGAGCACGCATGGCGTCGTTTCCCCGGAGACTGTCGCTCAGCTGAATGCCGCATTCAAACCTTGGTCTTGTGTCCATGGGGGAGGGCAGTTCACGGAGCAAGCTCCCGGTGGAATCGAACAGCAACACGGCATGCACCGACGGTGTCGACTGCAGAAATTCCGACAGGAAATCGGGTGAACCCCTGTCATCAGGAAATCCGGTCAGGATCACATCACCGGACCCGGATAATTCCTGCTCGACCATATTCATCCAACTGCCCGTGATATCCCATGCGTATTGGTTGATCGAAAACAGGACCGCATCCAACTGCTGTTCATACAGCTGCGACAGCTCTGATTCCGATTCGCTCAACCGTGAAAGCTCATAACCCGTGTACATCAATGCCGGGAGGAGGATCAGCAGAAGCAGCACCAGGAGAATGGTATTGAGGCGTTTGCGTTTCATATCGGTGTTTTCATGTGCAGTGAAATATCGTCAGCTCGATGCATACATACAAAGTCGCAGTGTTTTACTACATTCACTACACTGTAACAGCAGCAGGATTTCATGGCTGAGATACAATCGGATCAAGCGCTTACTGTTCTCGAACAGACGTTACCATCGTTTTCAGGATCATTGACGGTGGCCGACGCTGCCGCGGCGAGCGGACTCTCACTATTCGATGCGGAGCAGGCTCTCGAAATCCTGATGAACAGATATGTGTGTCGGTTACAGGTCACCGAGTCGGGGGAAGTGTTATTCAATTTCGGAACATCTCTGCGCCGTCGGGGGAAGAAGTCCCTGGCCGAACATCTGCAGACCATGGGCGACCTGCTGTGGAGAGGTCTCAAGGCAGGATTCAAGGTCTGGATCACTGTGACGCTCATCGTGTATTTCATCGTGTACGTTCTCATTATCCTCGCACTCATCTTCTATTCTCGCGATGAGGACGGAATCTTCAGTTTCAGCTGGATCGGTGATCTTTTCGCAGACCTGTTCTGGTTCGCTCCGCGAAATATGGCGGTGGTATATGCGACGGATGGAGACGGATACAGGCATCGCAGTTATCAACAGCGAAAGCGCAAAAAGAAGCAGGACCTGGAGAAGAAAAAGCGTTTCGTACAGTCAGTGTATGACTTCGTTTTCAGTCCTCCACGACCGGCATTTGACCCATTCGCCGATGAAAAGGAAGTGGCCGCCTGGCTTCGTGAACAGCGCGGAATGCTGACGATGACCGAGATCGTGGCTCTGGCGGGTTGGACCTATGACCAGGCCTCCGAACGCATGGCTGATTACCTCACGCGATTCAATGGCGAGGCCCGAATCACCGATGACGGTGTGCTCATCGGGCGTTTCGATCGCATGCTGATGAGTGGTGACGGCGAGATGGAAGGCGGAAAGGTAGAGTTATTCTGGGACGAGTACGAAGCACCATATCAGCAGACAGGAAACACCTCGGGGAGGAATGCCGCGATTATCGGTCTCAACGCCTTTAACCTGTTGATTTCATCGGCTCTGATGCTGTCTCCGTATCTGATGTCGGATTTCGCATATGTCTTCGAAGAATTCGGGATTCCTGGCGATTTTGCCGGACTGTTTCTTGGTGTCCTGCCGATGATTTTTTCACTGCTATTCTTTCTCATTCCGATTTTGCGTGCCCCTGTTGTCAGCAGACGTGAAGCACAGCGCAAGGCGCGAAATCGTAAGCGCCGCATACTGCGTGAGATCTTCGCTCGCCCTGATAAGCCGTTTACTGTGGAACAGATGCTGAATCGCGTGAACACGGGCAGCAAACAGCCGATTTCCGAGGCGGAGATGGAAAAACTCCTTCAAGCAGTCGCTTCGGAGTACGGTGGGAATACGACGCTGGGTGAAGATGGCAGAGTGCTGTATCGTTTCGAACGCGTTGCGCATGAAGAGAAGGTCGCTGCACGTGAGAGGAACGAGCACAGACTCCTGGCCGACCGAGGAGAGGTCATTTTCGACACCGCGCCAAAACCCCTTCCGCACAAGGGAGCATAACGGTGGATTCAGCGGCGTCCATGACGTATATTCTTGAAAACAGTTCACACCGTTGAATACTCATGCAGCGGGAATCATGCCGATAGCAGAATTCTGCAGCATGACCTGCACAGTGCCGCATGGAGGGCGTTATGTACGAGAATGAAGAACATCGCATGATCCGGAGTACGGTTCGTGAGTTTGCCGAACAGGAAATCAAACCCCGAGCCAAGGAACTCGACGAAAATGAAGAATTTTCCTACGAGCTCACGAAGCAGATGGGAGAACTCGGACTCTTCGGCATGGTCGTTCCTACCAAGTACGGCGGCCAGGGCATGGATTATCTCTCTTATATCATCGCGGTTGAGGAACTCGCTCGTGTCGACGGTTCGCACGCCGCTACAGTTGCCGCACATAATTCGCTGGGTCTGGGCCCCCTGTACAACTATGGCAGTGAGGAACAGAAACAGAAGTATATTCCTCCTCTCTGCACCGGGGACGGGCTCTGGGCCTTCGGTCTGACCGAACCCGATGCAGGTTCGGATTCGAGAAATTCAAAAACCTCTGCCAGACTTGAAGATGGGAAATGGATCATCAACGGATCCAAGATCTTCATCACTAACGGATCGAGCGAAATCACTCTCGGTGCGACCGTACAGACCGTCTCAGGAGAAGAAGGCGGGAAGAAAGAGTTTTCCACCATCATCGTCGATCAGAGCACGCCGGGATTTACCCAGCGGACGATGAAGGAAAAGATGATGTGGAGAGCATCGAACACATCTGAACTGTATTTCGATGACTGTACGGTACCCGAAGACCATCTGCTCGGCGCCCGTGGGGATGGCTCGCATATCATGCTGCAAACGCTCGATGACGGCAGGCTGTCCATCGTAGCCATGGGACTGGGCCTCGCGCAGGGCGCGTATGAGATGGCGTTGGAGTATTCAAAGCAACGCAAACAATTCGGCAAGGAAATCTCCAAATTCCAGGTGATCGCCTTCAAGCTGACAGACATGGCGATGAAAGTTGAGCTCGCAAGAAACCTGCTTTACAAGGCCTGCTGGCTCAAGCAGACTGGGCAGCCGTTCGCCAAGGAATCCGCTATGGCGAAGCTGTACTGTTCGGAAATCGCCAAGGAAGTCGCGGACGAAGCCGTGCAGATTCATGGAGGCTACGGCCTGATGAAGGAATATGACATCGAACGGTTCTATCGTGACCAGAGACTTCTGCAGATCGGCGAGGGTACATCCGAAATCCAGCGTCTGGTGATTTCCCGGTACCTGTTAAGCTGACCCTGATTGTATGCTGCAGTTTACTGTTGTTGTGGAAAAAACGATCGAAGGAGTGGATGCTTCCATTCCCTCGATTCCGGAATGTGAGACCTGGGCCAGAGATGAAGACGAAGCGCTCGAAAAACTGCTCGAGCGGTTGGCGTTCTTTCTGAATAAAAAGATGGGATTCAAACACGATTTCGATTTCATGCGGAGGGAGGAAGGGCAGACATTTTATAAGCTGATTATCCGCTCGTGATGTATTCCCCCCAGACGCAGCATGACCACTGAACACCGACACGCAGGTGTATTATGCCAAGTCTTTTCATATCAATGCCTAACGGCTTCTTTTCTCATTCTTATTTATCTCCTATCGCATGCAGAATTCCGTCATCATCGCCGATAACGATAATTCCATTGGGGCCGATGGATGGAGTCGAGTGCACAGGTGCTTCGGTGTCGTACTGCCAGAGAAGTTTCCCGGAACGTGACACGGCATACAGGATCCCTTCGATATCTGAAACGTAAACGGTCTCCAGAATATCGAGTATGGGACTGGAGTCAGCGCCTGCGGAGCTGAAACGGAGGTCCCAGATCACGGTTCCAGCATTATCGAAGCAGTAGAGCACACCATCCGAAGTGACAACGTAGATGTGTCCTTCAATCCCGATGGCCGGTGCAGACCGCACAGCAGCATGGAGGTTGTGTTTCCAACGCAGATTCCCATTCATTGTCAACGCGTAGACATAGTTGTCCTCGCTCCCAAAGAATATCGATCCATGCGGACCGATCGATGGAGAACCGCTGATCGCTCCACCCGTCGGATAAGTCCACACCAGGTTACCCTGCCGATCAGCGGCGTAAAGAATTCGGTCACTGCTGCCGAAGTAAATACGTGTCGCATCCCTTGAGAGAGCCGGACTTCCGGTAATCGGTCCGTTCGTCACCATTTGCCAGACTACGATTCCGTCATTATCCAGGCAATACAAACCGCCGTCTTCGCTGCCGATATATATCGAGCCGTCGTCATCGAGAGCAACGCTCGATGTCGTAATCGCAGTGTTTGTGGACGTATTCCATTCTTTGAGACCAAACCGATTGATACGGTAAATGTTGGCACTGCTTCCACCGAAGTACACTGATCCGTCCGAGGCTATCGCAGGGCTGTTCTGTATCTGTGCGTTGCCGGACCAGTACTGCCAGCGGGGCGCTCCACCGGGGAGAATGGCATGAAGTCGAAAATCATCAGCACCGACATACACATGTCCGTAGGCGTCAAACGTCGCGCTCGATCGAATAGGGGAGGCTGCGTGGTATTTCCACAGCAGGACCGGTGAGAGCGGCCCCTGGTAGGAACTGCGTCCCGTATGCTGTGCGTCATGCATGAACATCCACCAATCACCCTTGCCGACGACCGACTGTCCGTAAACATGCAATTGCAGGGTTTGTGACCATGCGGAGAGGCGTCCGCCCGCGTCAATGACACGGCAGCGCATGCTGTAGTTCCCAGGATCGAAATACCTGTTCTGCAGTGTGACGTACAGGCCGCTTTCCACATCAGGCACGGATTGAAGGCCGCGTTTGTCTCCCCAGTCTATTTCATAGGTCAATGGCGTGTTATCGGCACTCACGGCGACGGCCACGACATCAACGGTCTGGTTCACCTGTGTGGTGTCGCTGACACTGATTATCCGTGGAGGAGCAGGCACTTCTGAGGGCTCGGTGCTGTCGCAGGCCGACATACCTGCGAGCATCAGAGAGATGAACAGCTGCAACAGTGTTGTTGATCGTATGCACATGCAGAAATCTACTTACTGCCGGGTGACAATAAAAGGGAAAACCGCCCGGGATGCGAGAGGGCCCCGGTTGGGGCCCTCGTTATGAAAATTGTCGTGTGTCGCTATTTCACCAGGGGTGACTGGACCAGCGGTGGTTTGGGTGTGTACGGCCGCTTTTCCTTTCGTACCTCAAGCTCCTCGATCAGCACACCACGAGGTGTGATGAGCGATGTGGGGATTCCGCCTGACAATCCGGCAATGGACCGACCTATGCTGATGAACGAACCCAAGCCCGGAATTGAGCTCTGTCCTTCCAGAGTGGTATTCCATGGTTTGCGTTCTTTCGATACGACGATGCGACGCATGGCGCTCGCCCCCGGACGCATCACTTCAGCAGAACGGACCACGGTTTCAGTTCCGTCCGAGACACGGACGCGCAGTAGTTGGAGACCGTCACCAAGAGGAGTCTGGCCGCCTCCGCCAAACTGCATCATGGAAAACGACATGCTGAATGCATCATCGAGTGCTGGTGGCGCGACGGTCTCAGGCCGTATTCTGCGAACGATATACGCGTATTCCAGGCCCTCGTCATCCGCACGTTCAAGGAGCAGTCCTTTCATCGCTTTGAAAGACTCACCCTCCTGAACGGTGATCTCCATGACACCGGGTGCAACTCCATCGTCGAGGCCCATCCCGAGTGATGCAGTCCGATGTCCCGTCGAAGCCTTGGTAAATTGTGTAGGTACTCGATCGGACATAAGAGCGAGCACTTTACCGTTTTTCACCAGATCAAAGCGTTCCTCCGGAGTGATTCCTTCGGCATCGACGGTGAAATGACCGATGAGATCGGTCTCCTCATATCGTGTCATCCCGGGAACACAGCTGATCGAAACGTCCTTCGGCAGAACCCGTTTATTGATCTTTTCCCCGAGGTTCCGCTTCTGCATCTGACCGCTCATCATCGCCATGGGGCCTTCAATGATCGGTGTTCGGGATGCAACCAGGCCCTCGCTGCCGAGGTACAGACGTACGAACAGTTCGGCCGCCGCCTGGTCCTCGAAGAGGACGGGACCCGAGTACGAGTCCTCGACCAATGGCGCGGACCGTAATGCGACCAGGTCTTTCGCCATCATGCGAATCTCGGAGGCAAGCTTCTCATCATCGGGGAGGGCGTCGAGAGCGAGCGCATGGTGAACGATGACGTCGTCGAGCACTTCACCGTCCTCTGCCTGCGTGGCGGCGGAGGCCAGGAAGCTTACCAGCGTCCGTGGCTGCCGCAGCACCGTGCCTTCACTGTTCACGAAATACAGAGTCACCTGGTCAACTGAGAGCGTCACATTTGAAAGATAGATTTCCGGATATTCCTTCAGAATACCTGAAAGCTTTTGAACGCGCTCCTGCAGGGATGAAATCTCCATCTGCGCTTCATGCAGAGGAGAAATGTGCGTCTCAGGTTCCGCGCGTGAGAAATCTTCGAGATCCTTGAGTTCCTCGGAGAGGTTCTGCTGTTTGATCGCAGCGCGTTTCTTTTCAAGCTGTTCCGTTGCCGATTTGTACGCACGGTCGGTACTCAGCCAGAGTGCGCGTCGTATTGCGGCATAGTCGTTTTCAACAGGAAGCGAACTGTTGAAATTGAAATAGGAGAAGGAAAGATCAGAAGCCAGGTAATGCTCCTGCGTCTGTTTGTAGTCACCTACGAGCACCCGCACATCCATGCTGCGGGTATGCGAGGTGTCAAAACGTGTTATGGCGCCGGTGGTGGCCTGAATATGGACGCTGCGATTGTCCTTCACCTGGTAACTGATGAAGAACGGGGTGCTTACGCCTTCGAGTGACAGCCGAGACACGTTTCTCTGCAGTTCATCATTCATTGCCTTGAGCAGTACATCCTGCTCCTGCGCGATCGCGGGCAGGGTGGCGAATGTGAGAAGGCAGACGAGTGTTCCAAGGCTGATACGAATGTATGATTTCATAATATGTTCTCCTGCTTGGAAGCTCGATTAATAGGTCTAGTTTGAAGGCTGCTGCGTCTGATTGTCAATGTCGGGACGCGGGAGGATGGGTGCGCGTTCCTGCGACTTCTCTTTTTTCTGCACTTCAATCTGTGAAACAAGGAGTGCTGGAGAGGCAGCGGAAACCGGGACTCCACCGGATTCGGCACCACAGGTTCCGGTAAACACCGCAGGAATATCACCGGCGTCCGTGATATTGCTGAACATGACGAGTGGAGTTCCGACCAGATCGACTCCACGAACGAGCTCATCAGGGCGGCCATCGACATACACGCGGTAGACTTCCGTCGGGGTGACGTTGAACGCGTTGGGTACGAATCGTCCGGTCATCGTGAATCCACCCTGGACGTCCTTGAAGTACAGACCGAACTGCCTGTTTTGCGCACGGCATTCCTCGAGCAGAAGATCACGAAGTTTCTGTTCTGTACGTGGATTCGACGTCGCGACAATCATGTTCGACTGTCTGGATACAGGCGTGTACCCGGCCTGTGCGCGTCCGTGTCCGTTTGATGTCGGGTGTTTGTCGAACGGAGTGCGGCTCATCAGGAAATCGCGCAGGACTCCGTTCTCAACGACGCCTACCTTGTTGCCGCGTACACCTTCATCATCAAAGACGTAGTGGCCATTCAGGTCTATGCCCGAGAACGATTTCAGAGTAGGATCGAAGGTCACCGACATATGCACCGGAAGCACCTCTTCGCCCTCTTTTTTCTTGAAGGTCTGTCCTTCGGATTCCTTTTTCTGGCGATGTCCTTCGACACGATGACCAAAAATCTCATGGAAGAACACGCCTGAGGCTTCGCCGGAAAGCAGCGCAGGACCGACATACGGTTCGATGACCGGTGCCTGGCGCATTGCCTTCAGTGTAGCAACCATTTCACGCGCGTCTGCGATCATCTGTTTCTCGTCAGGAAGTTTCATGTGATCGAAGGCGAAATAACTTCGGTGCAGTTGCAGTTCCATTCCGTCATCACATTTCACCTTAGCCCGCAGCATGACGCGGGCTGAAACGCGATTTTCCGCAATCTTGCTTCCTTCACTGGTAGCAATCCGCTTCCGGGCGACCTCAAAGGTCAGTGATGCAGTGCCCTCGAACATATCATCGCAGGCGAGGAACTCCCTGGAGATGCGCTTGAGCCGTTGCTCCCACCGTGAGATGTCAGGTTTGATTGCATCGATGTCGACAGGGGGATCGATGTACGATTCAACACGAATATCATTCGCGAAATCCGCAGACTGATCCTCTGCCTCGACTTTGACCGCAGTGTTCGCTTTCACCTCCTGGTATTTTTTCGAAGCCTTGCGATACTGCTTATTCGTTTCGTTCCACAGGAGCAAACGTGTCGCGGTTTCATCTCCATCGAGAGGCATCGAGGTAAACTGGGGGAAGCTGAAGTCGAATCCGCCGCTCCCGCGTATTTCACGGGTATTGTCCATCGTATGGTCACCCACGCGTATTTGCGTCGTGATATTGCTGCCTTTCGTTTCCCGGCTTTGCTCGAGAGCACCGAACTCCGTGCTGATCGAGCAGGTGTACGAATGATTGATGCGGTACGAAAGGAAGTACGCGGGTGGATTCTGTGCCTGCAGTGTTTCCATCTCGCGCTTGATCTCACTGGCCATGACGTCGAGCAGAGCGTCTTGTGCCTGCAGCGTAGTCCATGGAGCCACGGCAGCAATCAACATACAGATCGCCGCCACACGTGCGGGACGTGGTAATGTCATATCAACCCTCCAGGTTTGAATGGCTAAGGAATAAAGAAGTAACGTAGGATACTAAAATCGTATATATAAATGCTACTGTTTTCAACCCGATTTGACATTGGCTCCCCTTTGTGAAGTATACGTGTCAGATAGTACTGGACGTATCGCTGACAGTATGTCCGGTTTTGGGGGGGGTGGTCGGTTGCACGGGACGCGCGTGCTCAGGTGCATCAGGGACGGGCAAGGGCATCGGAAGTCTGCGTCTGTCGCGGATGTCCATTTCGTCACGCCGGGGCCGGGAGGGCTCCTCGCTGTCGCGCATCCACTGCAGTCTTTTCAGCACGGCATCATCGTCAATCAAGCCCTGCTTCAGGAGGCTGTCGAGTGCCTCACGAGACTGACGCGGTACGATCTGCCGCCACTCGAAATGCTGGCGCATGCCGTCGGTCTCATCGTCAAACCGCATATCGAAATGCATCTCGAGTTCCTGCAGGGGTTCAAACGCGTCCTGGAGAATTGAATCAACATTGACATGCACTTCCATTTCTGCGTTCGGCGTAACGACGACCTCGACGCGGCGGGTCGAGTGCCGATCGCGGGTCCGGCCACGGGGAGCAAGAACGCTTTGCAGCTCCGCTTTCTCGCGTCTCATGACGGCGACATGACGCATCATATCGTTCATTTCCCGTTCCATGCTTCGGAAATCCTCAGCATCGGTCTGGATGGAAATGGTTACAGTACGCAATCCACCCGGCTGACCATGAGAAATGACGCGGACGGGGGAGGTTGAGACGGTGCGCACACCGTGGGTGTCGGAGTGCTGATACATGCGGGCGAGCTGCTCGAAGCGCACATCGAGACGTGGCATGCGGTTTTCCACGACGCGCATCAGACGGCGGAGGCTGTCCATGTCGAGGCGGATACGGGCCGGAGTCTGTTCGTCATGTGCGAGCACCACGAATTCCTCTGGCATCCGGGAGCTGCGGATGCGCCGGATCATCTGTGTTGGCGCTTCGGTTGCAGCAACGTGCCGGGAGGCGGTTTGCGCAACAAGTGTATAGGGCGTATTGCGGTCGTTGAGGAAACGCTCGAAACGCACGAGCTGATCGTTCTCAAGGCTTGCGGCGATGCCCGAGAGGATCACCTTCTGATAGGTGCTGATCGCGGGATCGATAGCGAGCTCTTTCTCATCATTCATGAGAACGGACGATTCGATTTGACGCTGGGCGTAGAGGAAGAGGGTATCGAACACTTTGCGCTGTGAATCAGTCGGCTGAATCTCTTCATACAGATCGTGCAGGCTCGCCATAGGCTGCTCGGGATCTCCGCTGCTGCTGAGCTCGATGCGATATCCGTCCTCGGCCGAATCATCGACGCGGAGCATCGTGCCGTCGCCCGCATCCAGGGGAAGCGTACCAAACATCGCGAAATGAAGCACCTGGTCACGATCCGTTCGCTCGAACAGCGGCATGATCCAGCCTTTCAGAATCGACTCTTCGTATGCCTGCTGCACTTGCGTACCGGTATCGGCGACATATTGAAAAATCTGATCGCGTTGTATCCATGCGAAGACCGCAATGGCACTCAGTACCACCACCGCGAGGGTAGCGGTCACCGGCATGAACCGCCGTGGAATGAACGCTGTTGTTTCCTCGACTTCCGTCCGGTCGTGAATGCGGTTCATGATGCGTTCGGGCAGAAACGGATTTTCAGGGAGTGGTTCGCGATCCGCGAGCATGGAGCGCAGAGCAGAAAGCTGTTCGAACTCTTTTTGAACGGCCTCATCTTGTGCGATGAGGGATTCGACCGAACGGCGCTCATCCGCAGATAGCTCTCCGTCGAGGTACAGTGAAAGCAGAAGTGATATGTGATTCTGTCGTTTCATGACGCTGTTTCCTATCCCTCCAGAATCGGTTCAAGCCAGCTGCGCAGCATAGAGCGTCCGCGGGAAAGCCTTGATTTCACGGTTCCGAGTTCACATTGCATGATTTCAGCCATTTCCTGGTAACTGCATCCTTCCATGTCCTTGAGAATTACCGGCGTGCGGTATTTTTCAGGCAGTCGCTGCAATCCGCGGTTGATCCAGTCACGGGTGTCGGATTCCTCGGGTTGTACAGCGGTTTTCATCGTCAGCTCTTTATCCCGGTTCTCGAGCAGCGTATTCAGCGAAAGTGTACGGCGAAGCTTCTGTTTGCGCATGATGTCACGGCAGTGATTGATGGTAATGCGGTATAACCATGTGTACAGTGAAGCGTCGAAACGGAAATTCGGCAGCGCCCGGTATGCCTTGATGAATACGTCCTGTGTCACGTCGTCAATCAGATCGGTATCGTGAAAGACCGAGAACACCAGGTTGCGTATGCGCTCGGAATACCGTTCGACCAGCAGACGAAAGGCATGATCATCACCGCTCTGGAAACGGGTGACGAGGATATCGTCACTGGGATCCTGTGTTCGCGGTGGTGCGATTTTTTCTGCAATCTCGACGGCCATACCTTCCGGCGTTTTCACAATACATTCCTATAGACGTGCGGCAAGGGATTATGTTCCTTATGTACGTAACAATCGTGAAGAGTTCCGCATCCCAAGCAGAACATAATGATTTTCTCAGGCATGAACCATGGAATTATCCCGACCAGATGAAGAAAACAGCCCCGATTGAGCATGTTTGCAGTGCAGATGTGCTGTTTCCTCAGATTCAGGGCGGGCTGATCACGGCACGGTGCATCGTAGGCGGTTCGGGCGAAGGCCGCCGAAGCTGTTCCGAATGCCGAAATCCTCTATATTGGCGCTTATGGATGACATGGCGCGCTATATCGATATCCATACCCACCGCCAGACAGAGCAGCCCGGTGCAATAGCCATCCGCAATGTGTTTGCCCGGGATTCTTTCCGGCAGGAGGGCGTTTCTCCTCCTTTCACCGGTGGAGATCTGTTCAGTGTCGGCGTGCATCCCTGGCATGCAGATGACATCGAGATGGATATCGCCCTCGATATGATACGCGTCATGGCGCAGCTGCCTGCATGTGCAGCCATCGGAGAAATTGGACTGGATCGTGCCTGCGATGTCGATTTTGACCTGCAGCGCGAAGTATTTGTCGCACAATGCAGATTGGCGTGTGAATCAGGGCTTCCCGTTATCGTCCATAGCGCCCGCACGCACGCGGATATTCTTCAGGTCCATAAAAGCAACGTGTTTCCGCCAATCTGGATCGTACACGGATTTCGAGGCAAGCTGCAGACCGCCGGACAGCTGCTGCGAAACGGTGCGCGCCTTTCTTTCGGGGAGGCGCTTCTCCGTGCACCCGCGCCGCTGCGCGAGGCATTTCTGGCCGTACCTGACGATCGCCTGTATCTCGAGACGGACGAGGCAGGATGCTCCATAATGGATGTGTACGCTGCTGCCGCCGGCCTGCGTGAGGTTACCGTCGAGCAGCTTCGGGAGCAACTGTATGCAAACTTCATCAGAGATTTTGGTATAACGCATGAAGATACCCCCATGGCTTGAACGAACAGAACTCCTCCTCGGAGCAGAAGACGTAGAAACGCTTCAGAGGTCGCACGTCCTCGTGATCGGACTTGGCGGCGTGGGAGCCTACGCGGCGGAGCAGATCTGCAGAGGCGGCGTGGGTGAGATGACGATCGTGGATGGGGACGCCGTGCACGAGAGCAACCGGAACAGGCAGCTGCCCGCTCTCGTGAGTACACAGGGGAGGGCGAAAGCAGAGGTCCTGTCAGAGCGTCTGCGCGATATCAATCCAAATATCAAACTGCATGTATTGCAGGAATATCTGCGTGATGAACGGCTGGACGAAATTCTCAAACCATCGTATGACTTCGTGGTGGATGCGATCGATACGCTTTCACCAAAAGTATTTCTTCTCGCTGCAGCAGTGACTAACGGTCAGCGCGTGGTGACCTCTCTCGGTGCCGGAGGCAAGGTGGACCCGATGCAGGTGCGCATCGATGACATTTCGAAAACACATCACTGCCGGCTGGGCAAGATTTTGCGGAAGCGGCTCCATCGCCTCGGGATCCGTAAGGGAATCACGGCAGTGTACTCTCCTGAAGTTGTAGGCGAACACGCAATGCGTCCGGTGGAAGACGAACCGAATAAGAAAACAGTGGTGGGGACGATATCCTACATGCCGCCCGTATTCGGATGCTGCTGCGCCTCCGTGGTGTTGCGCGGGATCATCGGGAAGTAAAGAGTCTGCGACTCTGTCTGTGAAAGCGGAACAGGAAGGCACCCGCAGCAGTACTGAGTCCGGCGACAAATCCCATCCAGACACCGGGTGCTCCGAGTTCGACAACAAATCCGAAAAAGTACCCGAGCGGCAACCCGATGATCCAGTATGCGACGATGGCGATGAACATTGGGACGGTGACATCCGTCATGCCGCGAAGAAGTCCGTGTCCCACGACCTGCAGTCCGTCAGAAAGCTGGAACGCCGCCGCGAGGATCAGCAGGGTGGAAGCGAGGGGAATGACCTCGGCATCGCTGATATACAGGGTCGGGAGGAAATCCCTGAATAGAATAAAGGTAAGCGCCGCGGTGGACATGAGCCCGATGGCGAGGATGACAGCGCTGAATCCGGCCTGGCGGACCAACCCCCGATCTTTTTGCCCCATGGCGTGTCCCACCCGAATCGTCGCTGCATGCGATACACCGAGCGTAATCATGAAGCTGATGGAGGCGAGGCTGATCGCGATCTGATGTGCGGCGAGCGCTGTCGCGCCCAGCCACCCCAGCATGATTGCCGAGAAGGAAAACGAACCGGCTTCAAAAAAATACTGCACACCGCTGGGGACGCCGATGCGGAGAAGTCTTATCTGCATCGGGATGTTGAACGATCTGAACTCGAGCAGCGGTTGATAGCGTCTAAAGCGCGGCGAACGAAAAACGTAGATGACGATGGCAATTGCGGCGAAGACCTCGACGCAAAGGCTGCTGTATCCGGCACCGTTGAGTCCCAGCGCGGGCATTCCGAGGTTGCCGTAGATAAATACCCAGTTTCCGCCAACGTTGACAAGGTTTGCCAGGAGAATGATGACCATGGCAGGGCGAGTGAACGACAGTCCTTCAATGAAATTGCGAAAGCTGACGAACACCATCATCGGGAAGAAGCTGAATCCCATGATGCGAAGGTATGGAATAGCCCTCTCTACGACGTCAGAGGGTTGATTCAGATACGGGAGGATATTCGACAGCAGAATAGTCGAAGCAACGAGAATCACACCGACGATACTATTGAGCAGCAGTCCTTGTCGCAGCACGATGCCCGCCTGTTCGTGGTCATCCTCACCGCGGGCAATGGCTGTCAGTGGAGTGATGGCAGATGCCAGGCCGATGGCAAGCACGAGAATGAGGATGAAGACGGAATTCCCGAGGGAAGCGGAGGCGAGCGGCACATGCCCGAGGCGTCCCACCATGAGACTGTCGGTGACGCCGAGCATGACATGCCCGAGCTGTCCGATAGCGACTGGCAGCGCAAGCGATGCGGTTGCACGCAGATGCTGTCGCAAACGCGTATTCATACGCGGTGGGGAAGATGGGATACGGTGAGGTTGCAGCTCACGACGACGTTGTATCGATCTGCACCGGCAGGCAGACGGCGAAGGTGGTGCTACCCGGTTCGGATTCGACGTCGATCGTACCGCTGTGTTTCTCGATGATGCGTTTCACGATATCGAGACCGAGGCCCGTGCCTTCGCCGGCTTCTTTGGTGGTGAAGAACGGATCAAAGATTTTATCCCGAATGTCTTCGGGGATGCCGTGTCCGCTGTCGGTAATGCGCACTTCGATGCAGGTCTCGAGAAGGCCGACCGAAATTTCCAGCTGACCCTGGTACTGCATCGCCTGAATCGCGTTGTGGATGAGGTTTGTCCACACCTGGTTCAATTCATCCGGGTAGCAGAGAATCCGTGGGATGGGATTGAAGCGGCGCAGCACTTCGATGCCATGCTTGAGCTGGTTGTGATAAAGTGTCAACACGGTATCGATGCCTTGCGTAATATCCGCGGATGTCATCTGGCCGCTTTGATCGTGATGTGAGAAGTTTTTCAGTGCGAACACGATCTTGCTGGCGCGTTCTACCGCCATCTCGATATTCTGGCTGTTCCGCTGCTGCAGGACGAGGCGCGAGGCCACCTGAAGGATGTCTTTGACGTCCTCGTGCTGAAGCAGGGCAGTATATCGTTCCCACTCCTCGAAGAGAGCCATCTCTGTAAGTGTGTCAGCGATATCGGAAGCATGCAGATATCCGCTCTCTTCGAGTGTGCTGGTGATGGATCGACGGTATTTGCGCTCCTCCCTCGGTGAAAGTGCGAGGTGCTTCGAGAGGCTGCATCCGACCATCTCGAAAAAGAGCGCACGCATCTCCGGCGAGAGGCGTGCCATCATGACGGGCATATCCTGCAGTGTATGCGAAAGTGCGTGTTCGATATTCGAAATAGAGGCGCGAATCGCACCCAGCGGAGTATTGATTTCATGTGCAATGCCTGCGATCAGCTGGCCGAGAGCGGCCATTTTTTCCGACTGGACGAGCTGGGCCTGTGTCGTTTTCAGGTTCTCCAGGGTGCGTGCAAGCTGACGCCGCTCGGCTTCGAGCAGTCTGTTCTTCGTCTGTAATTCCGCATTGGCATCCTGAACATGCTCCTGAGCATGACGCACGCTCGTGATCATTTTGCCGAACTCGTTGGCAAGATCGCCTATTTCGTCATTGGTCGTCCGGTACACCTCGGTCTCCAGGTCGCCATGTCCGACCTTGATGGCGGCAAGGCGCAGGAGGGAAAGAGGCCGGACGATCAGATTCGCCTGCCACATCCCGAAGAACGTTCCGAGCAGCAATGTGATGATGGAAACCCAGAAGGCTGTGAATCCGAGTTTATGCACGCGATGGGTAATGAAATCGGTGCTTGCTCCGACAACGACATTGCCCGTAAACAGATCCGTGTCTACAGAATAGAACGCAACAATGAGCGAATCGCTGTCTTCATATGCCGGATCATAGCGAAAATCGTCTTCGTCTGCGGTGAAGGTTTCTCCCTGAAGATCGATCAACGTAACAAAATCGACGCCGGGAGCCTGACGTACGAGATCGATCGAACGCTGCATGCCCTCCCAGTCCTGATTTGAAAGTCCGAGCGTCACGCCCGTTGCGACCATCTGCGCCAACGATTGTACTTCATTCCTGAAGCTGTCTCGAAGGGCGTTGCGCTGTTCGTAGGGGAAATAAAACCACATGAACAACGACAGCAGCGCGATGAACAGTATCGTCGGAAGCTGAATTTTCTGCCGAACAGTAAACCTTCGGTTGCGTCTGCGATGCATGGGCAGTGGCGATTATTCTCGTAGAGTTTTAAAGGAGGACACTGAAGCCAAGAAAGAAGAACGTGATCGTCACCTTCTGGTTGTAGGGGATCGTCAGAGCCTGGGGATCGTTCTTATACGTTTCCTCGTAGACGATTACCTGAGCTTTTGCCCCGATGTCACTGTTGATACGGTATGCTGCACCGGCAGAGTACACGAAATAATCGGCATCGAGGCCGAAGGTGTAGTCACTCCACTGCAGCGATCCGTATACCGTGAGTGGGTAAGCGATATCGTAGCCTACCATGGTGTGCAGAAAGCTCTGCTCGAGCTCGAATTTCTGCTCCGCCGCTCGTTTCGAATCATACAGAACCTGTATCATTTCAGCGTCGATGAATGCAGGTCCGAGGCGATATGAGAAGTCCGCGCCGAAGCGCCAGCGCGATGCGTCCTTATCAAACAGTGACCGCGCTTCGGATGTTACCAGATGGATCGGCGTGGCTGAGCTGTCACGAAGGTTGTTATAGTCGTGCGTGACGGAAAGGCCGCATTTCAATTGCTCATTACGCGACTGCAAGCCGATGCGTCCGCCGAAGAGTTTGAATTTGATCGCGGTGGGATCGACACCGCTCAGGAATTCGAAATTCTCGTTGACATCGGTATCGATTCCACCCGATGGGGCAGACTGCGTGATGTAGGAGGATTCGGCATTACCCGTGTATACGGCATACTCGGCAAAAAAATCACCGAAAGGGACCATCCCTGAGATCTGGATGAACGCATGCTCGGGGATGAAGTCCTCTGCAAGAAATTTACTGGAAAGCAGTCGTTCGTAAATGAGGGGACGGAAAAGGTACGGCTGGAGTGCGAGCCGATTCTTTATCTCGTTCAACTGGTTGAAGGCCGGATACAACAATCCCGTTTTGATGTTCAGGGCATCGCTGACATGGTAATTCATCCAGGCTTCCTGCAGGCTGAGGCTGCCCCAATGTTTTTCAGAGGAATAATTCAGCTGAAATTCGAGATCGACGAAGGCGGTAAAGTTATCGCTCATCTCTTTTCTGAAAAACAGGTCCATTTGCTGCAGCGCGAATGTGCTGCGGGATTCACTGCCCGTGAAATGGATATTCTCCGTAGGAGAATCAATCGTCATCCGGGAATCCTGGTGAAAAAAGATTGTCTGCATCGACCCGAACAGCTGCAGTTCGTCAGACTCCTGAGCGTGCAGCACGTCCGCGTGCAGTAGCAACAGTAAGAGGGCCGCTACGCTGGGAACGAGGAGAGCACGTCCAAATCCACAGGCAGATTCACGAATCCTTATTGTCGCTTGAAAGGACACAATCATTTTGTCCCCTTGATTTTTGCGACGACGCGAACATTCCGGTTGTTCTTGACGGACTGGTTCTGCACGTATCCGATAGCTCCCGGTGTGCGTCCCACACGCTCGACGATTTCCTCTTCGCTGGAGAGTGATCTGGGGGGGCGTGCTCTTCCGGTGAACTGCTTCCGCAGCCAGATTCGTTGCAGTTCTTCTTCCGACATGCCGATGTATTCGTAGAATGCGGCTTTGCTTTTACCACGTTTGAGGTCAAAAACGGTGATGCGAGAACCGTCTTCCCAGTGCGCTTTATTCAGCGTATAGACGTCCAGGAGTTCATCGACATCGAATGATGTCGATGATGGCACGGATGTGTTCACGATGACCACGGTCTGTGCCAGCGAACTGCACGTGAGAAGAACGATTCCGGTCACGAGGAAGGCTATAAAAAAATGCGTTTTCATGGATGCGTCATAATACAATGCTGAATCCGAGAAATACAAACTTGATGACCACTTCATCGAGGCGGAGAGCCTCATCACGAAACTGTCTGTACGTGATGTACTGCGCCTTCGCCGCTACGGCAGCGCTGATGCGATATGAGGCGCCAGCCGTAACCGTATTGCGTTTCCATTTTTCATCGAAGGTCGAATTGCCTCCCTCATAGGACCCATAGAGAAATAGCCGGTCCGTTACATGATAACCGAGCATGGTGTAGTAAAACAGTAGGTCGAGCTCGATATCTCGACGCTCGGCAGGCTCGTGGTCATAGAGAACCTTTATCACCTCAGATTCGAAGTTGACCGGACCGATCCTTCCCGACAGGTCGGCACCGAGGCGTACGCGGGAGGCATCGCCGATGAGCGGAGCGCGCGGACCGGTGTACATCTGGGGGAACTGCGTCGTGTCGTTGAGATTGTCATAGTCGTGCGTGAGCGAAAAGCCGGCCTTGAAGTTCTCAGTACGAGAGCGAAGTCCGAGGCGGCCACCGAACAGTTTGACATCGAAACTGTTCGGATCCACTCCAGAGAGAAATTCAAACTTCGTATCGAGGTCGTTGACCGGGCTGCCGTAGCTGTCGGAGTAGGAGATGTACGAACTTTCGGCGTTCCCGACGTAGGCTGCGTAATCGAAGAAGAACTGTTCCACCGGAACGGCACCTGAGATCTGAACGAAGGCGTGCTCAGGAACAAAATTCTCACTCATATACAGCGACGAGAGAAGGCGCTCGTAGACGCCAGGTCTGAAAACATAGGGTAGAAGCGCCAGCCTGTTTTTCACCTCGTTCAGATTGTTGAACGCAGGGTACAGCATGCCAACTTTCACACTGAAGGCGTCCGTGGGTTCATAATTGAGCCACGCCTCCTGCAGACTCATCGATCCCCAGCGGTTGTTCGAAGAATAGTTCAGCTGGAATTCAAGATCCACGAAGGCGGAGAAACTTTCACCGATATCTTTGCGAAGAAACAGATCCATTTGCTGCACTGCGAACGTGCTGCGTTCTTCCGAGATGTTCATTGCGCCCGTGCTCAGCGGTGCACTCAGCGTCACGTTGGATTTCTGATTGAAGAACATGGTTTGCAATGATCCGAAAAGCAGCGTCTCGGAATCCTGTCCCATGGCCGTGATACTGAGAAGGATCAGAAGCAGCGCTGCCGTCCCGAAGAATCTGCTCATGTTGTATCCTCCCAATCAGCCCCGAGCCCGAGCAGCTCCGAATAGTAGTCGTCGGATTCGTTGAGAAACAGCGACGTGAAGCGCAGTACCGTGCCGCCTGGTCCGACAGCGGTGACTTTTCCATAGGACTCACTGGGCAGATTTTCACCCTGAATATTCAGTGCGCGTACGCGGACGTCGGAGTGACGCTTCAAATCTTTGCAGCCGGTGAGCAACGCCTGCTGTTTCGAGATGGCAACAAGAGTGCACGTGATAACAGTATCGGAGACGGATTTCCCATCGAGAACGGCGAGTTCCAGCTGGACGTTTTTTTCAACCTTGCGCATGACGAGTTTTTGAGGCAAGAATTCAACATCGAAGCCGTCACGAATCGCGGAGACGGAGTGGATTCTCAACGGTGTATCGACACCTTTTACGGAGACATCGAATTCCTTCTCGATGTCGATTTCAACATTGCAGCGCGAAAGCGTCTCCGAGGATACCAGCACCTGTTGGCCGGTACTGAGAGCTTCGATTCTTGCCGCGAGATTCGCTGGTGTGCCTATGACGCCATATTTCGTTCTTCGCTCCGAGCCGATGTTCCCAACGACTACTTCACCCGATGTGACGCCAATACCCATCTCGATCATGGGGAGTGACTCGGCTTCATGCTGCGCGTTGATCTCGTGCATGGCCTGCTGCATGGACAGGGCGCAGGCAACGGCGTGCTCGGCATGGTTTGCCAGGCGCTTGGGCGCCCCGAAAATGGCCATGATACCGTCACCCAGAAATTCGATCACGATACCACTGTATTCGGAAATGATTTCCACCATTTTTTCGAAATAGCGGTTCAGGATGCGTACGACTTCCTCTGGAGGCAGCCGATCAGAGAGCATGGTGAATCCGCGCAGGTCCGAAAGCAGGACGGAAATATCGCGCTTGGCACCCCCAATCTGTAATCCTGCCGGATCCTTCAGCACCGTATTCATTACTTCATCGCTGACATACCGACCGAATACGTTGCGGATGAATTCGTTGCGGACCTGCAGTTCCTCACGTTGCTGCTCGATGCTCTGCATCTGCTTATGGATTTCCTCATTTTGCCGAACGACTTCTTCTGTTCGGTCGACGACGCGCTGTTCAAGCGTTTCGTTAATTTCCTTGAGAGCACGGTTCTGCTCTTCCAGTTGCTTGTCCTGGTAGAAGCTGCGAATTGCCTCCTTGATCGTGAGAACGAGATCCGTTTCTTCCCAGGGCTTTGGTATGTAGCGATACAGGTTCGCGTGATTGACGGCATCGCCGACGGCTCCTGCATCAGCCTGTCCGGTGAGCAGTACGCTGAATGTTTTCGGGGTCAGGGTATGGAGATGACGCAGCAGTTCATTGCCCTTCATTCCGGGCATGATCTGATCGCAGATGATGACAGGGATTTCCACCGATGATGAGATGAGGTCCTTGGCGAGTTCCAGCGCTTCGTCACCGCTTTCGATGATCTCTATCATGAAGTCTTTGCTGAAATGATGGCGGAGCTGATCCTTGAGACTGAGCAGGATCATTTCTTCATCATCAACGCACATCAGGACGGGTTTACTCATCCTCCGTTCTCCAGGGCCGTGCAGATTGCTTCGATCAATTCGTTTTCCACCCATGGTTTATGAAAACATGCTCGCAGGGCTGCGTGCTCACGCGCATTCTCGATGGCACTGTCGTCGGCCTGTCCGGTGAGCATGAACGTGATGATAGCCGGATAGCGACCGTGGACTTGAATCAGGAACTCGTCTCCCTTGATGCCGGGCATAAGCCAGTCCGAGACGATCAGCAGTATTTCTACTCCGTCGCCGATGAGTTCCTCAATGACCTCCCAGGCGTCGTCGGCGCTTTCAGCGATTTCGTACGCGAAGCGATCACCGAAATGACCTCTCAACTGTGTGCGCAGGCTGTTCAGAACCAGTGTTTCATCGTCAACACAAAGAATGGCTTTTTTCATGTTCCCGTCGAACCTCGATCGGTGGTGATACAGTTATCTGGATACGATAATCCAGACGGTGAACTATGACTTGGACCGGCCAACGGGTAAATATACGGATTTATCAATACGTATTGACCCATTATCCATCACAACCGAGGATATGAACGGAATAGCGGAGGGGGGGGGGAGAAAACTGGCAGTGTCTTAGATCTGTAACTCCCCGATGAGGCGCTGGAGCTCCAGCAGCGCGATACGCGCAGCGAAACGAGCGTTGATCGCAGAGGTCTCGGCGCGAATGTACTGCAGCTGAGCATCTCTGAACTCGAGGGAGGAAATCGTGCCGGTATCGAATCGTTCGATCTGCAACTGCAGGTTTGCCTGCGCAGCGTCACGTTTGATCTCCTCGATATCCAGCGCCTGCAATCGTGTGCGGTACGTATCCGACTGTTCATCTAGAAGTCCCTCCAGCCGAAGGTCAGCTTCTTCGAGTGTCAGGCGTGCGTTCTGCTCGGCCAGGGATGCGCGTTCCACGTCAGCGAGGTTCCGAAAGCCGTCAAAAAGGTTGAAGCTCAGCGAAAGTCCAACGGAGGCATCCGCACTGAGCGTGGTGATTTCACCGCGTGCAGGGGCATCGACCAGACGGTCGGCATACCCGTAGGTCGCAAACAGACTCAAGCGCGGATAGAACGCGGAATGACTCAGTGACGTGCCTGCTTCGGCAGCCTCCAAACTGCTTCGGGCGACATCAAGCTCGGCATTGCGTTTGCGGGCCATCGCTAGCATTTCGTCCAAACCGTAAGCGAAATCCGGCAGGTTGATCGTTTCTTCCGTGAGGAAGGGGGTTTGTGGATCGCGTCCCACGGCAAGGTTGAGATTCCTGCGTGCGATGGCAACTTGAAGTTTCTGTTCGAGTGCCGTTGCACTGTCTGCATGATAGGCTATCCGTGCCTGCAGCAACTCAGACAGGGATCCGCCGAGTTCGTGCCGCACGAGAGCTTTTTCGAATCGCGTGCGTGACAGGGCCAGCGTGCTTTCCTGCACGCTGAGAAGCTGTGACTGGCGTACAACCTGGATGTAGCTGCCAAGAATGCTCATGACCGTCTGCTCTATGACATTACGCGCCTGAGATGCGCCAAGCCTTGCCAGTTGCTGCAGCCTGTCATGCTCGGCAAACATCCGGAACCCGTCAAACAGCGTCCAGTTCAATGCCAGCTGCGCACTTGCGTTTCGTGTATCAGAATCGCCGAAACTGAACGGCGAATTGGTTTCCTGTTGCGATGAAGTGAAGGACAGATTTCCAGTCGCGTCGAGTGTCGGGAGAAAACCAGCGGTACCGCGCCGCGTTTCGCTGCGTGCGATTTCCGCATCATTGCGAGCGATACGAATCCTGTGATTTCGTTCCAGGCCGATGGAGACGGCTTGCTCGAGGCTCAGTACCTCCTGCGCCCGAGACGCAAGGAACAGAGCAGGCAGAAGGATGAGGGTCCAGGTCAGGATTTTCATGCGTGGATCTCCTTGACGGCGAGTTCTTTAAGCGCAGGCTCGACGTTCTCGCGAGAAATATCACCTCTGCGGAGTGCATGCACTTCCCAGAGATGTCGAAACTTGTTGAGCACCAGAAAACCCGCCGGCAGGACGATGAGCAGGATAAAGGTCCCGAAAGCCAGGCCCCACGCAACGGACACTGCCATCGGGATCAGGAACTGCGCCTGGCGGCTGGTCTCCATGATCAGGGGTGCCAGTCCGAAGGACGTGGTAAGGGTTGTAAGCAGAATAGGACGAAGACGAGATAATCCCGCGTCGTAGACAGCGTCGAAGAGGGCTTTGCCTGCGCGGAGGTTCCTGTTGATCTGGTCGACGAAGACGATACTGTCATTGATCACGATACCTGTAAGTGCGATCACACCGTAAATGGAAAGGGTGTTCAATTGGATGTTGTGAATTCCATGACCCCAGATCGCACCGAGAATGCCCAGTGGTATGATCGAGAATACGAGCGCGGCCTGTGCGTAGGAACGAAACACGAGGATGACCAGGATAAACATGAGGAGGAAGGCGACAGAGAACGCATTTCTCATCGATCGGGTTGTTTTTTCCTGGCTGCGTGACTGACCTTCAAACGACGCGCGCACACCAGTCACCTGTGAGAGAACCGCCGGAAGCACCTCTGCCCTGATTTCATCGAGGATCGGCGGGAGATCCGCTTCGAAATCGGTGAGGTTGGCTTCAACCCTAATTTCACGCTGATTCTCCAAACGATTGATCGTAATGATTCCACGCGCGATGCTGTATTCAGCAAGCTCGCTGAAGGGATACTCGGATCCATCAGGTGTTCGTATCCTCATACGATCGACGAAACCGAGAGCTGCGCGATCATCCTCGGTATAGCGCACCCAGACACGGATTTCATCTCTTCCGCGTTGGATTCGCTGTACTTCAAGCCCAAAAAATCCTTGTCGTACCTGTCCCGCCACATCGCGAAGTGTCAGACCCAGCGCATACGCACGTGGTTTCAGGCTGATATCGATTTCCCGACGCCCTTCCTGTTCTGAATCCGTCACATCCTTCAATGATGGAAAATTATTGAGTTCTGCGACCAGCAGATTGCGAGCCTTGGTGAGCTGAGTCAGGTCGTTCCCGAGCAAACTGACCGAAATCGGTTTACCAAAGAAGCCGACCCGGCCATAGGTGAGCTTCTGAGCTTCCGGGATGAGGCCCACCTTTTCGCGGAGGCGGTTTGCGATTATCGGCGTGTCGAGGTTTCGCTCTTCTCCGGGCATGAGGACCAGCGTGAGCCGTCCGGTATGACTGCCGTTTTCGCCAAAATCGTTTGTTCCCAGTTCGCGTTTATAGCCTGTAATCACATCTGCGCCGTCCGCCCGTTCTGATTTCAATTCTTCATTCAGTTCAACGCTTGCCCGTTCGATATGCGCGAGCAGGGAGTCCGTATCGGCTTCCTGTCTGCCCGCAACGAGAGACAGATTGATGGGCATGGTATCGCCATCAATGAACGGGAAAAAGGTTACGCCGATCAGTCCGCCGCGCAGCAGGCCGACCGTGATCAGAACCGCCGCGATGGGTGTGACGACGGTAATCCATTTGTGACGCAGGGCGAAGCGCAAAGATGTGCCGTACACATTCTGAGTGAACCAATCTATCGCGCTGTCAATACGTTTGCGTATCCCCTTATCCTGCGCATGCGGATGGAGTCCTTTCGAATGGGCGAGATGAGCGGGAAGGATAAAGAACGCCTCGATCAGGGAGAAAAACAGTGTCGCGATGACGACGAGCGCCATATGCCAGATGAATTTTCCAAGAAAGCCTTCGAGAAAGAAAAACGGCAGAAAGGCGACGATGGTTGTGGTCACCGAGGTCGTTACCGGACCGATCATTTCCATCGTCCCGTCACGCGCGGCCTGCAGGGCGGGTTTCCCACGTTCATAATGCGCGTAGATGTTTTCTCCCACGACGATCGCATCGTCGACGAGTATACCGACGACGACGATCATGCCAAAGAGAGAGATGACGTTGATCGTGATCCCTACGAGCCCTGCGACGATGAACATGCCGGCGAAGGAGAAGGGAATGCCCACCGACACCCAGAAGGACAGCCGAAGGTTGAGGAAAAATCCGAGCGTGATGATGACCAGTGCGAGTCCGATCAGACCGTTATTGATCAACAGATCGAGTCGCTGCTGAAGGTTGATGGTCGTATCGTCGAGGACTTCCGCCGAGACTTGTTCGTGCGCATCATTGAATTCCTGCACCTGCGCTTTCGCCACGGAAGCGACGGCGAGGATATCTTCGTCACGGGTTTTATCGATCGTGAGGATCACGGCGCTTCGGCCGTTGTACGAGATCTTGTCGGGAACATCTTCCCACCGCTCCTGAAGCGACGCGACATCACTCAGGTACACGATGGTGCCGTTTTTCGCACCACGGATGACGATGTTGTTCAGTTCTTTTGCGAAATATTCACGCGCATTCGCTCTGATGAGAATTTCTTCATCGCGGGTATCGATCTTTCCGCCAGAGAGGTTGATATTCTCGGCTGCAACGGCATCAGCAACTTCTCGGAAGCTGAGGTTAAATCGACGCAGATCTCGTTCCGATACATCAAGAGAGAACTCCAGTCGTGGAACGCCATCGGTGTCAACCTGAGAGATTTCCGGGGTAGCGAGCAGCCGGTCGCGCATCCGTTCGGCATAGTATTTGAGATTGTAGAGATCCGTTTCTCCATAGAGCACGATGGAGAGTGCGCGTGTCCGGAATTTCTGTTCAAAAATCACCGGTTTTTCAGCACCGAGCGGGAACGAGTTGATGCGGTCCACTGCGTTCTTCACGTCACGCAGAACATCGTCCATATCCGACCCAGAGGTGATTTCAACTGTGACCGTACCGAAGTTCTCTCGTGAAAGCGAGGTGACACGTTCGATCCCGACCAGTCCGTCAATCGCTTCCTCAATCTTGAGCACCACGCCTTCTTCCATTTCTTCTGGTGAAGCACCGGGGTAGGCGACCTGCACCGTGAGTAAATCAGGACGTGTCTCGGGGAAAAAGGAATAGGTCATGTTCAGGTAGAAAAGGAACCCGAACAGGATGACGCTGAACAGAAGTACATTCGTCCAGACTTTGTAGCGAATAAAAAAGGAAATGATGTCCCTCATTGCGGGCGCTCCTCGATTCCGCGAAGGCGCGGCTGCGCCAGCATCCCTGGAGACACACCCTGCAGAAGTTCGGTAACAAGGGTATCGCCTTCGGAGAGCCCGGCAGACACGACCACGGATTCGGGATTTCGACGTGCAATCGTCACGTCACGGATCTCGAGTTGTCCGTTTGTAATAACGTAGACATATCGTTCTTCGTAGAGGGCGCGTCGTGGGACGGTCACGCCTGCAGTCACAGCCCGTCCTGGAATCCATGCCGTGAGATAACTTCCTTCATAGAGCGGTCTGCCCGTTCCGTTCACGCTGACATAGAGCGGTATGGTCTGAGTCTGACGATCGACCACGTCGCCGGTACGAACGATGCGACCCTTCCATTCGTTGTCGAATTCCTCCGACCGGAGTATCACGTCGCTGCCTGAACGCACCCATGCAATATCCTCGGCGGGAATCGGGATTTCGACTTCGAGGTCCTGGAGACTGATGATCTCTCCGAGGACGCTTCCATTGCGCGCATTCGATCCGACCCTCTGAGTGGTCATGGAAATGGAGCCATTGAACGGGGCAGTGATGTCGTGTTTTTCCAGTGTGATTTCGAGGTTGCGAACAGCGAAAAACAGCTTGTACACGTTGGCGCGGGTCAGTAACACCTTGATCCTGCGATGGGTGCTCTCCGGCAGTTCCGCCAGGGTGTCGTCAAAACCGCATCCGTCGAAATACTTCTGCCAGACATCATAATCCGCAGGATGGTCGATCTTCATTTCAGGCAGTACCGTAGCGAGCGCATTCATGAAATCGCTTTTCGTGCTGTTCAAGGTATACTGAACCTGGCGGTTGTCGATCCGAAGCAGCACCTGGCCTCGACTGAATCGCTGCCCCGGTTTGAAAGGCACGTCTCCAGGGAGGAGAACCCCAGTGACTTCACTGATCAACTGCACTGGGCTCGATGAAAGTACCTTTCCCAATGCTTCTATCTGCGTCGGCGTGTCCTCGAGCTTGACGATCTCAGAACGGACCTGCTTCACCACTCGTTCCGGAGCGCGGCGCTGAGGTTCGTCTTTCATTCCGACCAGAATCTGCATTATGATGAAGCCCAAAACGAGAATCAGGACAGGTATGATGTAAAAAATCCGTTTTTTCATGAGTAGATGTCCGGAAGTAGATGGATACGCCCCTGTGAACAACGCGCTGCGGGGTTAGAGTAGATGTTAACATAGAAAGACAGCGAAAGGGTTTCTCAGCGGTTGAGAATTCTGCCATCGCGTGGCGCGATACGTGCGCCGAGGAAGGAATACGTCCCGTTGACGCCGAGTCTTACCCGGCAGCATCGAGAATGGGTCAGGCCCAGTAGCGTCGAGTCAGCCAGCGGTCGAACGAGAGCGAACCGCTACCGAGTATGAGGATAATCAGACCCAGCCCCATGGCGAGCAGGTGATACTCGAATCCTTCACCTTCCTGGAGGCCGTTCCAGTTCATGAAGAATCCGTGTGCCGCGTGCTTCGTGAAGATTGCCCCGAGCATGACGAGTATGATGGCCGCTGCCATGAATCTTCCGAATATGCCGAAGATGAGCGCGAAGGCGCCAAGCGATTCCGCTGCGATGACGAGGGCACCCAACGCATAGGGAATCCCGGATCCATCAAGGGCTTCAAGGGATGGAAGAAGTCCCTGTCCTCCGAACCAGGCGAGAGTTTTCTGTAGTCCGTGAGGAAGAATCGCCGCACCTAGCACAAGACGTGCTATCGGACCGGCGGCGTGATCATCTGTGTAAATGATGGATGCCATGGCAGCCTCTATAACAATGATGGTGTAGGAAGGTACACATCTGAAGGACAACTGAAAAGGACTGAAGAACCAACGGACAATTACACCCCAGCAGCATGGTGGCGGTCTCCAGGAGCGGCATATCTGTACCGAATATGCAGATGGTACCACATTATCAGGGAGAGCCCTGAACACATTGATAAATAACGATATAGATGAATCTTCGCCGGAGTCTTCGCATCCAATCATTGAATAAATTCGCTGTCTGTAGATCCATTATGATAGAAAAGAGCCTTATTTCGCTGATATTGTCGAATGCTATGAACGAATGGGCAATTCTTGTATCTTTTGATAGACTGGCAACATCCATTACGCTCAAGATTACGTATGAAGAAGCCCCAGACCACTGCTAGTATACTCCGTCAAGCATTTCGTACCATTGTTCAGATGCAATCCCTGGCACTGACGGTATTCATCCTGCTCCTCATCGTATTGCAATCCGCTCCACTGCAGGCTGATTCCTGGCCGCGAAAGAAGCGAACGACGTATCTGCGTCTGGGACTGCGAGGGCTTGATACAGACAGCTATTATAACGCAGCAGGAAACAAGGTCGGTATTCAACGTCTCGAAGAGCAAACCTACCGTCTCTACAGCGAATACGGCTATTCGAAATACGTCACGGGAATAGTTAACATCCCAGGTTATCGGAAACTGGTGGTGCAGGAGTCCGCGGGCGCGCCGACGCAGGTCGTCGAAGCACCCGGAGATATTGAACTTGGTCTTCGCGTGGGTATTTTCGCCAGTGACCATGACGTGATCACCCTTTCCGGGATATTCGGTATTCCCATCGGTGAGACGTCAAATGCTTCCGGCCTCTGGTCCGGAGACGACGAATACAATCAACTGGTCAGTGTCGGTTATCAACATTCCTTTGAGCCGTTCCCCGCACGAATTGGAGCCGCGACCGGATACAATATCCGCAACAGCGGGTACAGTGACGAGATTCATGTCCGCGGAGAGATCGAGCTGCGGCCACTGTCGTTTCTGCAGTTCTTCATGCGTGTGCATTCCGTCGCATCGCAGGGAAATGGAGATCCCACATTCCTGGGAGGAAGTTACGGTTATGCTGCCAACAACCGTCACTTTCTCATGTACGGACCGGAAATCGCCGTTTGGCTGAGTGATGGAATCGGCTTCAATGCAGGGATGCAGTACGTAACATCAGCGAAGAACGTGCCGTCTTCCATCATGTTCTCGACAGGTGTTTTCTTCATCTTTTCCTCCAGCAGGGACCGTTAACATTAGCCTCGGGGAATGCACATCATGGCCGAAGGGAGTATCTTGCATCTCTCATCGTTTTTGCGATGGTTTAGCAGGGACAGCATCAGTCTGCAACGGCTTCTGCTTCCATTAGCATGATCTCATTCATCCGGGAGTTTCTGTGGTGTCAGCCTCTCGTTTACTACATAACGATCGTCTGCTAACACTTCTCGCCGAGGGTGCTGTCGTCTGCACGGCAACCCAGAGACTTGCCAGACATTTGAATGACCAATGGGACAGGGAGATGCTGCGCAGGAAAGAGTCCGTCTGGGAAACTCCTCGCATTCTACCCCTCATGACATGGCAAAAGGAACTCGTCCAGCGAGCGTCACTGCTCGCGGCCGCAGACCGGAGTGCGGGCTCCGCACGTCTTCTTACTGCCGCCCAGGAACGGATTTCGTGGGAACGGGCGGTACGTGAAGAGCTCACTGCGCACGATATGCAGCCCGAGTTGCTCGCGCGGCAGCTGATGGACGCGCATCAACTGCAGCAGTCCTGGGACGTCAGTGATGAGGAGATACAGCGATACCCGACGCCGGGCAGCGAGCTCTATCTGCGTGCGCTTGCCTTTGTGCGCGAGTTGTGGAACGACCTGGGGGTACTTCCGGCGGGCGGGCTCTCCAGATACGCGCGTAACGCGGCGGAGCAGTTCCCCGCGTTACTGCCGCCGTCACTTGTCCTCGCGGGATTTGACCTCTATCCAGACAGCATGTTTCGCGCTTTCCAGTCCAGCGTTCGAAACCATGGTGTTTCTGTCACGCACTGGGAGCGTGGGGGAGCGGCCAGCTCACCATCGTTTCTGCGGTATGAATCATTCGAAGAGGAAATTGATGCCGCGGCGATATGGAGCCGTGAGATGCTGCAGCACGGCAGCAGAGATATTGCCATCGTTCTTCCGAGTCTCGATCATGTACGAGATCAGGTAGAACGCCGGTTCAGCGATATTCTTGCTCCCGGTCAGGTATTGCACGGGCATGATGCAGAAACCGGGCTGTTTGAGCTTTCCCTTGGCAAACGCTGCGCGGATGAACCCATGATGGCTGCCGCACTCCATGCGATAGAACTGCTGCAGTTTGAAATCCCGCTCGAATCGCTTTCAGCTCTTCTTCGAGGACCGTTCACAGCTGCAAACGAGAAACAGCGCAGAAAACGCATCGACCTCGATATGCGGCTGCGTGGATTTGGCGTGCCTTCTTTTTCAAAGCGATTTCTGAACAGAATCATCGGTGACAGCGAACAGGATGATATCCTGCTGCAGGCACTGGCACAGCAGGCGGATACTCAGACCGGAGCAGAGGCGGACGTCTGGGCACAGCGCTTCATTGATATGCTTAAACGACTGGGTTGGCCCGGGTCTCGCAGCCTGACCAGTCGGGAGTATCAGGGAAGACGGAGGATGGGACAGCTTCTCGAGGAGTTTTCCACGTATGCACCCATGCTGCCCGGCATGCAGGCCGGGGAGGCGATAAGCCGTTTCCGTGCGCTGGTGCAGGAGCAGATATTCCAACCGGAATCCACCGGTACTCCGGTACAGATCATGGGCGTCCTCGAAACCGCGGGAATGCGGATGGAGCATTGCCGCGTCATCGGGATGAATGAAGAGCGCTGGCCTCCGCCCATGCGCACAAATGCGTTCATCCCATTGCCCGTGCAGCGTCGGGCCGGAATTACAGATATCCTTCCCGACCAGTACCTGCAGCAGATGCGCGAGCTTACACGCAGGACTGAGAACATTGCGAATGAGGTCATTTATTCGTGCAGCGCGCGTGAGGCGGACAAGGAGCTGTTGCCCTCACCTCTGCTGCGCCATATCCCGTGCTCCGAGGACTCCTGCCTCCATCATTCCTTTGTCTCCGTCGTACAGGATGCTCACCCCGATTGTATGGAAGAGCTTGGTCAGGACGAAGCGCCGCCGCTCGAACCGGCGGAGAACATCCGAGGCGGGACAAGGATTCTGAGCCTGCAGTCGGCTTGTCCCTTCCGGGCCTTCGCCGAATTGAGACTTCATGCGGACGCTCCAGCCGAACCGCTGCGGGGTGTGCAGCTCCGCGATCGCGGTACGGTGATGCATCGGCTGATGGAGTTGTTCTGGAAGGAGCGTAGATCGCAGCGAGCATTACTGAACATGAGCGAAGAGGATGTGCGTGAGCGGCTCAGTCAGCTGCTGGATCAGGTGTTGGAGGAGAGACAGCATCCTCTGCGGGGCGATCTGCCCGGACATGTGGAAGAGGCGGAGCGAAGCTGTATCCTCGACATCCTCACGGAATGGCTGCGAAGTGAACGGCGGCGCGAGCATTTCACTGTTCGAGAGGTGGAACGCGAGACGCGAGTCTCGATCGGCGAACTGGAATTCGGCATTGTGGCAGACCGTATCGATGAAGTTGGCGACCACGGCCGAATCCTCCTGATCGATTACAAAAGCGGTCAACAGGGACCCGGCAATTGGACGGGAGAGCGCCTCGGCGACCCGCAGCTTCCTCTCTATGCGGTGAAGGAGAAATCGAACATCGCCGGCCTTGCATTCGGAATACTGCGCCGTGGTGAATGCCGGTTGAGCGGATTACGTGATGATCACAACAGTATTGATTCTTTGCCGCCCGCTGCAGAGTGGATGCAGAAACGCGGAATCCCCGTCGCGGACTGGGACGAACTCATCCAGTTCTGGAATGATGGTCTCCACAGGCTCGCGGAAGAATTTGTACAAGGAAAAGCGGACGTGCAACCGCGCGACGGAGAGGAGACTTGTCGCTACTGCAGTCTGAGGCACCTGTGCCGCATCGACGCGATCAGCGAGGAGGCGGAACAATGAGTGTCAAGGAGCAGACGCCACTGGCAGCCACGGACCGTACAACTGAGGATAGCCTCGCTCGCGAACAGGCTCTCGATGTCACACGATCATTCATCGTTCAGGCGCCTGCGGGCTCAGGGAAGACCGAGCTTCTGATTCAGCGCTTCCTCGCTCTTCTCACCACCGTCGATGCACCCGAAGAGATTGTGGCGATCACGTTCACGCGTAAAGCCTCCGCGGAGATGCGTGTACGTATTATGCAGGCGCTCGATCGAGCGGGATCTCCGGCGCCCGACGCGGAACATGCCCGTCGCACCTGGCAGGTGGCGAATGATGTCCTGCGGAGGGATACCGAACTGGGATGGCAACTCCTCGATCAGCCATCGCGACTACGCATCATGACCATCGATGCGTTCAACGGCTGGTTGACACGGCAGATGCCATGGGTGAGCGCGATGGGATCACAGGTCAGCATCGTCGATGACGCATCAGACCTGTATCGGGAAGCCGTCCGTGCCGTACTTTTGGACGAGCGCTCCGATGCGCGGTTCGGACGAGAACTGATGCGTTTTCTCGTCCATCTCGATAACCGGTACTACCTCGCGGAAAATCTTCTTGTCGATATGATCGCGATTCGGGATCAGTGGATTCCGGTGCTCTACAGAGAAGAGGGCAGCAAGGATGGTGCACGCGAACAGATGGAACAGATACTCCATCATGTGATACGGCAGCATTTGTCTCAACTGCATTCGGATCTGCCTGCAGACATGCTGGCCGAGGCCGCTGCACTTGCTCATCACGCGGCTGCAACGCTGGACGGAACGGGTAATCTGTCAGAAGCTTCACCTTTACATCCGTGCTTGCTCGCGGACAGTCCGCCTGCAGCCGCTATCGAAGATTTCCCCGCTTGGCAGGGCATCGCGCACCTTCTCCTCACAAGCGCCGGAACGCTGCGAAAGCCGCGCGGGGTGGACAAGCGTTTGGGCTTCCTTCCGGAGGACCCAAGAAAGCAGCACCTCCAGGAACTGCTGGAAAAGCTCGTCGCGCACTCCGAGTGGTGTGATCGACTGGCTGCTGTTCGTACACTGCCGGCCGAAAGATATGAAGATGATCAGTGGCAGGTACTCGACGATATATTGCAGGTCCTTCTGCTCTGTCTCGAGCAGCTGCGCCGATTGTTCATACAACGCGGGGTGCTCGATCATCCGCAGATGGCCTTTGCCGCTGCCGAAGCGCTGGGCGGAGATCTCACGCCGACCGACCTCGCGCTCATACTGGAATATCGTCTGCGCCACCTGCTCGTAGATGAATTCCAGGACACCTCCTCAACGCAGTTCCGCCTGCTGAAGCTGCTCACAGCTGGTTGGAGCACTGAAGATGGACACACGCTGTTTCTCGTCGGTGATCCGATGCAATCGATCTACAGGTTCAGGGAAGCCGATGTCGGCCTGTTCCTGACTGTCTGGGAGGAGGGGCGCATGGGTTCCGTGCCGTTGTGGCCGCTGCGCCTGTACAGGAATTTCCGGTCTCAGGAAGGGCTCGTGGCATGGGTGAACAAACACTTCTCCGACATCATGCCGGCTCAGAACGATCCTGATCTGGGGGCTGTCGCCTTTGTCAGCGCTACCGCGGTGAGGGAAAAGGAGGAGCATGGTGTAAGTCTCGAAATCTCGGCGGGAGGCAGCAGGACAGATGAGGCAGAACGTGTCGCCGCACTCTGTCAGGAAATTCGTGAGCACCCCGATGAATTTGGTGAGAGCGCGGCCATCCTCGTGCGCAGCAGGAGCCATATACTCGAGATTCTCCCTCGACTTCGCGAAGCCGGCATTCGTTGTCAGGCGGTAGAAATCGAACCACTCGGACGCCATCCTGCTGTTCAGGACATTCTGTCACTGGCGAGGGCACTTACGCATCCGGGTGACCGGATCGCCTGGCTCGCGGTGCTGCGAGCTCCGTGGTGCGGACTGCGCGACGGTGACCTGCATGCCCTCGCCGCATACGACCAATACGCACTTCTGCCGGATGTGATCACCGACGATTCGATGTTGACGCGACTAACGGATGACGGTAGACAGCGCGTCATCCGCTGCCGCGCGGCCCTGCAGAATGCCATGGAGCAGCGAGGGAGGAAGTCTCTTCGAAGAGAGGTCGAGGGATGCTGGATTGAGCTTGGCGGACCTGCAACGACGGACGCCGCCGGATTGGACGCTGCGCGTTGCGGACTGGACCTCCTCGAGTCTCTGTCACCGGCCGGTGTCATGCCCGAATTGGAGGTCCTCTACAAAGAAGTCGAACAGTTGTACGCCCCGCCAGATCCCGGTGCCGACATCAACCTGCAGGTCATGACCATCCATAAAGCGAAGGGTCTGCAATTCGATACGGTAATCGTTCCGCGACTCGACGGAAAACCGCGTCACGGCGAAAGGCGGCTGCTTCTCTGGATGGAGCGTCGTGCCGATGATGGACATTCCTTCATCCTCGCACCGCTTGCGCCAAGAGGTGAGGATGAAGATCAGACATACAGGTACATCCGTTCTATTCTCGCACGAAAAGAAGAACATGAAGCTCTTCGACTTCTTTACGTCGCCGTGACACGTGCAAGGCGGAGATTGCTGCTGACAGCCACCGTCAAGCAATCTGATGACGGTGACAATGAGCCACAGGTGGTGCGTCCCGCAAAGCATTCATTTCTTGGGCACCTGTGGGAATCCATCGAAGCGGAAGCGACAGCGCAGTGGTTTACTGCTGCCGGTAGCCAGATCGAAGCTACGGAGGAGGGGATTAAGAACCAGAGTCCAGGAAGTGTGCGTAGCCGGCTCGGTTCAGATTGGAGTCTGCCGGAGATACCGACGTTTGCACTCGATCAAACGGAGAAGCCCGACAAGACAGAAGCGGTGCAGGATTCATGGAGCATGCGAGCAGGGAAGCAGGCGCGCGAGCGTGGAGTAGTTGTGCATCAGCTCCTCGCACATATCGCGATGCAGAGTGTTTCCTGGTGGGAGGGCCTTTCCAGCCATGCGAAACGCAGCATCGTACGTGCTGGATTCGAAAACACAGCCGGATACGCGCAGCATCCGGATATCGAGGAGGTGCTTGAGCTCGTGAAGGGCATGCTCGCCGACGAACGCGGGCGGTGGATTCTGCAGCCGCAACACGATGGACGCTGCGAGTACGCACTGACGGGGGTGCTTCAGGGGAAAGTGGTGCGATCGGTGATTGACAGGACCTTCGTTGATGAGCACGGCGAGCGGTGGATCATCGACTACAAAGTATCTGGCCATGAGGGGAGTAATCTCGAAGCATTTCTCGAGATGCACTCCGATGCGCATCGTGATCAGCTTCGGCGATATACAGACCTGATGCAGATGCGCGAGAGCCGTCCGGTGCATGCTGCATTATATTTCCCGGTACAGAGGGCCTGGCGCGTCCTGATCCGGGGATCTGGTGGTACCCCGGATATCAGTTGAAGTCCGAGGGGTTTCCGATTACAAGAGAATCATGCTCATTTCTGGTGCACCGGGGCAACGTAGTCCTCGTAATTCATCGTACGTTCCAGACCGCCATCACGACGGTAGAACCTCCAGCGCTCCGCATGGCGGCCGTCTTCGAAGTATCCTTCGACCCGCACATGACCATTGTCATACCAGTCCAGCGCCTCGCCATCGAGTAGTCCCCGGACGAAGCTTCTTTCACTGCACGTTTTCCCATTGCGATAGGTCACGGTCAGTTTTCCGCTGTATGGCAGGTTCTCTCCATCGCGGTAAAACATGCCGTCAATCGCTTTTCCTTTGAGTGCCGGAGTACCGTCCTCGTTCATCCATTGCCATTCTCCGACCATCATATTGTTTTTCAGCATCCCTTCAGCCCTAAGATGGCCGCTGTCGAAGAAGAGGAGGACCCGTCGATAGTTTTCCTCGTCTATGCAGACGCCGTCCTCATCGAAGTACTTCCAGCATCCGGCGCATCTGCCGTTCTTGACCAGCCCTTCCTTCAGAAGCGTGCCATTCTCATGTTTTTGCACGCATATACCCGAAAACGGGGTATCAGAGCCAATTTCATACACGAGCCCGTTGCGCAGTTCCAGCGCGCTCTTGTCGACCCGGCGCTGAGGAAAGAGTTCATCCAGCGTGAATTGCTGTGCACCTTGTTGCAGCATATCGGCGAGAACGAAGGTGCGGGACTGCCCGAAATTATGATTACCGAAAACCGTGATCGAGCCTTCGCTCAAGTCGATCAGGTTGGAGTAGTAGGTCAAATCTTCCTGGTGGGTGAAATCGAGTGCTTTGCGCAGAAGCTGAGGACTATGCGTTTCAGAACGCAGCATGCGAAGCAAAGAATTGTAACGATAGCAGGGATGTCCACCCATTGCTGGATCGCTCAGTCGAAAATTCGTCATGATCTGGTACGCGCCGCTCTTCGGAAGAACGTGCAATTCCGATCCGTCCCACTCCACGATCGCGGAGGCGCCACTTTTATCAGACAGCATCATATGCATTTTCAGCAGGTCCCGCACATGGTGCTGCCTGATGAAATCGAGCGCTTCCTCTACGGTGGCGCAGCGGTCGAGAAGCAGGGAGGCGAGCGGGGCGTTCAGTTCTGTTCCCTTCGGAAGGGATGAGGCGACGGAGGGTACCGGTGAAACATCGACGAAAAGTCCGGCTTCGTTCACTCCACACTGCGTGAGCGTGTGTCGACGACCCCAGAACATTTTTCCATAGCGGCCCGATGCGGCCGGAGAAATGAACAGCATGGCGTTCTGATCAGACGGACGCAAATCCTTGTTGTTAGCGACAAGTACCGCATTCGATCCCGTTGCGATGAACGTGGAGCAGGCCCACACGTCTGTCGGCAGCAGGCAGAATGCAAGGACAATACCAGCAAACCATATTTTCATGGTGCTATCCTCCTGGAGCGGTCTTGATACATTCGATGGGAATCGGTAACCGGAACCGGAGACGGAGCCGGTTATGTCAGACGCGGTCGATGTGTACCGACATCGGTGCGCATGAGAGGAGAGGTCGGATGCGTAGCGGTCCATAGCTGACCGCGGCTTTTTCATGGTGCGCGCATGTAACACGTGTAGATGACATTGAATATCGGATCGGACCGATACTCTATGATTCGCACGCAGAGTGAAAAAGTTTCAGTCGCTACTTGAGTTTGAAGGAGAAAACGGCGGTACCTACCTGGTCGATCTGCTTGCTTTCCGAAGGAAGTGCGTTGAATTTCCAGCTGCGCATGGCATTCAGCGCGGCATGTTCATACCGGGAGTCGCCTTTCTGTATCACGGTCATGCCGTACATGCTGCCGTCGGGACGGACGCGAAAACGAACGGCGACCTGCACTTCACGTGTTGCTCCGGGTGGAAATTCGGGCAATACTCCGCTGATACGGTTGCGAGCAGGGGTGCCGTCCCACTGAATATCCGCCGATGAGTGCGGGGTCGCGCTGAGCGCACCCGGATCCGTGGTGATTGCCGCCTGTTCGCCGGCACCTGCACCGGATACATGATCGGCAGATCGGGCAGACGTACTCAGTCCCTGCTCTCGAGATTCCCTGCGAGTGTAATCGTCCGATGTGGCGGCAGAGCTGCGGTCGCGTTTGCCTCCACCGAAGTCCGTGAAATCAACCGCATTCTCTGTTCCGCGCATTTCACGCGGGGGGACGGGACTGGAAGGGGCTGCCGTGGGTGCACCCGTGCTGCGTGCCGTGGTCTGCCGCGCAGGAGCCTGTCGGGCTGCCGGCTGCTGCATGCGCGTCACGTTCTCACGCGTGGCGGCGGACGTCTGTCGCTCAGCAGCCTGGGGAACATGGGGACGCGTCTCGATGCGCGGCGCGGGCGGATCGTTCTGCCGCAGGTCGATGAAGGTCAGCTCGATTTCCTCGGGCCAGGGACGGACGTCGGGGAACGCAATCCAGAAAATCATGATCAGCAGCAGCACGGCGTGCAGAGAAAATGAAATCCCCCAGCTGCGCAGATCGATACTATTGAGTGTCATCGTCTTCTTTCATCTGAGTGGATATGAAAAATCGCGAGGCGCCGGCGCCTTTTGCTTCGTCCATCACGAACACCGCTCGCTCAAGCGGTACGTCACGGTCGCTGGACAGGATGATGATCTGGTTCTCGGGATCGGTCAGTCGTTCCTGGAGGACCGCACCGAACTGATCTGCTGCGATCTCGTCATTGTTGATGAACATCCTGCCGTCATTGAGAAGTGCAACGATGATCTGTTCCTGGTCCGATGCGGTGGTGTTTTGCGCCTCGGGCAGTGTGACCTTGATGCCTTCGGTGATAATGAACGAGGAAGTCAGCAGGAAAAATACGAGCAGCAGAAGCACGATATCCGTCAGCGAAGAGTAGCTGAATATCGTCAGTGGTTTATTTTCCTGGTTGATCTGGATCTTCATGACTGCGGACCCCGGGCCTGCTGGCGCGCGAGCTGTGCTTTTTTCGCCGCTGCCTGCGCTTTTCGCTGTTCAGCCTGCGCGATATCGAGAAAATCGTTACAGCTGTTTTCCGTCTCGAAAACGAAATGGGAGACACGGTTGACCAGATAATTGTAGAGGAAATACGCCGGAATACCAACGATCAGGCCGAATGCGGTTGTCAGCAGCGCTTCCCAGATTCCTGAGGCGAGGAGCTGAGGATTCACGACACCCTCGTTGACCTCGATAACACGGAAGGCGCCGATCATGCCCGTCACGGTTCCCAGAAACCCGAGAAGGGGAGCGATGCCGGCAACGGAAGCGAGCAAGCCCAGTCCGCGCTCCAGTTTGTAGACCTCCATGCGTGCTGCGCTTTCCACAGCATCCTTGACGTCCTGATGGGTGCCCTTCATTTTGAGGAGTCCGACCCGCAGAATGTTCGAAAGAGGTGTACTCGCTTCGGAACACATCGACAATGCGGCGGAAATATCACCTTTGCTCAGGACTGAGCGCATCTGCAGGATAAACTTCCCACCGTCGGTTTTCACACGTGAAAGTGTGATCAGTTTTTGCACGATAATGGCGGTTGCCAGCAGCGATGCCGCGAGGATAAACCACATGACAATGCCGCCTTTGAGAAAGAGATCGAATACCGTCATCGAAGGCTCCAGTTATAGAATGAACGTTTTATTCAGTGACTGCGAATACATGTTCGGAGTATCCTGCTGTTGCAGGATCTGAGTGGTTGCGCCCTTTCCGCGTTTTGAGGCAGGCAGAGGCGATTCGTCGTTGCCTCCAAAGACCAGGAAAAGAATGATCGCGATGACACCGACGGTCAGGACGATTGCCGTGATCAGGAGGTTCTTGTTTCCGGCTTCCTTGGGTGGATTATACAACTGGTCACGATTCCGATAGAAAACCTCGGAATCGTCCAGCGCGTCTTCCCCGGTGCTGTCTTCTTCATTCGCGGGATAGTCAGCCTCGTCCGCCTCGGACGCATCGCCAATTTCCGCAGTATCATCGATGTCTACATCGGATACAGCATCGTCGGTCTCGGCATATTCGTCTTCGACGGCTTCGAATTCTGTTTCGACGTCATCCTCCAGCGCCTCTGCAGCAGAAGGATCATCTTCGTCGTCTTCCGGATCCGGAATATCCTCGAGGGCCATCATGTCCGGCACACTGTCGTCGGTCTCGTCATCATCGCCTTCGACCAGTGTGTCATCGATTTCCGAGGGATCGAGCTCCTCTTCATCACGCAGCAGCGCGGCTTCCTCGGACCATGCCGGAGGAGGTAGCGTGTCTTCACGAAGCACTTCCTGGAACTCGGGAACAGAGGGGATCTCCATATCGTGACGCCCGGATACACGTTCTTCCTGCGGCTCAGCATCGTTTTCGAATACGTCATCTTCCTTGCTGAAGAGCCTGTTGACCTCTCCAACCAGGACGCCGACATCGATCGGAGCGTTCGAGCCGCCGTTGTTCTCCAGCGCTTCGGCAGGAATGAAATGCAATGCATCGATACTGCTGGCGGGTCCATGGACGGCACCGTCCTGCGCTGCGGATTGTCCGGTTGCTGGGACGTAGCGGACATCCTCGAGGCGGCCGGTATTGCCGGCCATCACCGGTTTCCACGATCCGAGTGCTTCGAGATCGACAGCTTCACCTTTTCGCAGGTGTGTTTTCACACTGTCGAAAAAGGCATGCAGGAAGACGCTGCAACTGTGCTCCGAGGTTTCGAGCTCCTGAGAAAGTGCCTGTATGAGTTCGTCCCGATTCACGCCGGCTCCTCTTCTCGTGGAGGGAAGAGGGAATTATGCGGTCGGAAGCGGACTGATCCTTTCTCATGTAAAAGCGTGCCGAAGGTCATCAGTTCGACGTCTTCGCCCTGTTCATGCGACTGCTGCAACACCTGCATCATCGCAACGGCGAAGGGTTCGAGTTCCTGATCATCCATGCCGATGTTTGCGGCTGTGCGCTGGAGTATGTCACGCAATGTTGCCATCAGAACCGGAACACTATTCCACCAAGAATGAAGAACGGCCGTTCACGGTAACCGTTCCATAACTGATATTTCTGGTCGAGAAGGTTGTCTGCGCGAAGGAAGAGCCCTGCCTGCTTCATGAAACGATATTCGAGCTGCATGCCCAGCAGCATCCAGGCCGACAGATTGTCATCGGTACCGGTACTGCGCTCGCCGACAAGCTGTACTGTCGTCTGCAGCGAAAGGTCGAAGGGGAATTCATGCCTGAGAAGCAGACGAAATTCGTAATCCGGGAGGTAGGGAATGCTGCCGTCCAGCTCATCACTCCCGGAGTAACGGAAGACCGCGCGGCTCTGCAGTTGGGTGCGGGAGGAAAAGGAATGCGCGAAGTCGCCCTGAACCTCACCGATGGAAGACCAGCCGTTGTAGAGGACGTCCCACTGCTGCAGCACGGGATCCGGGAGAAGCGAGAATCTCGCCCACGAGCCTGAGCGCAGATACGAAAGGCGCACGCGGCCGGAGGTGCTTTTCCTGTCATCGAATTCCGCCCCGGCTTCGAGACGGATGGGGATATCTGTATGCCGAATTTCCGATGCCAGCATCAGGTAGGGATTCAGGCGCCGGAAACCGGACAGCGTCTGCTCATCAACAGTAGGGACGTATCCGACGCGAAATGTCCAGGAATCACTGTAGAGGTATCGCACGGTAAGCGAGGGGTACAGACGGAACTGCGAGGCGTGGTCGCTTCCGCGGAAATGATACATGGCGAGGTCGCCATCGAGCCAGAGTCCATCAGAGAACTGGTACGTTGCGGCTGCTCCTGTTTCGAGGAAGAACGGACGCGTAGCGTCGGCGTCTGAATCACCCAGTTCGTTTACGTGGAGAGCGAAGCGCGTGTCCAGAGGCAGGGGAGCCTGACGAATCATTGCCCGTCCTTCAAGTCCGACACGTGTTTCGAGAGCTTCGTAATCACTCAGTTGAAGGGTATCGCGTACACCCAGTTCCTCTTCGAGGTCCAGGTGACCGAAAACCAGGCTGAGCTGATGATCCAGCACGCGGTTGCGGCGAGAGATCAGATCAATGCGTCCGTTCATGTCAACCAGATTGCGGCGGAAATCGGGCTGCGGAATGGCGATGTCGAGCCTGTCGGCGAAAAGACCGTATTCCTGCACGTCGGCGTGAAATTCGGCCTGGAGCCGTGATGACGCCAGAAGCGGGTGGAGGTGTTTCGGCAGGTAGGTGCCCCCTGCGACATCAAAACCGAAACGTGAATAATCGGCGTGGGAGACATGACCGTCGCTGCTCTCATAGAGCGCATGCGCCGTGATATCTCCGAGTTGGTACCGGTTGCCGTACCAGACCTGCACGTGAGGAGTGGCGAAACTGCCGTAGCCGGCTTTCAGCAGGAAACGTTCCTCGCTTCCCGTCAGTGCAGCTTTTCGGAGCGGCATGCGTGTGGGAGCGGTGTCGTAAAAACGCTGTTCACGTTCGCCTCGTCCGGCGCGGGCTGTGAAGGTCTGGCTGTCAGGTTCGTCGAGAGCCCCCTTGCGATCCTCGATGAAACTGACCATCTCGCTTCCCGTGATAACATATTCCGGCAGCAGCAGGTCGGGCAGAACATCCGTTGCTGACTTCGTTTCGGGC